>CAYUOC010000197.1:0-6404 GCA_964446305.1 uncultured Terricaulis sp. | reverse complement strand
GCGCGCCCTCGCTGGCCACGATCCCGCGCGCTTGCTCTTGCCCAGCGCTCTCGCCGGCGGCGCGCTCCTTGTGTGCGCGGATATCATCGTGCGTCTCTTGCCGACGGACACAGAACTGAAACTCGGCGTCGCCGCCGCGCTCATTGGCGGGCCGGTGTTCGCGTTGATCGCCGCGCGTCTCGCCTCACGGGGAGGCGACGCATGAGCGCTTTGCTTTCCCTCAAGGGCGTAAGCGCGAGCCTCGGCGCCGTGCGCGCGCTCGATGACGTGTCGCTCGAGGTCGGCGCCGGTGAGATCATCGCTTTGCTCGGACCAAACGGCGCTGGCAAAACCACGCTGCTGCGCGGGGCGCTTGGACTCATCGCCGTTCAAGGCGAATTTGCGCTCGGCGGCGCGCGGCCTGACATGCTCTCCGCCCGCGATCGCGCGCTTCGCGCCGCATATCTGCCGCAACGCCCGCAATCGATCTGGCCGATCAGGGTAGAAGCGTTGGTGGCGCTCGGCCGCTTCGCGCACGGCGCCGCGCCAGATCGGTTGGCGCCGGTGGATCAAGCAGCTGTCGATGCCGCCATCGAAGCGTGCAGTCTTTCCATACTGCGTCATCGGCGCATGGATGAGCTCTCCGGTGGCGAAAAGGCGCGCGCGCATCTCGCCCGCGCCATTGCCCAGCACGCGCCGCTGCTTCTGCTTGATGAGCCAACGGCGGGGCTCGATCCGGCGCAGGCGATCGGAGTCGCGGACATCGTACGTGCTCACGCGACAAACGGCGGCGCTGTGGTCTTCTCCACTCATGACATCGCGCTCGCTGCGAGCACAGCGCATCGCGTCGTGCTGCTCAAATCCGGCGCTGTCGTCGCCGAAGGTGCGTCACAAGCGGCGCTAACGCCGGCCGCGCTTGAGGCAGCCTATGGCCGCAAAGCGCGTTTGGAGCGCATCGGCGAAAGCTACGCGGCGATCTTTGAGCCCTAGAGTTTGAACGCGCCGCCTTGAATCTGAGCGAAGAGTTCGTGCGTGAGCGGCACATAGCGGTTTGCATCAGGGTGATCGAAGTAGAGCTTTTGCTCGATCTTGGCGGGATCGAAGCCATCGCGAACAAGATCGATTTTCCGGAACTTGAACGTGCCCGTGGTCTCAATCGCCGGCGTTATACGGACAAAGATCGGCCGCGCATAACTTGGCAGCTCGCGCACTAGATAGTCGCGCAAGCCATCGAGCTTGAAGTCTTCTCCCGGCGTGATCGCGGCCATGCCGGCGCGTCCGTCAATTCTGTCGATCTTGACGCCGTAGACATTGGCTTCGTCGACGCCGGGATAGCGGGAGATCACTTCGGCCACCTCCGTCGTCGAGACGTTTTCGCCTTTCCAGCGGAACGTATCGCCGATGCGATCGACGAAATAGAAATAACCGTCCTTGTCCTGGCGCATCAGATCGCCGGTGCGGAACCAAGCGTCGCCCTTTTCAATGACATCGCGAAGAATTTTGCGCTCGGACGCGGCTTTGTCGGCGTAGCCGGTGTAGTTGTGGCGCGCATCGTCCTTGATCAAGCCAACGGCTTCGCCGACTTCACCCGGCGCGCACAATACGCAAAGGCCGTTTTCATCGCGCACCGGCATTTCGGCTTCGACATCGAATTTCACCAACCGCACCGCGAAATTGCGTTGCAGATAGGGTGGCACGCGTCCGATGGCGCCGGGCTGGCCATCGAAGTTGAACATCGAGACATTGCCTTCGGTGGAGCCGTAGAACTCCATGATCCGCGGGACAGCAAAGCGCGCTTGAAACTCTTCCCAAACCTCGGGCCGCAAGCCGTTGCCGAAGGCGAGGCGCAGCTTGTGCGCGCGGTCCTTGGGGCTCGGATCCTGGTTGACCAGATAGCGGCAGAGCTCGCCGATATAGACGAACATCGTGCAATGGTTGTCGATGACGTCATCCCAGAAGTGTGTCGCCGAAAACTTTCGGCGCAGCACAACCGTGCCGCCGTTCAGCAACGCGGAGCCGACGCCGCACAACCCGCCCGTCGCGTGATAGAGCGGCAGCACGCAGTAGATGTTGTCCTCGGCGTTCGCCTTCGTCGCGGCGGCGAAGCTGCGCATGTAAAGTTGCGCTCGCATGTGCGTGATTTTCGCCGCCTTCGGCATGCCGGTGGTGCCGGAGGTGAAGATGTAGAGCGCGATATCGCGCGCTTTCAAGCCTGCGCGGCGGCCTTTCGCGGGGCGATCTGGCGCGAGTTTCGGTTCGCGCAGATCAAGCGCGTGGCGATCGGCAGCTTGCGGAAATTCGGGGTCGATCACCCAATACTTCAACGGCCGCGCCAGCCCCGCGCGGATCGTTTCCGATGCGGCCAGGCCTTCATTGTCAGTGATGACATGATCGGCGTTGGAGATCGAGAGGCAGTGCGCGAGCGCCGCGCCTGTCAAATTGTTGTTGATCAGCGCAACGGCGACGCCGAGCTTGGTGAGGCCGGCCCAGGCCGGGATGTATTCGGCGCGGTTCGGCAACAGGAGCGCGACCGTATCGCCGTGCTTCAGGCCTTGGGCATCGGCCCACGCCGCGAAGCGGTTCGCGAGCGCATCGAGCTGGCGGTAGGTGTAGCGTTCGCCTTCGAACACCATTGCAGTGTGATCGGCGTACTTGTCGACGGCCGCTTCGAAGTCGTCGCAGATCAGGAAATCGGACTCGGGATCGATTGAGCGTACCGAAAATAGCGTACGCGCCAGGCCGTCCAGAAATCTGATCTCGCGCGCGATCCGCTCAAGCGGGCCCATCCATTGCCTCCAGCGCGAGACATAAGCGTGTTCGCGCGGAAGCGAAACATGTCAGGCGGTCGCGGCGGCGGCGAGCGTGGGTAGAAGTGGCGCGATTGCGAGCAGGATCGTGATCAGGTAGGCGGCTTGGCGTTTCATCGGTCCCTCCAATGAGGGTTCCGGTTTACGCGCGGCGTGTTGCGGCGATGTTGCGCGTTCATTTCAGAGCCGGGGCAATTTATGGGCAGGCGCGCCAATGCGCAGCGCGCGCCTCACGCCAGCTTGCGGCGCCGTCATCTTCGATGCTTTGCAGAACGAGACGGAAGTTTTCGTATTCCATGTGATTAGGTTCGGCAAAGCTTGCTTCAAGCACATGGCCTTCACGCGCATCCAGCCAGAGCCGGCCGTTCAGTCCGCCGCTCACCTCAAAACGCACTGCATCGCGGCCGAGACGCGGCTCCGCCCCCGCGAAGCGCGCATTGGCCCAGCCGAGATTGCGGAAGGGGCTAGCCGCGCCTTCCTCCGGCCAGATGAGCGTCACCGCGAAGCGGAAATCTTCTCGGACGGGAGCGCGGCCAGCGAAGCGCGCATTCAACTCTGAGAGGTCGAAATCATAGATGATCCACGGCTCGCCATCGACCGAGACTCGCGTGTCGATACCTGCTTGCGGGATGCGGGCGTGAAGCTCGCGAGACGCGGCATCATAGGTGAGCCAGGCGAACGCCTCCTGATTGAGATCGCGCCCGAGCCTGCCGCCGACAAGCTCACGCGGTTGTCCACGCGCGAGGTCGAGATCAGCCGTGACGAACGCCGCGTTGGTGCAGTTGGAAACCATCTTGCCGACTTCGAGCCGCGCCGCGCTTGCGCGGTACTGATAGATCTGCTCCGGCAACGAGCCGTCATGGTTGGAGCGGACGTAGTGATAGAGCCGGCCAACGGGCGAAGAGGATTCAGGCGCGGTTGCGCAGGCGGAAAGGGCGAGCGCGGCAAAGAGAGGTCTCAACATGCCCTTGAGATGCATGTCAGCCGCAATTGGATGCGCTATCGGCAGGCGGTCAGCGCCTGGGCGATGCTCTCGTCCCAAGGAAAGACCATGGCTTCGCTGCCAACCTCAATGGCGAAGCGATCCGTTGGTGCGCCGAGCATGCTGATCAGCGGTATTTTCGCCGGCGCGTCATCGAGCACTTCGGCGTTGACGCTCGGCAGGCCCTCGTTGAACGAGCGCGCAGGGAGGTCGAGCGTTTGCACCGCGGTGATGATGCGCAGCGTCGTGTCTTGATCGGGCGAAAGCTCGTGCGAACTCGTCAGTGTAAGTTTGCCGCTCGGCGCTTCGCAGACGATGGTGAGCAAATACTCGCTCTCGGGTGGCCCGAAACCGGCGGCGTGCGTGCCTTCATCAACGCGGAACGTCCAGGCGCCTGGCTGCGGCGAGGCGCCTAGGGCCGCGGCATCGACGTTGACGGCCGCTTCGTTGGCTGCAGCGGTTTCAGGCGCAGGTTCGCTGGTCGTGCTGGCGGGAGAGCAGGCCGCGAGGGCGAGGGCCAAGAGAAGAATACGCATACCCCTCCGTAGCATCCTCAGTTCGCAGCGTCGCCTTCCGGGAAGGCGCCAGCGAAATCCATGAGCCAACGGCCTGGCGGATTGATCGCGGCGAGGAATTCAGTCGCGTGCTGCTCGGCGATCTCCTGACTGGGAAACGCATCGGGGCCGGCGTGGATGCCGGGGAAGATGGTGCCGAGGCGATAGAGATCGAGCACATGGTAGACGCGGTAATAGTTGCGCCAGCGTTTGGCCGGCGGCGTTTTCGTTGCGGGTTTTGGCGCGAGCCCGAGCATCAGCTGTACGTGAGGCGGCTAAGATCGACGATCAAGCCGCAGAGAATCGTCTTGCAACTACTGGATGCAAGATATACAACTATAGCGGGCATCGCTAACAGGCGCAGGTTGCATGGATCTCTCCGGCTTTTCGCGGTTCGTTGACCCCGAGGGAAAATGCTCGGACCCGCGCATGATCAATGCGGTGGCGGCGTATTGCGGGGTGGCGCTGGCGGGAAGAGAAGACATCGCGCAGGCGCGGGCGCTGTGTGCGCGGCTGATCTCCGAAGATGTCGTCAGTGAAGCGACGCTGCGCATGGTGCAGGACATTACCGGCGCGAGCGTTTTTGTGGCGCGTGAGAATGGCGTCGTTACGGGGATGACGGCGTTCTTTTTGGTGCGGCCCGAGGGGATGCGCGCGCTTGATGAAGGGCGCTTCGATACGTTGCACCCTGATCCGGAGCTCATCTGCCGGCCGCGCGAAACGCCGGCGGGGGGATATGCGTGGGGTTTTGTTGGTTCGACGGATAAAGGCGCGGGGCGCGCGGTGAAGGCTTCGATCGCGGTGCGTGAGACCTTGTTCTGGGCGATGCCCGGGTATACGCGCGCGGCGACGGATGATGGCGCGCGGCTGATTTTTGGCACGCTTGGCTTCACGCCGGTGCCGGGTGATCCGCAACTGGCGCGATACGATGGGCGGGACGCTCCTTTGATCGGGCTTGATGCGAAAGCTGCTGCCGCGTGAGCGCGATCGCCGTGGAGGTTGTGCGCACGCTGGATCAGCTGCCGCAAATTTATGCGTTGCGCGGCATTGTTTATGTGGGCGAGCAGGATTGTCCGTTCGAGGAAGAGTTCGACGGCAATGATTTGTCCGGCGCGACGCATTTGGTTGCGCGCATCGGGCGCGAGCCTGTGGGGGCTATTCGCATTCGCTGGTTTGCGGAGTTCGCTAAACTAGAGCGCGCGGCGGTGCTCAGGCGCTATCGCGAGAGCGGGGTTGCGCACAAGCTTTGGGAGGCGAGTGCGGCGATCGCGGCGCGGAAGGGGTATCGCTACATCTTAGGGCATATCGAGCCGCGGCTGCTTGGCTTTTGGGAGCGGTGTGCGGGGTTTCGTTTGCGCGAGGGGCGGCCGGCGTTTCGGTTTTCGGATCGTGAGTATGTTGAGGTGGTCGCGGAGCTGCCAGCGCGCGCGGATGCGATCACGCTTGATGCGCCGGCGATGACGTTGCTCAGGCCGGAGGGCGCTTGGGATGCGCCGGGTGTGCTGGATGACTCGGTGGAGCGTGGAGCGCTGAAGCGCTCGGCCTAGCCGCTTTCGAAACGCCTTCGCGCGGTGTGCGCTTCGGCTTGTAGTGTTTCGAAATCGTCGATCATGTGCGGCAGGTTTGGCGGATGGCGCGTGAGTTCGCGCGCGCGATGGGGCGTAGCGTGGAGGCGCGCGGCGAGACGTTTGGCGTAGGGCTCGGGATTGTTGAAGGCGCGGAGCATGGCTTCGGCGCGTTCGGCGAGGGGCCAGGAATTGTAGAATTTTGGGCGCGGACGATGCTCGGCGCACCAGCGTTCTTCTCGGGAGAGACGCGGGCGGCGTGTTTTCGGACCGCCGGCTTCCAGCCGGCATTGTGTTTGGGTTTTGCGTGACGTGCCGGCTGGAAGCCGGCGGTCCAAGAGGCAGCGGAAACTGACGCGCCAGGCTTCCGGCTTATCGGGCTCGAACGTCATGAGACGGCGTGCGCGTTTGCGTGCGGCGCGCAGGAGAGGGCGCGTGTTGGGGCGCGCGTAGTGTGCGGCTTCGATCAGCAGCAGATGACGCATGAGCGCCTCGCCCGCGCGCAGCCATTTGAGCA
>CAYUOC010000196.1:4350-6596 GCA_964446305.1 uncultured Terricaulis sp. | reverse complement strand
CCGGCGCCGCGAAGGCGATCGGCCTGGTGATCCCGGATCTGAAGGGCAAGCTCGACGGCATCTCGATCCGCGTGCCGACGCCGAACGTTTCCGTGGTGGACTTCAAGTTCGTGGCGAAGCGCGCGACGACGAAGGAAGAGATCAACGCGGCGATCAAAGCGGCTTCGGAAGGCGCGCTCAAGGGCGTGCTCGGCAACACCGATCACCCGAACGTCTCGATGGACTTCAACCACGATCCGCATTCGTCGATCTTCCACAACGATCAGACGAAGGTCATGGAAGGCAAATTCTGCTCGGTCTTGAGCTGGTACGACAACGAGTGGGGCTTCTCGAACCGCATGGCCGACACGGCCGTGGCGATGAGCAAGCTGATTTAGGATGCCGAAGTACCGCGATCAGGGACCTGGCAAGCTCGTCCCCGGTCGTGGCTTCACCATCGCTCAAATTCTGCAAGACCGAGGCGGCGTTCCAACGGCCATCGACTTTGACGACGGATCATCCGTCGTCACGGATAAAACAACCTATGGCCGCGACCTGAGCGAAGAGTGGGAACACCTCTACATAGAGGTGGCGGGCGAGACGCTCTTCGCCAGCACGTCCACGGTCACTCGCCTTCGAGATCCGGAAAGCGGCGCATCCCTGTTTCAGCGATCCTCTGCGCAATGAAACTGCCCAAACTCCGCCTCCCCTACCTCACGCCGGTCGCCAAAGGTCAGCTTTGGGGGATGGGCGTTGGCTTGGGCACGGCGTTGCTGGCGGTTGAGCATATGGAGCTCAGCTATCGCATCTTCTTCATCGGCTTTGCCGCGGCTTGGGTGGCGAGTGAGTTTTATCTCGCGCGGCGGCTTACGGGCACGGACGCGAAATCGGTGACGATCGCGGTGCTGAGCGGCATTTCGTTTCCGTGGATCGGCTGGCTGCTCGCGTTCGTGTTGAACGCGCTGCGCCCGTAAGCGCGCAGGGTGTGAACTAGAGCGTTAACGCGCTCGTCGTGCACCAATCGTGCGCATGGTCGTCAAGCGCCACTATTACAGCTTTGCGAACGCAATGACGGAGCTTTGCTTCGCGCTTGCAGCATTCGCCTGCGGCCTTTTCGACGCGCCGGTGTGGCTGACGGCACTGGCGGCGATCTCGATGCTGGCCTATTGGACCGTCACGCGGAACTCGGTGCTGAACCGGTTGCGCGGCGCGACGTGGGCGACGGTGATGACCCTCGGCTTCGTCACGATCATTTCCATACAGGTCGGCTCGTATTGGCTCGGCTTGGTTGCCGGGGAAATCATCTAGTCCATGACCAAAATTTCGATGCACGCCGTGAGCGCGGCCGTTTTCGTGCGCATGCTGAACAACCTGTCGTCGATCCTGGCGAACGCCGAGAAGCAGGCGAAGGCGAAAGGCGCCGATCCGGAAGCGCTGCTGAGCGCGCGGCTCGCGCCGGACATGTTTCCGCTGACGAAGCAAATTCAGATCGCCACCGATCACGCCAAGGGCAGCGTCGCGCGCCTGGCCGGCCGGCAGATCGAAGCGATCGAGGATACGGAAATCACCATCGCGCAACTGCAGGCGCGGATCAAAAGAGTGATCGGAATTGTTGAAAGCTACACGCCCGAACAGTTCGAAGGCTCGGAGACGCGCGAGGTCACGATCAAAATCCCAGGCAGCGAACTGAAATTCTCCGGCCTCGACTATGTGAACCAGTGGGCGATCCCGAACTTCTACTTCCACCTCGTGACCGCCTACGACATTCTGCGCTCTGAGGGCATCGAACTCGGCAAGAAAGACTTTCTGATCGGGTGAGCCGATGCAGAAGCGGCGACCAAATATCGGCTCGGCGGGCTCCGACCTCGCGTTCGCGCTTTTGGCGTTGATCGCGGGATGGGTTGGGCTTGCGCCGCTATGGGGCGTCATGGTGTTCGCCGCAGCGGTGGCGGCGTGGGGTTGGACGCGGCGTCGGCCACTCGCGGCGATGCCACTCAAAACGCGCCTGACGCAGGGCGCCATTGCGGTGGCGATGATTGCGGTGGTGCTGGCCCTCGCCTATTGGATCGGCACGATGCTTGGAGGAACGACGTGAGTTTTCGCCGGATTGAAGACGCGCCATTTGGCAAGACGGCGCTGGTGCGCGTGGATTTCAACGTGCCGATGCAAGATGGCGCGGTGAGCGATGACACGCGCCTGCGCGCGGCGCTGCCGACGATTCAGGCGCTCGCCGCGAAAGGCTGCAAAGTGGCGCTGCTGGCGCACTT
>CAYUOC010000196.1:1236-4250 GCA_964446305.1 uncultured Terricaulis sp. | reverse complement strand
CAGATGGAGCGGGAGCTGGATGCGCTGGAGGCTGCACTCGGCACACCGAAGCGGCCGGTGCTGGGCATCGTCGGCGGCGCGAAGGTTTCGACCAAGCTCGATCTGCTGCAGAACCTGATCAACAAGCTCGACAAGCTCGCCATCGGCGGCGGCATGGCGAACACGTTCCTTTATGCGCAAGGCGTTGAGATCGGCGGCTCGCTCGCAGAGAAGGACATGGCCGAGACTGCGCGCGCGATTCTGGCTGCGGCGAAGGGCAAGTGCGAAATCTTGCTGCCGCTTGATGTCGTCGTCGCCAAAGAAGTGAAGCCGCATGCGGAAGCGCGGATTTGCGGGCTGGACGAGATCGGCGCCGACGAGAAGATTTTGGACGCCGGGGAAAAGACCGTGCGCAAGTTGCGCGAGGCGATGAAGCATTCGCACACCTTGATCTGGAACGGGCCGCTCGGCGTGTTCGAAGTACCGCCGTTCGATCAGGCGACAGTCATCGCTGCACAAGAAGCGGCCGAACTCGCAAAAAGCGGCAAGCTGATCGCGGTCGCGGGTGGCGGCGATACGGTGGCCGCCCTAAATCACGCAGGCGTCGCGGGCGATTTCACGTTCGTCTCGACGGCGGGCGGTGCGTTCTTGGAATGGATGGAAGGCAAGGCCCTTCCTGGTGTTGAAGCGCTCAAGCGCTAGGAGAGAAGATCATGACGTCAGTGCAGGACATTCCGCTGAAGCGCATCGATGGCGGCGCCGATACGCTCGCCGCACACAAGGGCAAAGTGCTCTTGATCGTGAACGTCGCGTCGAAGTGCGGGCTGACGCCGCAATATGCCGGCTTGGAAAAGCTGTTCGCGGATAAACGCGGCGCCGGCCTCGAAGTGCTTGGCTTCCCGGCGAACAACTTCCTCGGCCAAGAGCCGGGCACCGACGCCGAGATCGCCGACTTCTGCCAATCGACCTACGCGGTCGATTTTCCGATGTACTCGAAGATTTCCGTTGCCGGCGACGACCAACACCCGCTCTACGCGGCTCTGATCGCGGCGCAACCGAAGGCGACGGGCGAAGGTCCGTTCCGCGAACGCCTCGCCGGCAAGAACCTTGGCGGCGCAGCGCCAGGCATCCTCTGGAACTTCGAGAAGTTCGTGGTGGGCCGGAACGGCGAAGTCGTCGCGCGCTTCTCACCGGACGTGGCGGCGGACGATCCGCGCCTGGTTTCAGTGCTCGAGGCTGAGTTGGCGAAGCCCGCTTAGCCACAGAATTGCGGGCCTTATGGGCCCGCATAACTGCCCTGCTGCGATACTTTTTCCCCATGTCCCTGCCCGGCGTGGCGTTTTTCTGACGCCTGGGTTAGACACCCCGCATCCAATTCAATCTGACGGGGCGAGCAGTGAATCTCGACGACTTGAACAAGGTGGCGGAAGCCATGGTGGCGCCGGGCCGGGGTATTCTGGCGGCGGACGAATCCACGGGCACGATCAAGAAGCGCTTCGACGCGATCGGGGTGGAAAACACCGAGGACAATCGCCGCGACTATCGCGAGCTGATGTTCCGCGCCAATGACGCGATGAAGTACATTTCGGGCGTCATCCTGTTCGAAGAGACGCTGTTCCAGAAGGCCGCCGACGGCACGCCGCTGGTCGATATCATCTCCGCCGCCGGCTCGATCCCGGGGATCAAGGTCGACAAGGGCGCGACCAAGATGGCCGGCTTCCCGAATGAGACGGTGACCAAGGGGCTCGACGGCCTCTCCAAGCGCCTGCGCAGCTATTACGAGCAAGGCGCGCGCTTCGCGAAGTGGCGCGCGGTGATTGATATCGCCGACGGCATCCCGACCTGGACCTGCGTCAAGTCGAACGCGCACGCGCTCGCCCGCTACGCCCGCATCTGCCAGCAAGAGCAGATCGTGCCGATCGTCGAGCCGGAAGTGCTGATGGACGGCAATCACGATGCGGCGCGCTGCGATGAAGTCACGCGCTGGGTACTGCAGACCGTGTTCAACGAATTGGCTGAACAGCGGGTGGCGCTGGAAGGCATTGTGCTGAAGCCGAACATGGTTGTTTCCGGCAAAGGCAGTGTGCGCCAAGCTTCGGTCGACGAAGTCGCCGAACGCACGATCGCGGCGCTCAAGTCGACGGTGCCGAGCGCGGTGCCGGGGATCGCTTATCTCTCAGGCGGCCAATCGGACGAACTGGCCACGGCGCACCTCTCGCGCATGAACGAGATCGGCGGCTTCCCGTGGAAGATGACGTTCTCCTACGGCCGCGCGCTGCAAGCGGCGCCGCAGAAGGCCTGGAGCGGCAAGAGCGAAAACACGGCTGCTGCGCAACGCGCCTTCCTGCATCGCGCGCGCATGAACGGCCTCGCCTCACAAGGTCAGTGGAACGAGAAGCTGGAGAAGCAAGCAGCGTAAACGCTGCTGCGGTAGGGCTTAACCACGAAAGTTATGATTTTAGCCGGGATGTTAATTCATCCCGGCTATTTTCGTGGCCGAATTACGCGCGGGAGCGGCGGCTCGTGGTTTCTCTTCTGTTTGGCTTCAACGGGCGCATCAATCGCGTCCAGTATTGGCTTGGCTGCCTCATCGCCGGCTTCGGCGGTGCGATGCTGCTGTTCACGCTTGGGCTGCTGACGATGCCGTCAGGGCCGCCACCGAAAACACCCGCCGACATGATGCAGCTCATCTCTTCGATGGGCATCACGTTCGGCGTGCCGTTGTTCCTCATGGGATGGATCGGCAGCGCACTGCAGGTGAAACGCTTCCACGATCGCGGCCGCAGCGGGCTCATGACGTTGCTGCCTTTCGTGCCGCTGACGATGATCCTGACGACCGTGATCGGCGGCGCGGCAACGGGCGAGAGCTTTGAGCGCGTGGCGTCCTCGATCACGCTGTGGTTCGTGCTGCTGCAGCTCATCAACCTCTTCATGTTCGTCGATCTGGGCTGCATGCCGGGTAAGCCTGAGGCGAACAAATACGGCAATCCGCCAGGCGGCGGCTTCAGCGGCGGCGCACCCATGGGCGGCACGCC
>CAYUOC010000196.1:0-1136 GCA_964446305.1 uncultured Terricaulis sp. | reverse complement strand
TTCATCGCCTAAACTGGCGGCGCCTCTCACTTGGAAGCCCAATGCCGCATCGCACCCGTCTCTATCTGATCACGCCGCCGTCCATCGAAGCCTTGAGTTGGTCACGCGAATTGGAGGCGGCGCTCGCGGGTGGCGACGTGGCGGCCGTGCAGCTGCGGTTGAAAGGCGCGCCGGATGAGCATGTGTTGCGCGTGGGCGCGGCGCTAAGGCCGATTGTGCAAGCGGCGGGCGCTGCCTTCATCGTCAACGACCGGCCCGATCTCGCCGCGCGCCTCGAAGCCGACGGCGTGCATGTGGGACAGAGCGATGCGACGTACGCCGAAGCGCGGCGGCTTATGGGCAAGGACCGCATTGTTGGCGTGACGTGCCACAACTCGCGCGATCTCGCGTACGACGCGGCAGAGGCTGGCGCTGACTATGTGGCGTTTGGCGCGTTCTATCCGACCGGCACCAAAGATCCGTCACACTGGGCGGAGCCGGAGATTTTGAGCATCTGGCAGGAGACGATGGAGACGCCGTGCGTGGCGATCGGCGGCATCAATGTTGAGAATGCCGAGCCGCTGGTGCGGGCGGGCGCGGACTTCCTCGCGGTGTCCGCCGGCGTGTGGGCGCATCCGCAGGGGCCGCGCGCCGCTGTCGCGGCGTTCAACGCTGTGTTCGGCGATCCAGAGGAGTAAGATCGGCGCTCCAGCGAGGAGCGGCGGCATGACGAACGTCCAGGAAGTGTTGAGTGCGTTGCGGGCCAAGGCGCATGAACGCAAAGCGCGCGGTTCGCCCGAGGCGGCGCGGTCCTGGGGTGAGAGCGCCGCCGACGCGGTCGCTTCGGTTGTCGGCTCTTGGCGCTTCGTGATGATCCAAAGCGCAGTGCTTATTGCGTGGCTCGTGTTCAACGTGCTGAGCACGGATCGCGTCGATCCCTACCCGTTCATCCTGCTGAACCTGCTGCTCTCGTTTCAGGCTGCTTATACCGCGCCGATCATCATGATGAGCCAGAACCGGCAATCCGAGATCGACCGGTGGCGCGGCATCGAAGACTTCGACATCAATTGCAAGGCGGAGCTCGAGATCGAGACATTGCATCAAAAGATCGACCTGCTGCGCGAACAAGAAATCGCGCGGCTGACGGCTGCCGTGGA
>CAYUOC010000195.1:0-6732 GCA_964446305.1 uncultured Terricaulis sp. | reverse complement strand
CGACCTCGACGCAGTAGATGTTTTCGCCGCCGCGGATCAGCATGTCCTTGGCGCGATCGACGATATAAATGAAGCCTTCATCGTCCATCTTGGCGAGGTCGCCGGTTTTGACCCAGCCGTCGACGAAGGTTTCGGCGGTGGCTTTTTCGTTCTGCCAGTAGCCGCGCACGACGATCGGACCCTTGTACCAAAGCTCGCCGACTTCGCCGCGCGGCAGCTCGTTGCCTTTGTCGTCGACGATCTTGGCTTCGCCCGTCGCGGAGGGCACGCCGGTGGAGGCGGGCTTACGCATATAGTCTTCGGCGCCGTTGGAGACGGCCGTGGCCGAGGTTTCCGTCATGCCCCAGCCTTGACCCGGTTGCGCGGTCGGGAAGCGGGCCTTGATCCGGTTCACGAGCTCAGGCGCGGCGGGCGCGCCGCCATAGCTCACGCCTTCGATAGAGGAGAGATCATAGTCGTCGATCTTCGGATGCTCGAGCACCTGCCATGCAATCGTTGGCACACCGCCGAAATGCGTGACCTTCTCTCTCTCCATCAGCGGCAGCGCTTGGTCGCAATCCCAGCGGCGCTGCATGACGATCTTATTTCCCGTCATCATCGATGGGATCATGATGGCGAAGCAGCCGGTCGCGTGGAAGAACGGCACCGAGATCAGGAAGGCCTTCTGCGGGCCGTTCGGATCGGGCGCGGGTGGCGCTTCACCGCGGCGCAGGAACGCGCGCGCTTGTGCGTTCACGCCGTTGAACATGTTTGAGATGATGTTCCGGTGCGAGATGATCGCGCCCTTCGGATTTCCTGTGGTGCCGGAGGTGTAGAAGATGGCGACATCATCATCCGGGCTTGCCGGGAGCGCGGGCGGCGCGCTTGGCGCAATCGATGCCCAGTCATTGGTGGCGCCGATGAAGCTCTCAAGCTTCGTCACTCGCGGGTCAGCGATCTCTTCGCGCGACCGTGAGACATAGATCTTGCGGAGGTCAGGGCACTTATCGATGTGCTCGCGGATGCGCTCGTAGCGCTCGACGTCGACGATCGCGAGCGAGGTGCCCGAATTGGTGAGGCCGTACTCAAGCTCCGGGCCAGTCCACCAGGCATTAAGCGGGGTGACGATTGCCCCAGCGAGAACCGCCGCCCAAAACGCCACCGGCCATTCCGGCAGGTTGCGCATGATGATGGCGACGCGGTCGCCCGGCTTCACGCCGTCGGCGATGAGCTGGTGAGAGAGCTTGTTGGCGGCGGCCTGGAAGGCGGCGACGGTCGCGCGTTCGTCCTCGAACACCAGGTGGTCGCGTGGCCCGAACATGGCGCCGAGTGCATAGACTTCGCGCAGCGTCGGCGGGGCGTTCTTCCATACTTTCATACGGATACCGCGGATGTCCGCCTCGCCTACCTCAAGCGGTGAGCCCGGTGCGGCAAGCATGGCGTGCGCCTGCTCAATGGACATCGCTGGAAAGCCGGGCTTGGCGGCGTCGCTCATCAAATCCTCCCGCGCTTTGCGGCAAAGGCGCCGCCAGCGTCATTTTTAATTGGATCTGTTGAAACATGACCGCGCGTGCACCGCAACAGCAGCGCCGAACTAAACTTTGCCGGAATTTAATGGTGGCTTGTCGCTTGCGCGAGCCTCGGGCAAGCATGATGCCGACGCCCTGGGCGGGAGTGGGAGACGCGCGACATGGCCTTCGATTGGAAAGCGCTCGCGGAGCGCGTCGACCCGCGTAAATGGAACTGGTCCTGGGCAGCGCCTGCGCGCGACTGGGCGGTGGCGAACAAGTCCGTCGTGCTGGCGAGTTCGATCGCGCTGCTCGTTGGCTTGTGGGGTGGGGCGGTGCTTGGGCGCGTCTCGCTCGGCGCACCGGCGTTCGATTTCGCGCAGCTTGGCTCGATTGGCGCGGCTGAGAATGCACGCGGCGCCAACGCACCGCGTGCGGGTTTGCCGGAAGTCGACGGCATGGCGTTCTTGCGCCTGCGGGCTGAGATGGATCGCGTCGAACCGCGCGCGTGCTTGGAATTCTCGCAGAATCTTTCGACCGACCCGTCCGTCAACTTTGCCGACTATCTGCAGTTGGAGCCGGCGGCGCCGTTCCAAGTCGACGTTTCGGGCAATCTGTTATGCCTCGGCGGCTTGCCGCTTGAGCCGGAGCGCCAAGTCACGATCCGCCAGGGTCTGCCGTCGCAGACCGGCGAGCGCACCGAATTCGACGAAACCTTCACGCTCACCTTTGGCGACCGTCCGGCTTATGTCGGCTTCGCCGGCGGCGGCGTGATCCTGCCGCGCTCGGAAGCGGACGGCATCGCCATCGAAACGGTGAATGTGGCGCGCATCGAAGTCGAAGTGCTGCGCGTTCCGGATCGCATCCTCTCGCAGCATCAGCTCGACCAGGGCGACAATAATCAGGAGGGCGGTTGGGGCTATTGGAGTTTCAATAGCGCCGGCGAAGACGTCGGTGTCTCGGTCTATAAGGGCGAGATCGATATCGACACCAGCGTAAGAAATAGCGCGGTGACGACCGTATTTTCGCTGGCCGGTGCGCTGCGCGAAATGCGGCCAGGCGCTTATGTCGTAAAGGTGAAGGACGTTACGCCGGGCGCAGGCCAGCGCGGCGAGAGCGACTATGACTCGCCAGCGTCATCCTACCGCTGGATCCTCTACACTGACATGGCGCTGCAGAGCTTCTCCGGCGCCTCCGGGCTCGACGTCGTCGTGCGCTCGCTGCGCACAGCGCGGCCGATGAGCAATGTGACGCTGACGCTGATTGCGGCGAACAACGAGGAACTGGCGCGGACGCGGACGGACCGCGATGGCCGCGTGCACTTCAATGACGCGTTGGTGAACGGTGAAGGCCCGTCGCGCGCGCGTTACGTCATGGCGTATGGCGCCGAGGGCGATTTCGCCGCGCTTGACCTGCAGCGTCCGAGTCTTGATCTCTCCGATCGCGGCGTCGACGGGCGGCGCGCGCCGGGTGACGTCGATGCGTATCTTTACACCGAGCGCGGCATCTATCGGCCGGGCGAGCGTGTGCGCCTCATTGGCCTCATTCGCGATCAAGTCGGCCGGGCCATCTCGAACCGGCAATCGACGCTTGTCGTCTATCGTCCGAACGGCACGGAGGCGCGTCGCATTCGGCTGTTGGAAGCCGTGGACGCTGGCGCGATTGCCAAGAACATCGATCTCGATCGCTCTTCGCCGCGTGGCGTCTGGAGCGCGCAGCTGATTGTCGACGGGCAGGAAGCCATAGCCGGCTCTGTGAGCTGGTCGGTTGAAGACTTTGTGCCGGAACGTCTGCGCGTGCAGATCGAAGCGAGCGAAGACGTGCTTCGCCGCGGGCAATCGCGTCCGATCAACGTGCAGGCTGACTTCCTCTATGGCGCGCCGGGCTCTGGCCTCGCCGTGGAAGCCGAAGGCCGGCTGATGATTGATCCGAACCCGTTCCCGGAGATGGAAGGGTATAGCTTCGGCGTCTCCGATGAGAGCTTCGACGAGCGCTATTTCCAACTGCCCGGCACGGTGACGGATGGCGCCGGCGCCGCACAGCTTTCGTTCCAGCTGCCGGAAGAGCCGCAAGTCACGCAACCGCTGCGCGCGCGCATGATCGCAAGCGTTGCCGATCCGGGCGGGCGCGTCGTGCGCGAAAGCTTCACGGTGCCGGTGCGCCTGAACGATTTCTATTTCGGCTTGAAGCCGACGTTCGAGAACCGTCGTGCAGGCCAAGGCGAAGTCGTTGGCTTTGACGTGATCGCGCTCAACGGCAATGGCCAGCGCGTCGCCGTGCGCGGCGTGCAGTGGCAGGTCGTGCGCGAGGAATGGAATTACGACTGGTACCTGGACGGTGGCCAATGGCGTTGGCGGCGGACAGGGCGCGACATTCCCGTCGATGGCGCCACCGTTGATGTCAGCGCCGGCCAAGCGTTGCGCATCTCGGAAGAGGGGCTGCGCTCGGGCTCGTATCGTTTGATCCTGCGGCGCGGCGATCAGATCGTCGCCTCGCAACGCTTCGGCGTCGGTTGGGGTGGCCCGGCTGATGATGATCAAACGCCGGACATGGTCAGCGTCGTCGCGCCGACAGAGCCGGTGCGTCCAGGTGCGCGCGCGCGTGTGCAAATCCGCCCACCGTACCCAGGAGAAGCGCAAATCGTGGTGGCGACGGATCGTGTGATCGAAACACGCACCGTTCGTGTCGGCGCCGACGGCGCGACCATCGATCTGCCGGTGACGGCGGAGTGGGGCTCGGGCGCTTATGTGCTCGTGACCGTGATGACGCCGCGCGATCCGGTGAATCTGCCAGTGCCGCGCCGCGCGATTGGCGTTGGGTATGTGCCGGTTGATATGGGTGGGCGGACGCTCACCGTTGAAGCTGGCGAAGGCCTGCAGAATGTTCGTCCGCGGACGCGCATCGAAGTGCCTGTGCGCGTGACCGGAGGTGGCTCGGGCGAGCGCGTGCGCGTTGCGATCGCGTTGGTGGATGAGGGCATCCTCAACATCACCAAGTACGAAAGCCCGAACCCGGTGAACTATTTCTTCGGCCGGCGCGCGCTGGGCGTGGAAATTCGCGACGATTACGGCCGCTTGCTCAATCCGAACCTCGGCGCGCCGGCGACGGCACGGCAAGGCGGTGACTCACTTGGTGGCGAGGGGCTAACCGTTGTGCCGACCCGCACGGTCTCGCTCTACTCCGACATCGTCGAAGTGCGCGGCGGCCGGGCCATGATTCCGATCGATGTGCCTGATTTTAACGGCACGCTGCGGCTCATGGCCGTGGCGTGGAGCGAGAATGCGTTGGGGCAAGATGCCGAGCAGATCGTCGTGCGCGATCCTGTTGTGGCTGAACTGATCCTGCCGCGCTTCCTGGCGCCGGGCGATCAAGCGCAAGGCGCGCTGAACATCGACAACGTGGAAGGGCCGAACGGCGCTTACACAGTGACGATCAGCGGCTCATCGACAGCGCAAATCCAGGCACAACCGCGCCGCTTCAACCTCACACGCGGCAATCGCCAACAGGCGATGATCCCGATCACGGGTGGTCCGCTTGGTGTTGGCGACATCAGGTTGCGCTTGGAGGGCCCGCAGGGCTTCACGCCGGTCGAACGGACCTACAACATCCAATCGCGGGCGCCGTTCCTGCCGATCACCATCACGCGCACCGAGCCGCAAGCGGCTGGCGCGCAGTGGCGGGCGCCCTCCGATGCCTTGGCTGGCTTCCAGCCGAGCGCGCAAGCGTTGATCTCGTTCTCGAACTTGGCAGGCATCGATCCGGCGCCGTTGCTGGATTCGCTCTATCGCTATCCGTACGGCTGCACTGAGCAGCTCACCTCGGTGGCGATGCCGCTGCTCTACTACAATACGCTTGCGGCCGAAGCGAACCGCACAGCCGATCCGCGCATACGCCGTCGTATCCAGGAGGCGGCGACACAATTGCTCGATCGCCAAGCGCCGGATGGTTCATTCGGCCTTTGGAGTTCTGGCGATGGCTACGCGACGCCGTGGCTGGGCGCATACGCGACGGACTTCTTGTTGCGGGCGCAACGCGCCGGCTATGCAGTGCCGCGCCAACCGATGCAGCAAGCCTACGCGGCGCTGCGCCGTGTTGCGCGTCTGAATGACTTCGGCTCGGTGCGATACGAGTTCGAAGTGTATCGCTGGCCCGGCTCGAACGACACGACCGAGCTGCTGCGTTCACGTTCCGCCGCTTATGCGCTCTACGTTCTGGCGCGCGCGGGCGAAGCTGACATTGGTCAGCTCCGCTACTTCCACGACAACCGCTTGAACAATGAGCCTTCGCCGCTGGCGCGGGCGCAGATCGGCGCGGCGCTGGCGCACATGGGCGATCGTGCGCGCTCGCGCAACGCCTTCCGCCTGGCGGAGCAGGCGCTCGGCTATCGCAATATCGGTGACTGGTATCAGACGCCGCTGCGCGATCTCGCGGGCGTGCTGGCGTTGGCCGCTGAAGCGGGCGAGACCGAGTTGGTCGATCGTCTGCGCCGCCGCCTTGAGCGTGACGCGCCTGACGCGGGCGATCTGATGACGCAAGAGCAAGTGCAGCTGCTGCTTGCGGCGAACGCACTGCAAGAGCGCGCAGGCCCGGTCAACGTGACGCTCAACGGCCAAGCCTTGGCCGAACGCCGCACGATGGCGAACGCGCAGCAGCTGGCCGCTGGCCTCGTGTTCCGCAACGCGGCGCGCGGCCCGGTGTGGCGGACGATGGCGCTCACCGGCGCGCCGATCGAAGCGCCGCCCTCGATGCGCGCTGGCTATACGATCGATAAGACGGTCTATCGTCTCGATGGATCGTTGGCTGACCTCGGCTCGTTGCGCCAAGGCGATCGCGTTGTCGTTGTGCTTTCGGGCCAGCCCGAAGGCGCGCGCAACTTCCCAACCGTGCTCGTCGATCTGCTGCCGGCTGGTTTGGAGATCGAAACCTTGCTCAACCCAAGCGATGGCGCGGGCGCGACGGGCTATGATGGCACGACGCGCAACGGGCCGTTCGCCTGGATTGGGTCGATCACCTACACGCAAGTGCAGGAGATGCGCGACGATCGCTATGTGGCTTCGGCCAACCTGCGTGGACAGTTCCGCTACGCCTACATCGCGCGTGCGGTGACACCGGGCCGCTACACGCTGCCAGCGGCGCAGGTCGAGGACATGTATCGCCCAGGCGTTATGGCGCGCACGGAAACCGGCACGGTCGTGATCGCGCCGCGCGGCGGCTAAGGAGGCGTGATGCGTCGCGGCCCCCGTGT
>CAYUOC010000194.1:0-6732 GCA_964446305.1 uncultured Terricaulis sp. | reverse complement strand
CACCGCTTTCGCCTGAGCGAGTTGTTCGAGGATGCGTTCTTCCCACTCGACGCCGACTTCAATACCGGCGTCGAACCAAACCGGGACGTCGAGATCGAGCAGAAGCGTGTAGAGCGCTTCGACGCGGGCTTTGTCCTCGCGCTTGTAGGAGATGAAGACGTCGCTCATGGGCGCACCGGACTAACGCGATCCGGCCCTATGGTTAAGCCAAGGCATGGAAAATGCGGGGTTTTCCACAGGATGGCCGGAACGCTGCGGCAGCCGGCCCCTGCGCTCTAGGAAAACCGGGCGAACCCGCCTACCTGTTCGGCCATGACAGGAGCCTACCCAATGATCGGTTCGATCACCCGCCTCGACGACGAAGACGACAAAGAAAAGAACCCGGCGGATGGCCGCAACGCCCCCGACGTGATCGAGAAGGCGCTGTTTGAGGCGCGCGTCGTGATGCTGACGGGCGAAGTGAACGACATTCAGGCGCGCCGCGTGACGGAACGCTTGTTCGCGCTGGCCTCACAGAACGCCGATCCGATTACCTTCGTGATTTCCTCGCCCGGCGGCCACGTCGAGAGCGGCGACATGATCCACGACGTGATCAAGTTCATCAACGCACCCGTGCGCATGCTGGGCACCGGCTGGGTCGCGAGCGCCGGCGCTCTGATCTATTGCGCCGCCGAGCGCGAGAACCGCTATTGCCTGCCGAACACGCGCTTCCTGCTGCACGAACCGCGCGGCGGCGTCGGCGGTATGGCGTCGGACGTTGAAATCCAGGCGCGTGAAATCCTGCGCATGCGCGAACGTCTGAACCAGATCTTCGCCAACGCGACCGGCCAGCCGGCCGACAAGATCAAGCGCGACGTCGATCGCGATTACTGGATGCTGGCGGACGAAGCGAAAGCCTACGGGCTCGTCGGCAAGATCGTGAAGAGCCAGAACGAGATTCGTTAGGCGGCTTTCGCGGCTTCAACATTCAAGGCCCCGGCTTCTGGCTGGGGCCTTTTGTTTTGCCGAAGGGCAACGCCTTCGAGCCCGAACAGCGCCTGCAGCGAGGTGTTGAGCGCGGCGGTGTAGGCGTTGAGGGTGAGCGCCTTGGCGGTGAGCACGCGCCAGTCGCGCCCCTGCTCCGCATAGGCGGCGATGGGTGTCTGATCGGCGGCGATCTCCGGCAGGTTCGGCACCAGGCGCTGGAACAGCGCCAGCGTGTCGGCGCGGGTGAGTTCGGGCGACGCGAGGAAAATCACGTTGAGCCGCGATGTGCTCGATGCGATGAGATCGAGTTCCCATTGCACGCCGCGCCCGGTGTTGGGGCACATCACAACGCACTTCGAGGCGTCGACCAGCCCGCGCACCACGTCTTGCCAGCCATTGCCGCGCTCGGGCACGAACACGCGCGCGGCGCCGAGCGGCGGCACGGGATCGCGCGGATCGCCGATGGCAATGACGGGGCCGTAGGGCGAACCGTGTTCGAGCAGCATTTCGTCGAGCGTGCGCGAGCGGCTGATGCCGGCTGGCCAACGCGCGAAGGCGTCGCCGCCGGTGACCTGCAAGCGGTCATCGTCCTGATTGAAAGAGCGCAGGAAGACCATGGGCGCGCGTGCATCCCACTCGCGGACAGATTGGTAGAGCGCGGTGGCGCGCGCGTCGGCGCGGTGGGCGACGATGTTGCCGGCGCCAAAAATGTTGGCCGCGAGCAAGCCGCACACAACGATCAGCGTGCCGGCGACCATCAGCGGATCGTCCTGGGCCGTGAACGAGCCGAACATGAACGGCAACATCAGCAGCATGATGAGGCCGGTGTTGAGCAGCGCGACCGTGAAGTAGAGCGCCGTCGCCGGCAGGCGCTTTTTGCCGACGTAAGAGAGAAACGCAGGCAAGCCAAGCTGGCGGCGGAAGGTGCTGAGCACATGCCATAGCGGCGCGCGCCAGCCGCGCACGGCGAGAAAATCGGCGCGCGACGCGGTGAGCTGCCACCAGGCGTGGCGCAGTGTTTGGTAACCGACCGCCAAGCCCAGAATGCACGCGATTGCATACCAAGGCGCATCGTCGAGCGGGATATCGAGACTACCGCCCATCAACCGCCCAGCGCTAAGCAGCAACATCCCTATCGACGCCGCGACCACATAGGCGCCCAGCAGAACCAGCAGCGCGCCACTGACACGGCGAGGTAAGCTATCAGCAAGCGCGCCCGCGGCGCCGAGCACGAAGAAGAACAGCGCTGCAAGCAACAGCGCCAGCGCGATGCCAAGCGGAAGCGTCAAGACTTGGAGCGCATTGCCGGAGGCGAACGCGGTTCCGACGCCAATGGCGATCGCGAAGAAAACGATGGCGACGAACAGCACCATGTAGGAGGCGCCGAAGGCGCGGACGAAGCGGTGGCGAACATAGGCGCTTGCGGCGCCGTCGATCGAAGTTGCGGTCGTCATGGCGAAGCATTCCCAAGTGGAAACTCGCCTCTACAGGTGTTCGTGAACGCGCCGTAACCGGAACATTGCTTGGCAGACTATGTCGAACGGCCAGTTCTGACAGAAAAGCAAGGAAAACCGGGGCTTTTTGACTGTATTCGCCAGCGGCGCGCCCAATTCTCGCCTTGTGGACAAGTAGAAAACACGCCGCGTGTCCGCGCGTGCTGCGAGCGGGTCCACCAACCTGATTTTTCCAACCACGGCGCGCCCGCGCCGCGCGCTGTAGAGAGACCAAGATGGCCGCTCGCTGGATCGGACTTTCCCGTTTCAACAAGAAGACGTCGCGTGCACGCGCCAAGCCGCACACGCTCAAGCAATCGCTGCACGCGCTCGGCGCGGGCGGCGTGCTTGTGCTTGCCGCGGCGATGAACTTCGCGCTCTATCCGGACGCGCTCGCCGAAGTTGTCCGTGGCGAACGGTCGATCATCGGATTCGTTCCGCAGGAACCTTCCGGAACCGCGATCACTGACACAACGCCGGTTGTGCTGAACGAAGCAGAAGTGCGCCTGCTTGCCGCCACCGTTTGGGGTGAAGCGCGCAGCGAAGGCGAAGACGGGATGCGCGCGGTGGCGCACGTCATGGTCAACCGGATTGGCCCACGCTTTGGCGAAGATCTTTCGACGGTGATCCTTTCGCCGAAACAATTCTCGGTGTGGAACCGCGGCGATCCGAACCGGCGTACGGTGGTCAATCTTGCGCGCGATCCTTCAAGCGTCGCGACCGATCCGGAATGGCTGGTCGCGGATCAGATTGCGCGCGAAGTGCTCGGCGGGCGCTCGGTCGATCCGACAGGCGGCGCTCTCTTCTATCACACACGCGCTGTGCGCCCGCGTTGGGCGCGCGTCGGCCAAGGCCGGCAAACCATTGGTCAGCACATCTTCTATGCCGACGTGCCCGATCCGGGCGTGCGCGACACGCCGCGCCTGATCGATGTGGCGCAATACCTGGGCCAAGCGATTTCAGGCGGCGAGTCACGCAGCACCGTGCGACGCGGCCCGCGCGCTGGCCGTGTGAATGGCGTGATCCAATACGCGCCGGCGGAAGCTGCGCGTCAGCCGCTACCAAGCGAAACGATTGACGTGAACGCCGCAGCCGCGCCGACGATCAACGGCGCGCCAATGGTGACGCCGCTTCCGGTTGAGACGATCGCGCCGGTAACCGCTAGCGCCCCGTAGAAGGCGCTTTACGTCCAGGTCTGGACGAAATCGGCCAAGTTCGGCAGCCAGTCGACAAGACCGTGCAGCAGGATGACCAAGAGAAGCGACTTTGTGCGCGCATAGATCAAGCCGAACGTGAGCCCAATAGGCGAGAGCACGGCGATGGTGTGCGCGATGACCTGCAGCGGATCGGTGCTCCAGCCATCGACGCCCGGGCCGCCGCGCATGAAGAGACCGGGCGCATGCGCGAGGCCGAACAGCACTGACGTTACGATCACGCCGGCCCAAGCTGAGTTGAACCAAGCCGTAAGCCGCGTTTGCAGCACGCCGCGGAACAGGAACTCCTCCGTCACGCCGGCTTCGAGCGTCATCCAGACATAGCCCAGCGGCAGCGCCCAGATCATCGTTTCGAATGTCGGCGGGATGCCGGAAATTTCCTTCAGGCTGGGCGTCACCACACAGACGATGGCCAAGATGAGCGCGCCAAGCACGATCAGCGTGCGCCAGAACTTGCGGCCACTGAGGCCGAGTTGCGTGATGGGACCGAGCTTGGCCCCCAAGAACACGAGCAAGAGCGCGGGCAGCACGACGTGCACGACGAGCTTCAGCGCCAACACCAAGCCTTCCTGTTCGGAACCGGGCGGAAACACTTGGCGCGCCCAGGTCATGCCGAAGCCAAGGAAGACGACGGCATAAATCGCCAGATAGATGATGGCCGCACCGCTCTCGATGGGGGGGCGCTCCACTTCTATGCGAGGCGCATCAGCGCCGCGGGTGAGCAGCCAAGCTGCGCCACCCAAACCGACGCCAAAGATAGCTGTGATGAAGATGGGCGACATCCAGTCGCCGCCGGTGGCGTAGAGGTAGGCGGTCGAGCCGCCCCAAAGCAGTGCATACAAAAGCGCGGCGATGATCGCCGCGCCCCGCCCCGCGCGTTCCGCAGACATGACCGAGTTCTCCTGTCTTCGGCCAGGAGATGCGAAAACGGGGCGCGCTGGATGCGCACCCCGTTCAGTCGCTTAAGCTATCGCGCGGAGCTTAGTGGCTCTCGCCGCGCCAGACTTGCTTGTATGAGAGATAGAGCAGGCCCGCGAGCGCGAACAGGAAGGCCAGCACCACGATGCCGAGGCGCTTGCGCTCTTCCATATGCGGATCGGCGGCCCATTGCAGGAACGTCGACACGTCGGTGGCGTACTGCTCGACCGTCTGCGGCGTTTCCGGATCGGAGTACGGCACCGCGCCTTCCGCAAGCGGCGGCGCCATGGCGAGCCACCCGCCCGGGAAGTACGGGTTGTGGTGCAGCGTGCCTTTGGTTTCGCCGTCATAGCCCATCAGCAGCGAGCGGATGTAACGCGCGCCGCCGTGGCGGGCTGACGTGATCACCGAAAGATCCGGCGGCGGCGCGCCACCGTTCGAGGCGGCAGCCGCAATCTGGTTCGGGAACGGACGGCGGAAGCGATCCGAGATACGACCTGGACGGTCGGCCGGTTGGCCAGAGTTCGGATCGATGTCGCTGATGGTGACGCCAGCGGCGATCGCGCGAACGTACGGGTTGTCCGTCACTTGAACGAACGTGCCGCCGTGCGCTGGCCTGCCGATATGCGGCGCCATCTCACCAGTCTCGTGATCGCGCACCATGTAGAGCGCGAACGGGCCGCCGGTCTCACCGAGGTGGCGATACGAGAGGTGGTCCATGGAGTGGCAGTTCGAGCAGACCTGTTGGTAGACCTGGAAGCCGCGTTGCACGGCCGCCATGTCGTATGACCCGACCGGGCTCAGGAACGAGAACGGATACTCTTCGGGCTCCTCGCCATGGACGGCGGCGAAAGCCACGCCAACTCCGGCGACGATCAGCGCCGCGGCGGCGGTAAGTGCGCGCAACATTACGATGCCCCCTGCGCTTCGCCGCCAGTGACGGGTTTCGCGATAGTGTCCGGCACGCGCTCAGGCCGCTCACGCAGGCCGAGGATCGGCAGGATCACAAGGAAGAAGAGGAAGTAGTAGAGCGTCAGAACCTGCGAGAAGTTCGTGACGGTGAAGGCCGGCGGGAAGCTACGCTGAACCGTGTAGAACGGCGCGGCCTGACCGACTTCTTGCTTTACTTCGCCAATCGCGGTTTCGAGCTCGTCGGCGGTTTCGGCTTGGACGGTGCGCGTGCGCACTTCCCCACCGGCGATGCTGCGGGCGACGCCCGTCGTCGCGCCGGTGCGGGTCACCGCCGTCATCGTCGCGCCGCTCGAACGAAGTTCGGCCTGCGCGTCGTTGGACGCTTCTTCCCAATTGGCCGCGCCGTTGGCTTCGACCGGCCGCTCGCTGACTTGGCCGCCTTCGACCCAGCTCAGCGTCGCCTGGAACTGACCAGCCTTCAGCAGGATGTTGCCGGGGTTCTGACCACCGCACCAACCGAGGAAGATGCAGACAATCACGAAGATCACGAAGAACTGGCGCGCGATCGGGCGGTAGCGCATCGAGCGCACGCGCGAGGTATCGAGCCAAGGCAGGATGAAGAGGATGCCGATCGAGGCGAACATCGCCAGCACGCCGGCGAGCTTCGAATCGATGGGCCCGATGTTGAAGTCGAACGCGCGCAGGATCGCGTAGAACGGCAGCAGGTACCATTCGGGCACAATTTCCGGCGGTGTCTTCAGCGGGTCAGCCGGGATGAAGTTATCGGCGTGGCCGAGCGCATCCGGCATGTAGAACACGAACACCGCGAACAGGATCACGAACAGCGTTGTCGCGAACAGATCCTTGATCGTCGCGTGCGGCGTGAACGGCACCGTGTCGGCCTTCGACTTCACGTCGACGCCGACCGGGTTGTTCTGGCCGGCTTCGTGCAGCGCCCAAACGTGCAAGCCGACAACGCCGGCGATCACGAACGGCAGCAGATAGTGCAGCGAGAAGAAGCGGTTGATCGTCGGCTGATCGACGGAGAAGCCGCCCATCAGCCAATTCTTGATGCTCTCCCCGACCAGAGGCAGCGCGCCCAAGAGGTTGGTGATGACGGTCGCGCCCCAGAACGACATCTGGCCCCACGGCAGCGTGTAGCCAAGGAAGCCGGTGGCGACCATGAGCAAGTAGATCACGCAGCCCAAGATCCAGAGCAGTTCGCGCGG
>CAYUOC010000193.1:1170-6790 GCA_964446305.1 uncultured Terricaulis sp. | reverse complement strand
CCGACGTCACCATCCACCGCGCCCTCATCCGCGCGCTGAAGCTGGGCGAAGACGGCGCGAGCGATAAGGATGAGGCGCGCTACGAGGAAACCGCCGAGCACATCAGCGAGATGGAGCGCAAATCGATGGCGGCCGAGCGCGACGCCACCGCGCGCTACATCAGCTCGTTCCTCGCAGACCGCATCGGCTCCAATTTCGAAGGCCGCGTCACCGGCGTCACCCGCTTCGGCCTCTTCATACGCCTTGACGAAACTCAAGCAGATGGCCTCGCGCCAATCTCCACGCTCGGCAACGAACGCTGGATCCACGATGAAGCCGCGCACGCGCTCGTCGGCGAACACTCAGGCGAGCGCTACCAGCTCGGCATGCGCGTCGAAGTGCGGCTCGAAGAGGCGACGCCGATCACCGGCGGCCTCGTCTTCAGCCTCCTGACAGACCCGCTGCCGCCCGCGCCAGGCTGGCGCAAGTCGCGACCGAGCAAGCAGGGTCACCGCGACGGGCGCGGCGGCGGCAAGCGCGATCGCGACACCAAGCGCGGCAAACGCCGCCGTTAGCGCCGATCAGGGCGGGTTGCCGTTGTTCCAGACGCCGGCGAAAGCGACTTGCCCTGCGGGATCCCATTGCACGCCGAAACCGTGACGCTGCTCGTTCAGCCACTGCCCTTCATAGATGCGGCCATCCGCGAACGCGTAGACACCGAAGCCTTCTTTGACGCCCGCGTTCGGCGTACCGCCACGATGCTGGCCGGCGTAATACTCACCGTCGGCCCAGGAGATGACTCCATAGCCATGACGGTTGGCGCTGGCGCCTGAGCCATACCCTTCGCCTTCATAACTATCGTCGGCGTTGCCTTTGAAGCGCACCGTGCCCGCAACGTCGAACTGAGAACGCGCCGCTGCCCGGACCGCGCGCGTTTGCGCGTCACGGGCGCTTTCGACCGAAGTGCGAAGCGAAGGTTCAAGCGCCGAAATGTCATACGGGCGCGATTGCGCGAGCGCGTCATCGGCAAACGCCGTGAACACGAGCAAACACGCGCCGAACAGCCAGCCGAACGCCCGTTTTGCAGATGTCATGATTTGATCCTCCCCACTCGCGCGCGCACGGTAATCCGCACGTTGCAGATCGGCAAGATACCGGAACGGTGCGGCGGCGATTGCGTTGCTTCCGAAAGGATCACCCTCATGAGAACGCACATAATTGCTGCTTTTTTGCTTCTTTCCGCCCCGATCGCCGCCGTGGCGCAGGAGGTGGTCGCGCCGCCAGTGGAGCCCGCGCCCGCCGCGACCGCCCCGTTCGAAGATCGGGCTGAATGGTGCGACAGCTATGCAAGCTGGCTTGTCGCCATGACACCCATCACGCCCGCGCCGGCTGACGTCCGCGCGACGCGACACCAAGAAGTTGAGCTGAACGCGTGCAAAATCGATCCGCAGCAATATGAGCGCGACACGCGCGCCGAGGCGGATGCCGCAAGTGAGGTCGCCAGCGGCTAAAGGCTGGCGCCGCCAAAAGCGTTCATGCAAGGTCATCGCGCGCAGGGGGCGAGCGATGACTGAACAAGCAGAGGCAAAGCCACTTGGTTTTTGGTCGTGTTGGTCGCTGACGGTCGGCTGCATGATCGGCTCCGGCGTCTTCATGCTGCCGGCAGTGCTCGCGCCCTATGGACTTTTGAGTTTCGGCGGTTGGGTTATAGCGGGCGCTGGCTCGATTGCGCTCGCACTCGTTTTCGCCCGCCTCGCATCACGAACCAAGCGCAACGGCGGGCCTTATGTTTATGCGCAAGAAGCGTTTGGTGATGTCACCGGCTTCCTGATGGCGTGGTGCTACTGGGTGTCCTACTGGATGGGCATTCCTGTCGTCGCCATTGCCTTCGTCGGCTATCTCGGCGTGTTCGTACCTGCGCTCAATGGAAGCGCCGTCGCCCAGGCCAGCGCCGCACTCGCACTTATCGCGACGCTGACATTGGTGAACATCCGTGGCTTGCGCGAGATGAGCCTGGTGCAGATCACGATGACGGTGCTCAAGCTGATGCCGCTCGCGGCGATCGCGGCGCTGGCGCTGGCGGTGGGCGATGTCGCCAACCTCCCGGCCTTTAATCCCGCCAACAACGATATCTTGCCAGCTCTCGCAGCCATCGTGCTCATCACGCTCTGGCCGTTCACCGGGTTTGAAGTCACCACACTCCCAGCCGGCAACGTGACCAACCCCGAACGCACCATCCCGCGCGCGCTCATCCTTGGCATGCTGACCGTGACAGCCGTCTATCTCTGCGCGACGACGGCCGTGATGCTGCTGGTCCCGCCGGAAACGTTGGCGCAATCCACTGCGCCCTTCGCCGATGCCGCGCGTAGGTTCGGCGATTGGGGGCCATACTTCGTGGCGGCTGGCGCAATGATCGCTACCGCAGGCACGCTGAACGGCCTCATCTTTACCTCCGGCCAAATGCCGATGGCGGTCGCGATCGATAAGCTCGCGCCAAGCTGGCTAGCCAAAACAAATCGCGGCGGTTCGCCCTATCTGGCGCTACTGCTTTCCGCGGGCTTGGGGTCGCTGCTGCTGATCGCCAACTATTCGCGCGGCCTGATCGACGCGTTCACGTTCCTGCTGATGATGAGCACGTCGCTCAGCCTGATCTACTACTTCGTCATAGCGGTGGCCGAACTGCGTTATTCATGGCGTTCGGCACGGAGCTGGGCGGCGGTGGCGATTTTTGCCTGCGCGTATTCGCTGTTCGCGGCCTTCGGCTCGGGCTGGGAGATCCTGATGTGGAATTTCCTGACAATGTTCATCGCGCTGCCGCTCTATTTCTTGTGGCGACGCCGCAGCGCCGGCGCACCCGCTACTCGCCCTTCTTGAACGGCGTGTGGTCGGCGAGAATTTCCGCCTCCTCGACCACGGCAGGCGTTTCCTGACGCAGATAGTGGCGCACTGCGTTGCGGAGGCCGTCGTGTTCGATCCAGTGTGCGCTAAACGTGCGCACCGGCACATAACCACGCGCCAACTTGTGCTCGCCCTGAGCGCCGGCCTCAACGCGCGGGAGCCCAAGCTCAATCGCCAGTTCGATGGCTTGATAGTAGCAAAGCTCAAAGTGCAGGAAGGGCGCGTCGGCGACCCGCCCCCAGTAGCGACCATAGAGCGCCTCGCCGCCGACGAGGTTGAGCGCCGCGGCCACCGGCACGCCATCTGTCTCTTCCGCGACGAACAACACGCAGTGGTCGGCCATACGTTGACCGAGCAGATCGAAGAACTCGCGGTTCAGATAGGGCGAACCCCATTTCCGCGAGCCGGTGTCCATGTAGCAGCGGAAGAAGAAGTCCCAATCCCGCGTCTTGATGTCATCACCGCGCAAACGCCGCACGCGCAAGCCTTCGGCAGCGCGCTCGCGCTCGCGCCGGATGCTCTTGCGTTTCTGCGATGAGAGCTGCGCGAGGAAATCCGCGAAGCTCGCATAGCCCGGGTTGAACCAATGATATTGCAGCCCAGTCCGAACTTGATAGCCGAGCGGTGTCAGGCGGCGGACGAGGTCTTCCTCCGCAAACGTGACATGGACCGAGGATGCGCCCGCACGCTGCGCCAGGCCGATAGCGCCTTGCGCCAGGGCGCTTTGCACCGCCGCGTCCCGCGCGAAGATGCGCCTCCCCGGCACGGGCGTGAACGGCGCCGCGCATTGGAGCTTAGGATAGTAGCTGCCGCCCGCGCGCTGCAGCGCATCGGCCCATGCATGATCGAAGACGTATTCGCCGTACGAATGATCCTTCGCGTAAAGCGGCATCGCCCCGACCACCGCCCCGCTTGCGTCGCGCGCAATCAGGTGGGCGGGTTGCCAGCCCTTGTGTGCGCTGGCGCTGCCGCTCTCTTCGAGCGAAGCCAGAAAATCCCAAGAGACAAACGGATCGAAGGCTTGGCCCTCGGGGTTCGCGAGCGCGTCCCATGCCGCGCGCTCGATATGAGCGAGATCGCCAATGACCGAGATGGTGAGACTGTCGGCGCCGTCCATGAGCCTATTCTATTTCGAATAGCCCATCGACTTCGACCGCGAAGTTCAGCGGCAGATTGGCCATGCCGACGGCGGAGCGCGCGTGCTTACCGGCATCGCCGAACACCGACACCATGAGGTCGGAGCAACCATTCATGACTTGCGGGATTGGGTCGAAATCCGGCGTGACGTTCACAAAACCGTTGAGTTTGATGACGCGGCGCACGCGATCGAGATCGCCACCGCACGCAGCTTTCACCTGGGCGAGTAGATTGAGCCCGCAGAGACGCGCCGCCGCCTGCCCTTGCTCCACCTCGATGGCGTCGCCGAGCTTGCCTTTGATGCCGCCGCTCGCATCCACCGAGACTTGCCCGGAGACGTGCACCAGATTGCCAACAAGCTGGAACGGCACATACGACGCAACCGGCGCCGGCGGCGTCGGCAGCGTGACGCCAAGCTCCTGCAACCGCGCCTCAATCCGCCCCGTCATCTTTTGCTCCCTGATCGCACGCGACCTTCCTAGCGGCTTGCACGCTACTCGTCATCCTCGTCGTCCTCCCATTTGGCCTTGAGCGCGCGGCCAGTTTGGACGGCGGACTTGCCGAACTTGTAACGCGCTTTGGCGATTGCGGCCTCCGCCGCAGCACGCTTTGGGGTGTCGGTGTCGAGCATGTCGCCCTTGTCGGCGACCGCCGCATCGCTGAAATCGGAGAGGCCGACGCCGATCAGGCGGTATTTGGTTTTTCCATCCGCATCAGCATGCAGAAGCTCGCGCGCTGCGGCGAAGATGCGCGACGCCAGCAGCGTCGGCTCGGGCAATTGCCGGCGGCGGGTGATGATCTTGAACTTCGTGTCCTTGAGCTTCAGCGTCAGCGTTAGCCCCGCAGTTTCGCTGGCCCGGCAACGCGCGGCGACCTTCTCGCAAAGCGGCCAGAGAATATCCTCGAGCGCTTCGATATCCGAAACATCCTCAAAGAACGTCGTCTCCGACGAAACGCTCTTGCGCTCGCCGTGCGGATCGACCTTGCGCGGATCGTCGGCCATCGAGAGCGCAAACAGATGCGCACCCCAATCGCCGTAAAGCGCGCGCATGCGCTGGGGGCCGACGGTGCGGATGTCGCCAATCCTCTTCAGGCCGTTGCGTTCAAGCGCGGTCGCGCCCGCCGGCCCGACGCCTGGCAGCGTGCCAACGGAGCGCGTCTCCAGGAACGCCAGCGCCTCGCCGCGTCCGATGACGGAAAAGCCGCGCGGCTTATCCAGGTCGCTCGCGGTCTTGGCCAAAAACTTGTTGAACGAAAGCCCAATCGAAACCGTGAGATTGCGCTCGGCCCAAATCTTGTTCTGCAGCTTGATCAGGGACTGCGCCGGCGCGCCGCCGTGCAGCGCTTCGGTGCCGGTGAGGTCCATGAACGCCTCGTCGATCGAAAGCGGCTGCACTTGCGGCGTCAGGTCCTCCATCATCCGGCGGATGATGCGGCCTTCCTCGACATATTTGCGCATATCTCCATGCACGACCTTTGCCTGCGGACAGAGCTTCAGCGCCTTGAACATCGGCATCGCGCTGCGCACCCCGTAAGCACGCGCGACATAGCAGCAGGTAGAGACAACACCGCGCTTGCCGCCGCCAACGATGACCGGGAACGGCTG
>CAYUOC010000193.1:0-1070 GCA_964446305.1 uncultured Terricaulis sp. | reverse complement strand
AGCCAAGCCGCGCCGCGCACGCCCGAACTATCACCGTGTTTGTTCTTCACGATTTTCGCGGCGATATAGTCCGAAAATACATGCGCGATGAGCTTGCCGCGAATGCTTGGGTACAGGCTGTCGATGTTCGACACGCCGCCGCCAAACACGATCGCGTCCGGATCGAGAATATCCATCACCACGGCCAACGCCCGCGCGATACGATCGGCCAACAGATCGAGCAACACGCGCGCCTGCGGATCGCCGGCTTGTGCGCGCTCGTTCGCTTCGCCCGCGCTCATCCCGGCCCAGCGCTTGAAGCCGGTACCCGAGAGCCATTGCTCCAAGCACCCGACACGCCCACACCAATCGCGTGGTTGCACTTCGTCAGGCCGCGCCCATGGCAGCGGCGTGTGGCCCCATTCGCCGCCAATGCCGCTCGCGCCTTCGATGACCTTGCGGTCCACAACAACGCCGCCGCCGCAACCGGTGCCAAGGATGACGCCAAACACCACGCGCGATCCCGACGCGGCGCCATCGACAGCCTCCGAGAGCGCGAAGCAATTGGCGTCATTCTCCACCCGCACCGGCCGCGCCAGCACCGCTTTCAGATCCTCAAAAAACGGCTTGCCGTTGAGCCAAACCGAATTCGCGTTCCGCACCAATCCGGTCAGCGGCGACAGCGAACCCGGCATTGCGACGCCCACCGTGGCGGCACGGGCGCCCGTTTGCTGTTCGATTCGCGCCGTCAGATCGGCGACCGCGCGGACGGCAGCCTGATAATCCCCAGGATTTGGGACTCGCTGCCGAGACAGGATTTCTCCCTTTGAATCAAGTAGCGCGCCCTCGATCTTGGTGCCGCCGAAATCCACGCCGAGGCGCATGCTTCAATCCTTAATCGGTTCTTAACGAGATGGGCCAGATTGCTGGTGTTGCGATGGGTTGTTAAGGCCCCTGCGCTATAAGGACGGGAACAATACCGTCCAAAAAGGGCGCGCGGGGTCGCGTAAGCGAAGCGGGTTTATGGCCAAGACCGTTCTCATCGTCGAAGACAGCGAACTCAATATGAGGCTGTTCAACGACCTCTTGGA
>CAYUOC010000192.1:0-6839 GCA_964446305.1 uncultured Terricaulis sp. | reverse complement strand
GTGCATCCAGCACTGCGGCGCATTCTATCTTGCCATCAACCCTTCGTCTTTTTCCGCGTTATTCCACCAGCTACTTTCTTCATCGGTGCCGAGGTGCGCGTGAAGATCGACATTGAAAGCAGCAAAGGAGGGCGCAACGAGAGGGATGGGCGCGTTTCAAATGGCGCTGATGAAACTTGGCGACGCGCGCGTGTCGCTGTTGTGTCGTCCGGTCAATGGAAGGGTGCCCGGCGAGCCGGCGTGAACGCACACGCGCGCGCCGTTGAGTTGGGCCGCGTGCCAGCCGGCGGTTTCGATTTCTCGCAAGAGAAGAAGTGTCAAACGTCAAGCATGATCGGGTTATTGCGAAGGAGAAACCCGCATGTTTGAAGCATTTCAACTGAATGACGCGCTGAGCACGCTGCAAATCGTCTCTAACGCGGTGACGGTTCTGGACTTTGTCGTCAAGCTCGTTCGTCCCGGCAAGTCGGTTCCGGCTGCCGCAGAGCCGGACAGCGCCGCCGCGGAAGCCGACGTCGAGCGCTAGACGCTAGTGCAGGTCCTTTCCGCTAAGCGCGTCGCTTAGGCCGGCGTGATCGAGCATGCCAATGTTTCGCATGGTTCGAATGCTCGCCGCCGCCCCCCGTTGTGTTGTCTCAGCGACGGATGAGGCGGTGTAGGTTTCCTCAACGATGTCTCGCGCCTTTGCTTCGGTGAAGCCGACTTCGATCAGCCAAGCGTGAGCTTGATCAGTGTCGGGCGCGAGAAAATCCGCCATGAAGGATGCAAAATAGGGCGCGTAGAAGTCGCGCTCGGCCTGCGACCAATGGCGCCAAAGGCGCCCCATGACTTGAGCGAAAAAGCGGTGATGCGCCGCTTCATCGACGGCGTGTTCGCGCACTTTTTGCCGGAGCGCCGTCAAGACATCGCGATCTTCTGGCAGAACGGTAAGAAACGCGGTGATCAAAGTCTCGCTAACGCAAGTGAATATCAACGGCAATTGATCGGGGCGCTGGCAATTCGCTACGTGCTGTTCGAATTTCCTGAGGCATGCCGGCGCCGGCACTTCGACGGCGCTGGCGCCAAGGCCGGCACGGTTGACAATCTGGACTTTGAGGCGCCGCGCCTCGAGCGCGTGGAAGCCTTCATCTGAGATGATCTTCATCGCATCTTCGCGCAATTCCGCGTCGAACCCGAGATCTATGGCGCCGGTGGCCAAGTTCAGTGCCGCCGGCGCGACCTGGCGCAGCTCAAGATTCTCAGTGAAATCAAGGTAGGCCAAACAACGGCGTCCAAGCAGATGAAGACCGGTTTGTTGGCCCAACGCGGCGACATCGGGATGAAGCACGATTGGAAACAGCGCCGGGCTGAAGGGTAATTGTGGCCCGTCGCGTTCTTTGTCTGGTCGTGGATTTCGAACGGACGCGCGTTGATCCCACGCCTTCATCGGGCTTTCGTAAGCGTCGTCTCCAACTTGCCGCGTGCTCATGTCATGCCGCCTTTCTGGCTTTAAACACCCCGCTGCGACATAATTTTGGCGCGCTACCCTGCGACTGCGATTGTGAGAATACGCAATTCGCAGACCGGAGACGGCGCGCGATTGGTCTCGTGCGAATGCGCGGAGACGGACATGGTGTCGAAGATTCAGCAGCCGGGAGACTGGCTGCGCCTGGAGATGCTGCGCGCCGGCGTGTCGCAGAAGCGTGTGTGCGAAGAGCTCGCAATTCAAGCGCCGCAGCTCAACAAGTGGCTCCGGGGCAAGGAGCCGATCCCCAGCGAATTTCACCCGCTGCTCACGCAATTGCTCGAATGTGCGCCTGAGAGCAGCGAATATTTGTCGCTGATCACCAATGTCGCCGACTGGGAAAAGCGCGTCCGTGCGAGATGCAAGAGCAAAGGGTTTGTGCAGCAGGAGCTGCGCGACCAGGCGGGTCTCTACGAGTACGTCCTGGATCTCGTCGTGCAGCTGGCCGAGGCTGATGTTCAGCACGGTGTCAACAGATCCCGCGAACACACTTACGTATTCCATTTGCATTCGGCTCAGGTGGCGCTGACGAGTGCTGCGCTGACGCTGGAGCGAAAGAAGGACAAGGGCGCGCTCGAACTGTTCAACGAGCCGATTTTCACTCACGAGACCATTCTGCGGCACATCCGCTACCCGACGAATTACTATCTCGGCGCATTGATGAATATGAGCGACGAGAGTGTGACCGGCGGCGCGCGGGTGTCGGCCATTCTGCGCGATCGGGTACGCGACGCCGCCGAAGAGAGCAGGTCGCGCAAATTGGTGGAGCGGCTGCTTCAGTACCACGCGCGGCACATGCATGCGCGCTACGGATCTGATCCTGCGGAGCCGCGCTTGTCCAGCCGCTTGCTGCACTCGGACGAAATAGAGGAGCGGCGGATGTATTTCGCCGGCATGGCGCTCCGCGACGGCTCCACCGACGCTGATTGGAACGCGCTCTACGATCAGCTCGACAAGGATCCCGCGTTCCAAGCGGCGACGGCAGTGTTTGACGCGGTGCACTATGATAAGCACGCCCACGATGACGTTGCTGTCGGCGGGATTGTCGCCAGACAGGCAGCACTACGCGCGATGACAGGTTTGGATCACCCGAACGAACGCTTGCGCACCTTCGCCGCGAAGCGTCTCAAAATTCTAATCCAGCACACTTCGCCCAAATCGTTTGAAGGCAACAAGATTCGCGAACGTGTCCAGCAGATCCGGGACCGTGGCGTGGGAACGATCAATCTGGAAGGCCGCCGAGCGTTGGACGTGATTGAGAACTTCAACAAGGAGGGGCAATGAGCGTGGAATGGCGGTGCGATGAAGTGCGCTCGGCAAGCGCCGACGCGTGGGCGCGCGAGTACGCTAAGCGCGGCATTCCATCTTCGGTACGAGAGCAACCCTCCGCGCCTGTTGTTGATCTCGTGGCCCGCGCGGACGGCGCCTTGGCATTGCCAAGCACGGTCTTGGACATTGGCTGCGGTTTAGGACGCAACGCGCTCTTTCTCGCGGCCCAAGGCTTCAATGTCGTTGCCATGGACTTCACCGCTGGGTGCATTGCCGATCTGAAGCGCAAGGCGACGCGATTGGGTCTTAGCGAGTCCATCATGGCGTGCAGGCATGACGTTCGCCGGTCGTGGCCGGTTGAAGACCATTCGGCGCAAGCCGCCATCGACACCTTTTGCTTCAAGCATCAGATCGATGCCGAGGCGATAGACGGCTATGTCGCCAACGCGTCGGCCAAGCTCTGTGAAGGCGCGCCTTTGATCATCAGTTTCGCCGGTCGTGGTGACGGCTATTATCGACAATTCCCGGTCGCCGATCAGCGTGGCCCGGGCGTCATCATCGTCGATCCGGGTAATCAGATTGCTTCAAGACTTTACGATCCGGAGGAATTGATCGGTCTCTTTGCTGGATTCGAGCCGGTGCACGTCCAGAGAAGTGTGGCGGTCAATGAAATGCACGGCGCGCAATTCGAGCGCGAGACCTTTGTGGTTCAGCTCAGGCGCCGTGCGCGCAGCTAACGACGCCGACAACCTTTTCGCGACTTGAAGCTCCTACATGCGTTGGCGCCGTCAAACCGCAAACCCAGCCCCGTGTGCGATCCGCCGGAGGCGGTGCTCATGCTTCTTCTTCCTCCGGCAAACGGGCCCGCCGCACGGCGTCTTCCATGCGCGCGACCTCATCGTCGCTCAGCTCTTCAAACATCTTGCGGCGGCCCTTGGGCAGCACGCCGCCGTTCTGCATGGCCATGCGCACAAACAGCGAGACCTTCTTGTTCGGCATGTCGACAACGCGCCGCACGCCGCGATAGGCGCGGTCGAAGCAGCCGAGGAAATCTAGCTCCTCTGCCAGATCCTTGTGCACGCACTCGGCCACACGGTCGTAGAGGTATTCCGCAAGCCGGGTCGCGTCGAAGTAGCGATAATAGTCGCCAGTGTCGCCGCTGACATGGACGCTACGTTCTTCTTCATCGAACGTCCAATCGATGAGCGACATGATCGGCTTTGAGAAACTCTCAAGCGCTGCGTCATAGGCGGGCATGTCGCGCACGATCGATACCGACACTGGCAGGATGACACCTTCCGGGCTGAAGCCCATGCGCGCCAGCATGTTGTGCACCAGGAAGCGGTGAATGCGCCCATTGCCGTCCTCGAACGGGTGCACGAACACGAAGCCGAAGGCTATCAGCGCCGCAGCCACCACCGGATCAACCTTGTCATCGGCAAGCCGTTCGCTGGCTGAGCCCCAGGCGTTCATCAAACCCGGAACGTCTTCGGGCTTGGGGCAAACATAGTGCACGCGCTCGCGATAGCCGCTGACGGTCTCGCCGACATAGTTCTGGATCTTGCGCCAATCGCTGGCGCGGTAGCGCGGATCGACGATGGCGTTCTGCAGTTCGATCAGTTCTACCTTGTCGCCAGTTTCGAAATTGGCGGCGCGCGAGAGAGCGGCCACGAACTTCTCTTCGCGCGTGCCGCTGACTTCTTCGCGTTCGATCTGCCAGCTCGATTTGGTTTCCTTAGTGAAGAGGAAGGCGATCGCCCGGCGCAGCAATTCAGGATCCGCGGATTCAGTCAGCGCAGCCGCTTGCTGGCTGAGGCCTTCGGCCATGCGCGCTTCAAGTTTCTTGGTGCGGCGCACGATGGGCGTAAAGCCGGGCGCACCGAGGAAGTTGTCGCGGATGCGATGACGCTTGGAGGGACGTGAAGCGGCGACGAAGTGTCGTTTGGGATCAAGCACGTCGTAATAGGTGCCGGACTTTGCGTCGGGCAGGTCAAGCCGATTGCCGGTGAGATACTCGTAGAGAAACCATGCGCGCCGGGCGAAGGCGCCGGTGGGTTCGTCTTTGACCCAGGCGCGCACCAGTTCCGGCCCGTCGGCGTGTTTGAAGGCGGCGTTGAGGGCCCCAAGGTCGAGCGGTTCGTGGCGGAGGGCAAAGAGCAGATGGTCCCGAAGCCCGCCCGCATGGGCGTATTGGCGCGAATAGGTCTCGACCACCCTATGGTCGGTGACCTCGGTGCGCCGCCGGCCGCCGAGGATGTGGCTTTCGGTATGGGGGGCGGGGACGGCGAGGCCGAGAGCCTCGATGAGGGCGGAGTGACCGGTGAGCATGGGCGTCCAAAATCGATGACGGGTGTGGAAAATCGCTCACGATTCTGGCCTCGTGTCCAAAATCGATGACGCGTCGGGGCTCTTCTACGCCCCTGCCGGTGTAAAATCGATGATGGACGTGGAATTTCGATGACCTTGCCGCCGCCCTGTCGAAAATCGATGATCTAGAGGAGATATTGATGACGGCGGAGAGGTCCCCGGTGAAAGTACGTTAACGCTGGTGGACAACCGCCGACAGGGGGCCGCTCGGGTCGAAAACCGATGACGTCCGTCTGATTTCGATGACAACGGCTGCTTCAGGTGCAAACGCGATGATGCCGGTCGAAAACCGGTGACGGAGGTGGCGCTGCGTGGAAATTCGCTGACGGGAAGAGGCGGAGCCCGACTTGAATCCTAGCAGCGCCCCAGCTGGTGCTCGCAACCCGAGTTTACCCTCCTGCGAGGACCTTTGCGGGACGGCCATAGGACGCCTCAAACAAGTCGGCTTGGACGCCGTCGGCGGGACCCTCGTCGTTGGCCGGCGCCGCACTGGGCGGCACGAAACGTGTCGCTACCTCTGACGCTACCGCGCGCGCGCCGGCGTCTGAAGGGTGCGCGTACCGCTCTGTCGTCGAGGTCTTCGTGTGCCCAAGCGCGCGCCCCACATGATAAAGCGAGGCGCCGCCTTCCACCGCGAAGGTCGCAAAGCTGTGTCGCAGATCGTGCAGTCTCACGTCCGGAATGCCTGCAAGCACGCGCACCTTTTCCCAGGCGCGGTTGACGCCAACGAGCGGCTGATCGCCCACAGACGAGGGGAAGACGTGCTCGCCGCGCCGCTTCACTGCCTGCAATATCTCCAGCGCTGGCATTGAGAGCGCAATGAGGCGCGATCGATTGAGCGCACCCATCTTTGTGCGCACCGGCGGCAACATGATGCGTGCGCGATCGAGATCAACCTCGGACCAGCGCAAAGCCACGATTTCGTTGCGGCGGGCGCCGGTCAGCATGATCAGCCGGAAAATGTCGGCGAAGTCCTTGGTGATGACAGAAGCCGCTTGTGCCTCAGCGATCATGGTCCAGAGCCGGCTCGCTTCCTCCTCGGTCAGCGCGCGCTCCCGCATCTGATCGCGATACTTCTGGATTTTGCCGCAGAGGTTTTGGTCGAGGATCTCATGACGCACCGCCCACGCCATCATCGTCGACAGCGCCCGCATTGCGCGCGCTGCCGCACCGGTGCCGCCTTTGACGACGCGGTGGTCTTTGTTCTTCTTGGTTTTGACCGTGACCGAAGTTTTGCCTTGCGCGACCTGAGCCTGGAATTGCGAAAGGTCTGAGAGCGTCAGCTCGCGGGCGATGCGCTTGCCGAGCAGGGGCTCGATGTGGCGCTTGTAGTTGTAGTGATCGACCTTCCAGGAGCTTTCGCGCTTGAGCGGCTTGTCGATCCGGCCCTCGACGAAATAGCGCTCAAACAGCTCTTTGACGGTGCCGCTCTTTAGCCGCGTCTCGATCTTCGTGGCTTGGGGGTCTTCGCCGTGACTGGCCTGATAGAGCGCTTCCTTGGCCTTGGTGCGGGCGGTGTCGGGCGTCCAGGGCGAGCCGTGCTCGCCAATGGTCAGCCAGCGCTGGCGACCCTGGTAGCGATACTTGAGGCAGTACGATTTCCTCCCCTTGGGCGTGATCCGCAGCGCAAAGCCTCGGACGTCGGTGTCCCAGATGCGAAGCTCCCCTTCCTTTGGCGCGGCGGTCGCGTCAATCAGGC
>CAYUOC010000191.1:0-6889 GCA_964446305.1 uncultured Terricaulis sp. | reverse complement strand
CCGGCCCCATCGCCGGCGCTGTGCTCATGTTCATTTTCATCTGGCTCCTCAGCCGATGTCGCCCTCAACGCAACGCCACCGCCTTCGCCGCCGCCACCTTCGCCAGCTACGCCACCCTCGACATCGCACTGGGGCTAGCCGCAAGCACGCCGGCCCAACTCTTCACCCCAACCTTCGCACTCAGCCTAGCCGGCGTCTGCGCTGCCGCGTTCATCGCCGCGCATCTCGCTAACCGCTAAGCCCACTCCGCCGCAGATCAAAATCGAACCCACGCACACGCGGCCCCTCGCCGCCAGTCATCAGCGCCGTCAGCGCCCACACCAGCGCATCGGCGCGATCGAGCAAGCCTTCGCTCTCGCTGACACCCAGCGCCAGCAGCTCTTCTTCGAGCGCCGCAAACGCAGCGCAATGCGTCACCCGCCCCTGCTCATACAAAGCCGCAATCGGCTCCGCCCGCGCCCGCTTCCCGCGCGACGCATGCACCAACCGCACAGCGCACGGCGCACCCGCTTGCGCCAACACAGCGCGCACCATGTCGCCGCCCTGGTTCGCCTCCGCGACAATCTCCGCCGCGCCAAACTCACGCGCCGCCTCAGCCGCACGCTGCGCCCAGCCAAGCGGCGACAACCCGAGCGCACTACGATCCGCCAACACAAAAGCCTGACGCCCCACGCGCCCGGCCACCACGATCCCGCACGCACTCCCACCCGCACCGACCGGCGGATCAACACCCACAACCACGCGCTCACACCGCTCAGGCGCAACACCACCACGCGCCCGCTCCAAATCGGCCAGCCGCCACAGCGCCCCATCGCCATCGAGCAAGCGCCCTTCCAGCTCCTGCTCCGCCAACCGCGTGCCGCCATACAAAGCGGCAAGCCCATCCAGGAACGACGGCGCCAAATGCGCCGCGTTCACTTCCGTCGCAGCCAACGTCACCACACACGACGCCTCCGCCCGCAACACACGCAACGCCGGCAACGGCTTCGGCGTCGTCGTCACCACCAGCTGCGGCGCATCGCCTAAGCGCAACCCCATGCGCAAAATCGCCAGCGTCTCACTTGGACGCGGCCAAATACAAAACTCATCCGCCCACGCCGCCTCGAATTGCGGCCCGCGCAGACGCTCCGGCTCCTCCGCCGAAAACGCGTACGCAATCGAGCCGTTCTGCCACAACAAACGCCGCCGCGAGCGCTCATACCAAGGCCGCTCGCGCCCCGGCAGATTGCGCAAGCCGCTCGGCCCATCGACCATCACTTCGCGCACATCATGCTGCGTCGGCCCCACCAACGCATAAAGCCCGGGCTTCGCTTGCGCCCGCGCCGCCAACCATTCCGCGCCCGCGCGCGTCTTGCCCGCGCCGCGACCACCCTGAAACAACCACGTCGACCAAGCACCACCCGGCGGCCGCTGCGCCTCATGCGCGATCTCATCCCAGAGCGACGCAAACTGCGCGTCGCCAACCTTCACCGCCTGCGCCGGATCAGGAAACGCCAACAACGGCGCCGGCGGCTTTTGCGCCGCCACATGATGCGCTTTGCACCATTTCTGTTTCGACGCGCGTTTCCGCAACGCATCGACAGTGACGCCGTAATGACGAGAGCAAGCGCTTGCGGTAGCGCCGCCAAGATAGTCGCGACGCACCAGCGCCCAGACCTCTTCGCTATGATGCTTGCGCACAGCAACGGTGCGCTTAGGCGCTTCAGCCAATCTTCGACGCGCCCACAGCCTTGGCGAACTCCTCCAGCGTCCCCGCGATCACAACAGAATCGCGCCCACTCACGCCCTGCGAGTAGAGAATGCGCACGCCGCCCTCGGCCTCGAAGCAATGAAACACGAAATCCGTATTGATCATCCGCGCGCGCCCATAAGCGAGGTCACGAACCAAAATCAACGCCATGTCTTTCTCCTAAGTTTTCAGAGAAAGACATTCTAAGCCCGCCCCGACCCAGTCGGATTGATTCAGCCACGATGCTTGGTTTCTAAGGACAATTGCCCCGCCAAGCATGGATAGCCCCACCCCAATCCCCGCTATTAGCACTTTGTAGCGCGGGCCTCCGCCCCGCATCCACACGTAGATATACGCCAAAAACCCAACCAATCGCGCCGTCCAAACCCCATGCGGGCCGGAGGCCCGCGCTCCAACTTTCCAACAGTCGCGCCATGAATTAGCATCCGCACATGGGCACGAAAGGCTGGCATTCGCGCGGCTATCTCCCGCACTACGACGGTTGGGAAATCACCCAACACGTGGTCTTCCGCCTCTACGATTCCGTGCCACCAACCGAACAAGAAGGCGACGACGTCCTCGATCGCCACCTAGGCGCCTGCTTCATGCGCGACCCCACCTGCGCCCGCATCGTCGCCGAAACTTTGCTCCACTACGATGGCGATCACTACGCGCTACAAGCATGGTGCGTGATGCACAACCACGTTCACGCGCTCATCGCCACAACCAAAGACCACGAACTCAGCACCATCGTCCGCACTTGGAAAACCTTCAGCGCCAAACGCATCAACGAGACGCTAAATCGCACCGGCTCAGTCTGGGCGCCCGACTACTTCGATCGCTACATCCGCGACGACAAACACTTCGAGTCCAACAAGCGCTACATCGAAATGAACCCCGTCACCGCCGGCCTATGCGACACCCCCGAAGCCTGGCCCTTCAGCTCCGCCAGCTGGACGTAGCGCCAACGCTTGCAAGTTGGAGCGCGGGCCTCCGGCCCGCATTCACCCCTCAACGCCAAGCACCAACACGCAAAGCAACGTCACCCACCGATGCGGGCCAGAGGCCCGCGCTCCAACCTGCCAACGCCTGCGCCCAGACCTCCCCGCTAACTCTTCCGCCCCGGCTGGTTCTCATAGCGCGGCCGGACATCGACCTTACGCGAACCGCACAGCGAGCAGCGCAAGCGCAGATCATCGAGGCGCCGATCCTCGCCCCAGAGCGCGATCGCCAACATGAGGGTCAACTCGCTTGAATGGCGGCAGCCGCCCGACGCAACGGGCGCACCCATGCAGCTCACGAGAAAGCCGTTGGCCCCGCTCGCGCGCGCCTCTCCAATCGTGATCTTATTTCCCATGATCGCGTCCCCACGCGACCCCATGCGCGACAGACATTGGCGCTCAGCTTGTGAGGATCAAGCTACGCGGTGCCCCCGCCAAATAATCCCGCCGCGCCCGCGCCCAGACTTCTTCGCTATGATGCAGACGCTTGGTAATGGTGCGTTTGGGTTTTGGTTCTTCAGACACGCAGCCATTTTAAGCCCGCGCGCCCTCGGTCGGATTGTTTGCAGTCTATCCCCGCTTCTCTGGCAACGGCTCAGGGCCCACATGAGCAGGCCCAGAGGGCGGTAGGGGCTCGCTCGTCGTCGCGGGTTTCCACTTGAACTTCATAGGTACAAGCAACGCGATAAACGTTCCGAAGATCGCGAAGTGCACTGCAACGAACGATGGTAGCGCGACGAGCCAGTAACTTAGCGCATCTCCTGCGCTCGCTTCTGCGAGACCGGCGTAAGCGGCAATCAAGATTATTGAGATTTGAGTGAGCGCCAGCCCAACCATCACAAACAACGAGATCAAGACCAGGGCAATGTGCGTAGCGCCAGATCTGAATCCAAAAGGACGGAATGTCAGCACATCGATCCATAGTTGATCGGCCGACCACCGCGCAGCTGTGTGCGCCGCTCGCGAGATCGCTTCCGCCGTATCCAAGCCGGTGTGCTCAAAGATCGCCTGAACCTGTTTGTTGAGCAAGAAATGATTGATGAGGCTTCGAGCGTAGTAACTCGTCACCACCGAGAGAGCGAACAACAGCACGTTGTTCGAGATCGGGACGTTCTCGATCGTCCCCGCTGGCGTTTGTATGTCGACTGTTAGATCGGCACTTTTCAGAATGATCACGAAGGAAATTGCGATTGCCGCGAAAAAGAAAAGCGCTCCGGTGAAGGAGGTGCGGCGCCTCTGATCTACGATGGCCTGAAGGTGATCGTGGTTGAGAAAAAAGGCACCCGCCTTCGTGTGAAGCAGAGATTGAAAGGCAAACTCCGCCCTTCCTATCGCCGTGCACCAAATGTGCTCATCCGGAGCTGGGAATGTATGGTCCGACATGCGCACTAACTTTTGGCGAGTCGCAGCCGCTCACCAGCATGCGAACACAAGACCCGGTTTTCGTTACGGTTTGTTTGCTTGCGAGATTGCCCGCGCTCGTCCGACCTGCCTCCGAACGGAGGCTTAGTCATGCGCCCGAGAGCACCCCACCAATGGCGTTCACGCGTCGTCCGGCCACGGAACGATCTTCGTTTCTCCAACCGTGACGAACCCGTTCGCCGTTCGGTGCTGCGTTGGTACGAACTCAACGCGATAGCGCGCATGTTTTGCGACGAAGCTCGGAATCCAACGCAGGCTGTCACGAAAGAAGACCGCGTTTTCAGCGCTTCGCACAATCTGCTGGTTGAGCGCCCGAACCAAGCTGCGCGAGGCCGTCTGCGTGGCGCGCCGGTTTCCCGGAAAGTTCATGTCTATGATTTTGCGATACGCGACGTCAGCGACCACACCTAGTGCGAGGTCTGGAGCAAGCGGAATCAGCCGGCTAAACGTGTCTCCAAATTGATGAACCGCAATCGGAAAGTCGCTGGTAAAAAATGGACTATCCTCATGGGGGTTGTGTACGACGAGCCAACTCGCATTTCCAAACCCACTGACGCGTTGCAGAACGCCTGCAATTCCAAGAGCCTGTGGAAACTTCTCATCAACAGTCAGCCTTATGGTGCCTTCTTCCAATAGTTCGGTGAGACTCTTTCCACCCAGGCCGTCAGGAGCGCGAGGAATCTCGCCCTTCTGATCAAGCAACTTCGCTGTCGCTTCGACGACGCTTCCAATCGAAGGCGTCCCTATTCGCACAGATGCGGGTGCGCAGGCGACAACTGCGGCGGCAAACCCAGAGATGACGAAAATCGTTTCGACCGACACGCGGTCTTGGCGCAAGTCAGCGAGCGCTTGGTCGTATTTGGGCTCCACCAATCGAAGAAACTCTTCAATTAGACGCGGTTCGACCAAGAAGCTGTTCGTATTGCCGTCCTCGATGCGGCAAATATCGCGGGTCCCGCACGGGAATTGGTACAGATCGCGCTTGCGAATTCCGTACAGCTGCTTGTGCGCCAATGCGGGCGATAGAAACTGCTTTAGGTGAACTTGAGGAACGTAGTGGTCCAGCGCCATCAGAAGTTAATTTGACCTTCACTTTTGAGAGCAAGTCTGTCGCCATGACGTCCGGCTCCCACACCGTCCCGCCCGCGCCACCGCAGCCCGCGCAGCAGGCGCCAACACCACAACAGTCGTTGCCTCCAGCACGTCCAGAGCCTCCGCGAGACCCGTACGATATCATCAAACGGAGCGCCTAGTGAGCTCGCCTCCTCCGCCACCACCCCCGCCCCCGCCGCCTCCGCCCGACTATCCGCCACCAAGCGATGGATGGGACATTCTGCGAAAGAGCGACGACTGAGCTAGCCGGACGCGAGTAGCGCGTGGGCGAGCAGCCACAGGGGCGCGGCCGCTCCCATAACGATGCCTGCACGAATGAAGAGGACCTTCGTCGAATTAGATTTGTCGCTTGCCACAATGCGTTCTTGATAGCGTCGAACAACTGAGGCCAACACGCGATGAACCATCCTCTCATCGCGGCTCAGTGCAACATCCGCTCGTAGCCAAGTGGACGGCGCACTCCCCAGCGCGCCGTAGTTCGCATCCCATAAGGCGAGCACGAACATAAACGCTCCGAGCCCAAACGAGACGCCTACACCAAGGAGCGGCCCGAACATTTCATGGAGCGGAGAAGCCGTGCTCGCCGCATTTGCCGCCAATCCGAATGCCGCGAGGGTCACCGTTACATAGGCGGCAAAAAGCGAGAGCGCCTTTTGGTCGAACGAGCGCTTGGCTTCCAGCAAATCAGAGAGCAGCTGCGTGACCTGTGCGTGCGACTCGCGAACAACTTCCGCATTGATGTGTTCGGCATTCCAGATCGCTGCTGAACTCATCAAATCAGCATCGGGGTCCGGTTTCGTGGGCATCAAGCGTCCACGTCCGCTTCCAGCGCAAACTCCTGAATAAACTCGCGCCGCGGTTCGACCACATCGCCCATCAGCTTCGAGAACATTTCGTCGGCGTCGTCGGCGTGGTCGACCTTTACCTGCAGCAGCGTGCGCACGTCGGCGTCGAGCGTGGTTTCCCAGAGCTGCTCGGCGTTCATTTCGCCCAAGCCTTTGTAACGCTGGATCGAAACGCCCTTCTGCCCCGCGCTTTCGATGGCGTGCAGCAAAGAGAGCGGCCCGTTGATGTCGGTGGTTTCCGTGCCGCGTTTCAGAGTCGCGCGGGTCAGATACGTTTCGCGCAAAGCGGCGCTGCGATCGGCAAGGCGGCGCGCGTCGGCTGAGCTCAGGAAGAGCTTGTCCAAGGTCGCGCGTTCGGCGACGCCGCGCACAGTGCGCTCCAACACGAGCGCGCCATCGGGATCGAAGCGGCCGCTCCAGTTGGCCTCGCCCTCTTCGGCGATAGCGTTGAGGCGTTCGGCGGCCTCGGCCGCTTCCTTATCGGTCGCGCCCTGCGCAAACGCCCCGGCGATCGCGGCTTGTTCGAGCACGCTATCGGGCACGCGCGCGTGCAAGCGCTTGATCAAGGTTTCGACCGCGATGGCTTCGCGCGCCAGGCGCTTCAAATCATCGCCCGCATATTGCGCGCCACCGGCTTCGAGCACGGCGCCGGCCGAGCCTTCTTCGATCAGGAAGCTCTCGAACTCGGCTTGATCCTTCAAATAGCGCCCGCTCTTGCCCTTGGTGGCTTTGTAGAGCGGCGGCTGGGCGATGTAGAGATAGCCGCCATCGATGATCTC
>CAYUOC010000190.1:0-6912 GCA_964446305.1 uncultured Terricaulis sp. | reverse complement strand
TCTTGTTTCGCTTCGCCTCATTGTCTGTGAGCAGCTTCTCAATCGCTTGCTTTTTTACGGCGTCAACCGGCTCATCTTTTAGGTGCTCGTAAAAAATGCACGCATCCCAATAATTTAGATCAAGAGCGTCACTCATGGCGTCCACCCGTCAGCGTCGCCTAGTTCAACTCCTTTGAATAAGCCTCGCAGTTCGCGGAGCGTTTTTGCGGGTGCCGGTGCGCCATCCAGCTTGTCTGCCTCCAAGAGATGCGGAAACGGAGACTTGCCGTCGTAGTGCAGGAAGCCGGTGGCGCGTACCGTCTGAAACAGGTGCTCTTGCATCTTAGAGCGAAGTTCTTCTTGAAAGACGCATTGCACTCGCAGCGGTCCGCTGGGAGGGACAATGTAGAACCGTCGCTCACCGTCGAAGTCCATAACTCCGCGCAATTCGCCAAACAACTCGCCCCTAGAAATGCCCGCCTGCCATGGGGCGGCCGTGCTCACGCGCTGAATTGTTCTTAGTGCGCGCGCTCTACTTTCGAGCGTTTCATCGATTCTAATGATGTGGGCGCCGAACTTCGCTTGCATCACGCCCAGAGTTGGAAGCTTAGCAGAGCGCACGCCGGCAAGGTCTACGACGTTGTCGATTGCCTCTTGTGGGATGTCGGGGTCTACAGGTTGGCCGTTGTACAGTTTTTGCAACTCGCCAAAGGTCCATTCCAGTGCCGGGTCCGTTTCGTAGCCGTGCGCTTTTGCGCGCGGCCGAAACTTGACGCGTGCTGGACTGCGGCGCTCAAGGCCCACTATTTCTAGTTCTAATTGGCGCTTGTCTTTGCGGGTGAACGCGCGCTCAAACGCATATATCGTCGTTATGAACGCGCGCAGTTTTGCAATGAACGCCTCGGCGGGGATTGCGCCGTGACGCTCTGCACTGCCGTCAATGACGAACTCGATAAGCTCGTCGTCTGCCATCCACACCTCTTAGCGGAATCCTAACATGCGCCGGGCGGCGGTGTACATGGGATGTTCTATAGGTATCACGTGAATAGCGAGTGAGGGCTTCCGGCCGCGCCGCTTTTTCGTGCGCCATCTGGAACGACGCTTGCGCCCCTTACGCTTCGGCTTGGATTTCCCGATCAACTGAACGGTACGTAAGCCGCTTGCCCTTCACGCCTTCTACGATCTTGGCAAAACGGGTGACGTCATCCACGCCGAGCTTGGCCCGGTTGGAATAGCGGAAATCGAATTCCGCGGTGTAGCGGTGAAGGTGGGCGCGCCCGCAGTGCTGGTACACGCCTTTCATGCCGCGTTTGAAAATGGAGTAGTAGCCTTCCACCGTGTTGGTGTGGACCCAAGGCGCATCGGCTTTGACGTATTCGCCAGCGCTGTGATTGGTGGAGCCGTGAAAGGTTTGCTGCTCACCGGGGCGCTTATATTGCGGCGCCTCGTCGGTCAGCAGGTAGGCTTCCTTTGCGACGTTTTCGTTCAGGATGCGCTGCACTTCGTCGGTCGTAAATTCTGTCATCACGAAAGAGCGGGCGCCACCCGTTTCGCGGTCGATAAGCGTCAACACGCGGTTATAGCTGCCCGCGTGATAGGTGCCGTCTTGGCGCACTGCCTTGCGGGGATCGACGCCTTGCAGCGTCTCGTCAGCCTCAACGCCGCCGAAGCCAGAGCCGAACACGCCGCCGCTGGTATCCTTCATCGCCTCACGAATGCGATGGGAGAGAAACCACGCGCTCTTGAGCGTCACGCCAAGCGTGCGCGCGAGCTGGTTAGAGGAAATGCCTTTCTTGCTGGAGGCCAGCAGAAACATCGCCTGAAGCCACACGTGCAGCTTGATATGGCTGTCCTCGAAGATCGTTCCGACCTTCACCGTGAAGGGCTTGCGGCATTCCTTCTCGTAGCACTTGTAGACCCCGATGCGGGTGCTCTTGCCCTTGAGCGGGCCGGACTTGTCCACAGAGCCGCAATGGGGGCAGACGCGCCCGTTCGGCCACACGCGGGCTTCAACCCACTTGTAGGCCGCTGCTTCGTCGCGGAAGTGCTTGGCATCTAGAACGCTACCCATGCTGACAAGATAGACAGGTTAGCTGGGTACGTCAAGTATAATATCGCCACGCCCTTTCTACTGCGGATAATGTTCTTGTATTGTTCCAAACGTAGGACTATGGTCCTACGCGATGCGGAAGGATCATCTCCATGGCCGGGGCGCGCGCACGAACGCGAGCGGGCGCTACGAGCGCTTCGCCGTTGAAGCGTTCGACGACGGTTGGGCCGCAGAGGAGGTCACGCGCCTTGAAACCATCGTCACGCCCGAACTGGCCAAAACGATCATCTCCACGAACCAAAGCCCCGACATCTCCTTCGACCAATCGATCAATCCCTATCGCGGCTGCGAGCACGGCTGCATCTATTGCTACGCGCGCCCCAACCACGCCTATGTCGGCCTTTCGCCGGGGCTCGATTTTGAAACCAAGCTGTTTGTGAAAGCCAACGCGGCTGAGCTGCTGGAAGCGGCCTTCGCCAAGCCTGGCTATCGCCCACGCACGATCATGCTGGGCGGCGTCACCGACATTTATCAGCCGATCGAACGCGGCTACGGGATCACGCGCGCGCTCCTGGAGGTGCTGGAGCGCTGGCGCCACCCCACCGCGCTGATCACCAAATCCCAGCTTGTGCTGCGCGATCTCGATATCCTGGCGCCTATGGCTGAACGCGGGCTGGCCAAAGCCGCCATCTCCGTCACCACTTTGGAACGACGCATCGCGCGGGTGATGGAGCCGCGCGCGGCCGCGCCGCACCGGCGCATCGAGGCGATCCGCGCGCTGGCGGGCGCGGGCGTGCCTGTCACCGTGATGGTCGCGCCCATCATTCCGGGCATCAACGACAACGAGATCGAGGCGATCCTGGAAGAAGCCGCGAAAGCAGGCGCGAGCGCGGCCGGCTATGTGATTTTGCGACTGCCGCTTGAGATCAAGGAGCTGTTCAGCGAGTGGCTGGAGGCGCATTTCCCTGACCGTGCCGCGCGCGTGATGAAGCTGGTGCGCCAAATGCGCGGCGGGCGCGACTACGATCCCGAATGGGGCAAGCGCCAACGCGGGGAGGGCCCCTACGCGCAGATGATCGCCGATCGCTTCGCCCGCGCCTTGCGTCGGTTCGGCTTGGAGAAGCCGCGCCTGCCGTTGGACCATACCCAGTTCCGCCGCCCGATCGGGGCGGGCGATCAGCAAGATTTGTTCGCGGCGGGCTGAGCGCTTCCGCTTTGGCGCGCCCCGCTCTAAGACTTGGGCGCGGGGATAAGGAGACAGCTCGATGCGGATGGATAATCAGCGCCAGTCCGACAATTTTCGTGACCGCGGCACAGGGAGCGGCGGAGGCGGAGGCGGCGGGGGCCTTGGCGGAAACGCGTTGATGGCCATCATCAGCCGCTTGGGCATCCGCGGCGCGCTGCTCGCGGCCATCGTGCTGGCTGGCGTTTGGTTCTTCGTGCCGGGCATGCGCGCGCCGCTCATGAGCCTTGTCGGCATCGGCGGGGGCGGCGAGGTGCAATCCTCGGGCGAAGTCTGTACGCAGTACGGCGAAGCCTGCACATTCTCGCGCCAGGTGCTCGCCTCCACCGAAGACGTATGGCGCCAGCAATTCGCGCAACGGCGGCTGCCGAATTACGGCTCGACGCCGGCGGCCTACACCGATCCCACGCTCAACGTGTTTCAGGGCCAAGTCAGCACCGCCTGCGGCGTCGCGCCGTCTTCAGTCGGGCCGTTTTATTGCCCCGGCGACAACATGCTCTACATCGACCCGAGCTTTTACGAGACGATGCACACCCGCCTTAACGCGCCAGGCGATTTCGCGCAGGCCTACGTGATCGCGCACGAAGTGGGCCACCACATTCAAAACCTGATCGGCTCCATGCGCCGCCAGATGCCCGGCGAAACGCAAAACCAGATTTCAGTGCGCACCGAATTACAGGCCGATTGCTTCGCCGGCGTGTGGGGCCACACCGCGCGCGCGGATTTGGCGATCGATGAATCGGATCTGCGCGAAGCGCTGGGCGCCGCCCACGCTATCGGCGACGACACGCTGCAACGCCAAAGCCAGGGCTATGTGAACCCCAACGAATTCTCGCACGGCTCAAGCGCCCAGCGCATGCGCTGGTTCCGCCGCGGCTTCGACACCGGCGACGCGACCCAGTGCGACACGTTCGCGGTGGCGAATTACGATCAGCTCTGATCGAGGGCGTTGAACGTCAGGCCCGCGCGTGCGGCGAGGCGCTTGATCAGCGTCTCGCCCATCGCCGCGGCGGGGGTCCAAATTCCGCCCGGCGTTTGCGTGCGATCCACGTCGCGCGCCAGGCAAAGCGCGGCTTCGCTGATCATCTTGGAGGTGGAGCCGTAGCCGGGGTCCTTGTCGCCCGACACGCTGGCGCGCACTTGGCCGCCCGCGCCGTCGGCGACGAACAGCACCTCATAGCGCCCGCTTTCTCGCGCTTCTTTGTTTGGCCCTTGGCCGGGTTTGGGCAGCGCGAACGAGGTGAGCAGCCAGCGCGTGGGCGGGAAGGCGAGGCCCGCCAACAGCATGAACGCGCCATTCGCCGCCGCTTTCGCACGCTTCTGGCCGGGCGCGCCTTTGCCGGTCATTTGCATTTCGCTGTAGGTGAAATCGCGCCCGTACGGATAGCCAAGCAGCGCGTTGGTTCGGTGTACGTTCTTGGTGTTGATCGGCGCCATCACGAAAGGGGTGGCCCACGCATCAAGATCAGCGTCATGCAGGGGCTTGTTCTGTTCAGGCTGCGCTACGCCGCGTTCGCCGGCGAGCAGGAACGGGTTGCGCAGCTTTTTCATCAGATCGGGATCGCGCTTTTGCGCATCGATCGTGGCCAGCATGGAGGCCATCGTCCCGCCCGAGAACGTGCCCTTCATTTTGCGCACGCGCCCGCGCACGTCTTTAGCCGGACCGCCAAGGCGCTCGCGCGCGAGGTTTTGCGCAAAGAACACGCCGCAATCGAACGGGATAGAGTCAAAGCCGCACGAAAACACGATGCGCGCGCCGCTTTGCTTGGCCGCTGCTTCGTACTTGGCGATCATCTCCGCCATCCAGTTCGGCTCGCCGCAGAGATCGACGTAATCTGTCCCGGTTTTCACGCACGCCGCCACCAAGGGCTCGCCATAAAGCTGATAGGGGCCGACCGTAGTGAGAACGACCTTGGCGCGCGCCGTCATCGCTTCAAGCGAAGCAGCGTCCGCAGCGTCGGCGGTGATGATCGGTGTTTCCTTCGGCGCGCTGATCTCGTCACGCACCGTTTCAAGTTTGCTTCGGCTGCGCCCGGCCATTGCCCAGTGCGTCTCGCCTTGCTTGGCCAAATATTCCGCGACCAGCCGCCCGGTAAAGCCGCTGGCGCCATAGACGATCACGTCAAATTCACGTTCGCTCAATTTCAGGGTTTCCATCCGGCGGCTTGGTCAATCAGGAATTGGCGGAATGCCGCGATCCGTTTGGAGCGCTTCAAATCGCTGGGATAAATGAAATACACCTCGAAGCTCGGCCCTTCGAGCTCAGGCAGTACGCGCACCAGATTCTCGCTCTCGCGCGCCATGTAATCCGGCACGCTGGCGATGCCGAACCCGCTCTGCACTGCGCGCAGCATGCCGTAGACATTGTTGATCTCCAGCAGCGGCGAGCGCGGCTTGGCGTCCTCGCGGCCCGCGCGCTGGGCCCAATCGAGCTCACGCATCGGCGTTGGCACGCCGGCCTGATAGGCGATGATGCGGTGGTGATCGAGATCGTCAACGTGCTTGGGCGCGCCGTGGCGTTTGATGTATTCAGCCGACGCATAAAGGCTGACCGTCACGTCCAACAGCTTGCGCTGAATGAGATCGGCGTGGGTAGCGGCCCATAACCTGATCGCGCACTCCGCCTCCAGCTTGAGCAGATCGTACTCGCGATCGTCCAGCATGATTTGCAGGCGCGTTTCCGGATATGTGTCGGTGAAGTGCGACAAGCGCGGCGCAAGCCAGGTCGAGCCGAACGCCACCGGCGCGGTGACTTTCAAATCGCCAATGACCTTTTCACGCGCGTCCTTCAGCGTGGATTCCGCGATCACCGCGTTGGCCGCCATTTCGCGCGTAAACTCGCGCAGCGCCATGCCGGGTCCCGTCAGCAGCAGGCCGCGCGCGTGGCGCTGAAACAGCGGCACGCCCATGTCGTTCTCGAGCGCGGCGATCTGGCGGCTGACGGACGACTGGCTGACGCCCAGCTTTTCTGCCGCGGCCGTGAGGCTGCCGGTTTCGGCCGCGAAGTGGAACGTCTTGAGCTTGTCCCAATCCATCGTGCTCACGCGCCGCCTCCCTGACGCTCAGTTTTGGCGCCGTTGCTTTGCAATATTGCATAGCTCGGAGGGGCGGTCGATAGCAGCGTTTAGGCTGCCGCGCCGGCTTTGGCGCGATCCTGCTCGGCGGCGGCGAGGAAACGCTCGGCCTCCAGCGCGGCCATGCAGCCGAAGCCGGCGGCGGTGACGGCTTGACGATAGGTCTCGTCGGCCACGTCGCCGGCGGCGAACACGCCGGGGAGGTTCGTTTCCGTCGTGCCGGGTTTGACGATGATGTAGCCGCTCTCCTTCATGGCCACTTGGCCCTTGAAGATTTCGGTCGCCGGCTGGTGGCCGATGGCCACGAACACGCCGTCGATAGCACGCTCTTCGCGCGCGCCGGTTTTAACGTTCTTGACGACGATGCCGGTGACGCCGACCGGTTCGCCGCCACCGAGGATATCGACCAACTCGCTATCCCAAACCATCTCGATGCGCGGATTGGCGAACAGGCGCTCCTGCAGAACTTTCTCCGCGCGCAAATGATCGCGGCGATGGATCAGCGTCACTTTGCTGGCGAGGTGCGAAAGATAAAGCGCTTCCTCGACCGCTGTGTTGCCTCCGCC
>CAYUOC010000189.1:0-6915 GCA_964446305.1 uncultured Terricaulis sp. | reverse complement strand
TGTTGGGTGAGCGCGAGCTTCGGCATCAATTATCTGTTCGAGCGCAAATCGCTGATGCTGTTTCTGATCAATGGCGGCTACCACACGCTCCAGTTCACACTGATCGGTTTGATCCTGGGCGCTTGGCATTGAACGCAAAGCAAAAGGCCCGGCTTTCGCCGGGCCTTCGATTTGTCCGTTCGGACTAAAGCTTAGTTCGAGCCCGTGACGATCACGCCCGAGACCATGCGGTCGTCGTTCGAGGGTTCGCCGAATACTGAGTTGCCGCCGCCGAACGCGTTCGAGCGATCTTGCGGGGAAACCACTTGCGGCTGCGCCGGAGCGCCGGGGCCTGATTGCGAGAGCGGATCTTGCAGATAGCGGCATTGACCTTCGAACACCGCGCCCATCTCAACCGAGAGCGATTGGTGGACGATGTCGCCGAGGACGTGAGCGTTGCGGGCCAGCATGACCTTGCGCGCGCGCACCGAGCCTTCGACGCGGCCGTGAACGGTCACGCTTTCGGAGACGACGTCACCCTTGACCATGCCCGTATCGCCGACGGTGAGTGAACCGCCGCGAACGTTGCCTTCGATCTCGCCGTCGACTTGCAGTTCAGCGCCGTCAGCGTCGATCGTGCCGGTGATCTTCACACCGTTGGCGATGATCGAGGCGATGCCGGTGCGAACCGGCGAGGTACGACGTTGCTGAGTAGGTTCAGGAAGAGCTGGCAAGTTCGAGTCCGTACGAGAGTTACCCTTGTTCGTGAACATGCCGTCCTGCCCTCAAGAAGTTGACCGGATCAACCGCCCGGCCGCGGAACCACACCTCATAATGGAGGTGTGTGGCGGTGCTACGACCCGTCGAACCCATTGAGCCAATGCGTTGGCCGATTGCGACTTGAGCGCCGCGTTCAACCTGAATGTCGCGCAAGTGAGCGTAACGGGTCTTGAAGCCGTGACCGTGATCGATTTCCACGGTGTAGCCATAACCTGAGCGGGTTCCAGCAAAAACCACAGTTCCCGGCGAGGTCGCGACAACTGGCGCGCGCTCGAAGGCGGCCATGTCGAGGCCGGAGTGGAACGCTGGGCGGCCGGTAAACGGATCGATGCGTTGACCGTAACCAGATGTCTCGCGGTAATCGACAGCGACAGGTGCGGCGAGCGGCGTCGAATTCGCGATGCCATCGAGGCGGCGCGATTCAGTGACGCGTGCAGCAACTTGCGCAACGCGTTCGGCGAATGCCGGGTTCAAGCCGCTGTCACGAAGGTAAGCGACGAAGTCTTGCGGCACGAGAGGGCCGCCCGATTGCGCTTCGGCTTCCGGACCGGTGAGCGAGGCCATCGAAACGCCGGTGAGACGCAGAACGCCGCGAACCTGTTCGCTGCGCTCGACAACGCTGTCTTCGAGTTCGGAGAGGGTTTGCTCCTGATCGCCTTCCAGCGCTTCAGTGCGGGCGCGGAAACCGACGGTGGTGACTTGGTAGGGCTCAGACGCGACAGCGCGCGACTGGCGGGGCTCAGCTTCGTCGATCGAAGCGGCCATGATGATGCGGGCGCCGTCACGCTCGATCGGGCGGTTGGCCGCGACTTGCAGCGTCGCGCCGCCGGCGTACTCGAGCAGGGAGCGGAGAACTTCGTGACGGGACTCGAAATCGGCCGTGGCGCGGTCGAACTGGCGGGTCCGCTCTTCGAGAAGAGCTTGCGAAGCTGCGGCTTGGGCGCGGCTTTCGTTGAGCCAGCGATCGTACTTCGCGCGCTCACGCTCGACTTCAGCGTTCGACGCGGTCGCTTGCGGGCCCTCGAGAAGGGTGTTGGTGGTCGCGTAGACGCACCAGCCGGCAAGACCAACGGCGCTCAGCGCCAGAAGAGCCTGTTTGCCGGGAGAAAGAGAGACGTAACGGACCGTACCGCCGCTACGATGATAGATCTGCCGTTCCGGGAACATGCGATCGAATAACGACCGTGCCCGATGTCCGAACTGGCTCATGGTCCGCCACCGCCCATTTACCTAAACACAAACTGTACGTTTGCCCCGCCAGAGTTCATCTCAACCTGAAAGCATCCCGAAATGCAACAGAGACCCACTGCCGTTTACAGGAATTTCAGCTTGTTTAACGCTCATCTGCCAGAAGCACGCCAAAACTGTGAAATCACAGTAAAAGATGCCGCTATTTCGCGTCTAGCGCGTTAACCACTTTCAATACGTCTTCCACATGTCCTGGCACGCGGACCTTGCGCCAGACGTGGGCGATCTTTCCCTTCGGATCGATCAGAAAAGTGGCCCGCTCTATCCCCATAAATTTGCGCCCGTAGAGGGTCTTCTCGCCCCAGACGCCATAGGCCTCAGTGACTAGGCCTTCGTCATCGGCCCCCAATTGCACCTTGAGCCCATGTTTCGCCGCGAATTTATCGTGCTTGGCGACGCTATCGCGGGAAACCCCGACCACCACGGTGTTCGCAGCCGCAAAAGCCTTCGTCTTTTCAGTGAAGTTTAGTGCTTCCAGGGTACAACCGGGTGTGTCGTCCTTTGGATAGAAGTAGAGGACGACCCGCTTGCCCTTAAGGCCAGCCAAGCTGACGCGCCCGCCCCCGGCCGCCGGCAGATCAAAGGGGGGTGCGGGGTCGCCAGGTTTGAGCGTCGACGTAGCCATCGGGAGCCTCCAGGCTCGCGGCCGCCCGGGCATTGGGTTGGCCGTTCGGCCCGCCGCTGACTGCGGCCGGGCTGGGGCTTTGCTTTGCGTCAAAAACCTAAATCGCGCTAGATGCTTGCGAGGGGCGTTGGAGCACGCTGGATGATCCGCCGCTCGACGCTAATTGCGGTCGAGATTGTTCTCGGACTGGTCGCGGCGCTCGCGATCGGCCTCGGCGTGGCTTGGTGGCGGTTCAGCCAGGGCCCGATCGAGCTCAATTCCATGCGCGAGCAGATCGAGACCGAGCTGAGCGAGGCGCGCTCGGGCCGGCCAGTCGGCATTGAGCGGGTTGAGCTGATTTGGAGCCAACGGGGCGCTCTGGAGCTTCGGGCGTTAGGGGTCAGCGTCGAGGACGGGCGCGGCGGCGTGCTCTCGCGCTCGGATGAAGCGCGCATTTCACTTGATGTGCTGCCGCTGCTGATTGGGCGTATTTCGGTTTCGCGGGCTGAATTCATTGGCGGCGCCATGACGTTCACGCGTCGGCCGAACGGGGCAATGCACATCGCCTTCGGCCCCGAAGGTGCGCCGCCCGACATCATCATTCCTCCCGCGCCGCGCAACGAGTCGCTCGAAGAACGGGTCGCGCGTGTGCTCGATAGTATGGAGGATGCGTTCAAGCCCGTCGGCGCGGGCGGCAGCTTGCGGGAAATTTCCGTACGCGGCGCGCAGCTGACCTTGATCGACGAAGCAGGTGGCGGGCGGTGGAATGCTGACGCCGCGAACTTTGAATTGGCGCGGCGCGGGCGCGCGCTGGCGCTTAGGGCCGGGGCTGAGCTGGAAGGCGCTGAAGGTGTCGCGCCCGCCACGCTGCGGATCACAACGGACACACGCTTTCAGAGCGCGGTGATTGAGTTTGGCACGGAGAATGCGCGTCCGCGTGCGCTGTTCTCACAAGCGGCGCTGGGCCCGTTCGCGGGGCTCGATGCGCCGGTGACGATGAACATCTCCGTCGGCATGGATCGCGAGGCCGGCGTCAACCGCTTCGAAGGCGAGGTGATCGTCGGTCAAGGTTCTGCTGATGTCGCGGGCGATCGCTTCAATCTGAGCGGCGGGCGTCTGCACGGGCGCTATGACATCGAAAGCGATGAGCTGATTATCGATCAAATTTCGCTGGCGGGTGATCGCACGCGCGTTGGCGGCGAGATCCGCGTGCGCGACGTCTCCGCGATCATGCGCGCGGCCCCGAATGAACCGGCAGCGTTCAACGTTTCGTTGCCTTCGATGCGGCTCGATGTGCCGGGCACGTTTGCCGAGCCGCTGGCGTTCTCCAATGTGCAGATCGTCGGTGCGATTGTTTCCGCTGAGCGCTCGATCCGTTTCACGCAACTAACCGGGCGCACCGGCGAAGGCACGTTCAATGGCGCTGGCCGGCTCTATTGGGCGGATGTGGCGGGACGCACTCGCATGGGCGTCGAGCTAGAAGGCGCGGTCGATGGCGCGGTCGAGGCGCGCGAGGTGATGCATGCTTGGCCGATCGGTTTGGGTGAGAGCGCGCGTGAGTATTTGGCGCGCACTATCACCGGCGGACGGATCACGGACGCCACTGTGCGGCTCAACATCACGCCGGCTGATTTGGCCGACGGCGCGCTGAACAACGATGCTGTCGATGTTCGGTTCAATGTCAGCAATGCGTCGATGCAGTTCATCTCGACGATGTCGCCGGTCACGCATGCGCGGGGCTCGGGCGTGCTGCGGGGCAACAGTTTTGAGCTCACGGTGCCGGAAGCGCGCTTCCACGGCATGACGCTCACCAATGGACGGGTGGAAGCGCCGCAGTTCAAGCCGAGCGGAGCCATGCTGACGGTTTCCGCGCGGGCTGAGGGCGAAGCGCGCCAGGTGTTGGAAGTTCTGGCCATGGAGCCGATCGCGCTGGGCGAGCGCTTGCCGGTCAACGCGGTGACGGCGACCGGGCGTTCGAACATGACATTGCGCATCCAGCGGCCGATGGTGCGCGAGGCGCCATTCGAGGACTGGCGCTTCAATGTTGACGGCACGATCCGTGACTTCGCCGGCAGCATGACGACGCGGCGCGTGGCGCTGAGCCAGGGGCAGCTGACGGTGCGCGGAGACCAGCGCGCGGTCACGGTGAGCGGGCCGATCCGCGCTGGGCAGTCAGCTATCCAGAATGTGCGCTGGACCGAGCGTATCGGCCGCCGCGGCGCCAACGTCGCGACATCGTCGGAATACCAGATCTCGGGCGATTTCGATGCTGACGATCTGGAGCGGCTTGGCTATCCGGTCGCGCGCTACGCACAAGGACGCGTCGGCGTGACGGTGACGGGCCAAGGGCAAGGTTTTGACGTCGATAACGCGCAGATCGATCTCGATCTTCGCAATGCGGCGGTGGAGTTGCCGCGTGGGTTCTGGACCAAGCGCGCCGGGCAGGCGGCGTCAGCCCGGTTCGTGGTGCAGCGCCAAAGCGACGGCGGTCTGGCGTTCAATGAAATCGATGCGCGCGGCGCGGGTCTGCTGGCGCAAGGCCGCGTTCGGTTGGCGCGTGACAACAACGTGCAAGAGGTGGATTTCTCGCGTCTCGTTGTTGAAGGCAGTTCGGATGCACGCGTTACCGCGGTTCGGGCGCAGGACGGCGCGTTGGAGGTGAATGTACGCGGCGCGATGTTCGATGCGGCGCCGTTCATGGGCAGCGAGACCGCGCCAGGCGATCGTCCGACCGCAACGCCGACGACAGTCACTAGCGGTTCAAACAATTCCGGCGCCATGCGCGCGAGCGTCATTGTCGATCGCCTGAAGATGCGCGGCGGCGCGACGTTGGCCGACGCCAATGTGCAAGTTGCAACAGTACGCAACGGGCTGATGACGCTCTCCGCCGAAGGCCGCTCGCCCGGCGGCGAGCCGTTCTCGCTGACGCTCGGCGCGCGTGCGGGCGATGCGCGCAGCCGCGTGCGCTTCCGCGCCGGCGATGCGGGCTTTGCGGTGCGTGCGTTGACTGGCGCGGAGAACGTGGTTGGCGGCACGGCGTCGGCGGATGGCGATTGGCGCGGCGGCGCGCAAAGCCAGGCGCGGTTTACGGTTGAGATGCGTGACTTCCAGGTCGTGCGCTTGCCGGCGATGGCGCGGCTGCTTTCATCGGCTGGGTCGTTGACCGGACTGGTCGAGATGCTCAACGGCGATGGCATCGGTTTCTCGGCGCTCGATGCGCAGATGACGTACGCGAACGATCGCCTGCAATTCACTGAGGGCCGCATGGCGGGGCCGTCGCTGGGCCTGACGGGCTCAGGCAGCTACGACATTCGCGCCGACAATCTGGACATCGATGGCGTCGTCGCGCCGTCGCCGTTGCTGAACCTCTCAATGCTCGGCAGCATCCCCGTGATTGGCGATCTGCTGGTCTCGCGCCGCGGCGAAGGCGTGTTCGGCATGACCTATTCGATCAACGGTCAAGCCGCTGAGCCGCGCGTCGGCGTGAACCCGGTTTCCGCGCTGACGCCTGGCATCCTGCGACGCATCTTCGAGCCGGTCCCACAGCCAGAACCGCAAGGCTCCGTGGGTGGGGGCAGCGGCGGCCATATGTTCAATCCATCGGGCTCGACGCCGGTCGCGCCTGATCCGGTGGCGCCGGCGCCAGCGTCCGTAGCGGACGCCTCGCCCTAGCTCACGCGCAGAAGTGCGTGTTTCTTCTTGCCGAGTGAAAGCTTGATTGCGCCGTCGACGAGGTCTTCGGCCGTCAGCGTCCGGCTTTCATCCGCAACGACGGAATCATTCACCCGCAGCGCGCCGGCCGCGATGTGGCGCTTCGCTTCGCCGTTGGAGGCGACGAGTTCTACGCGCTGGAAGGCGGCGCCGATGCGGAAACCCTGCGCCAGTTCTTCGCTGGTGACGGAGAACGTCGGCAGGTTGTCGCTGCGCGCGCCTTGCTCGAACGTGGCGCGGGCGGCTTCCTCGGCCTTGTTTGCTTCTTCGCGGCCGTGAAGCAGCGCCGTGGCTTCAGTGGCGAGCACTTTCTTCGCGTCATTGATCTCGGCGCCTTGTAGTGCTTCGAGACGCGCGATTTCGGCAAGCGGAAGATCGGTGAAGATTTTCAGGAAGCGGCCGACGTCGGCGTCCTCGGTGTTACGCCAGTATTGCCAGTATTCGTACGGGCTCTTCATGTCAGCGTTGAGCCAAACGGCGCCGTCGGCGGTTTTGCCCATTTTGGCGCCGCTCGCGGTTGTGATGAGGGGCTGCGTCAGGCCGAAGAGCTCAAACTGCTCCATGCGGCGGCCGAGCTCGACGCCGTTGACGAT
>CAYUOC010000188.1:2799-7058 GCA_964446305.1 uncultured Terricaulis sp. | reverse complement strand
TTCGGGGAGCGCTTAAACTTTAGTCGATGGGGTTTGCCGAAGCGCGCCCTGCGCGATTTGTTTGAGCAGCCGGCGGAAGCTTGAGGCGTTCAGGGGCTCCGAGGGGGCCATGCGTTTGCAGACAGGCGGGCTTGGTTAGCTTGATCGATGCGGGACTTCTCCCCGCGCATTGCTGCCGCTCTCAACGGATCGATCGCCCACGACGCTGGGTATCCTGGATGAGTCTTAGCGCCTTGCTTCACGTTCCCGGCTGACGTGCGGACGAGTCACCATAACTCGCTCCCGGACCTCCGCTTCCTTTTGCTCGCGGAGCAGAAGAGATCGTTGCGTCGCCGCGTTCACTCTTCATCACGTTCAAACCGCGTCTCGATTGCGTTTGGTCTGGTGCACCAAGGCCTCCCTGGTCGAGACGGGAGCAGTATCGCACGCGCCGGAAGCGGTCGGATTGATTTTGGCGCGGGTGTTGATGGTGAACGGGAAATGCTCGTGGAGCTGTGGGATAGAGGGCGCCGCTATCCACCCATTCCCGGATGAACGCGCAGCGTTCAGTCCGGGACCCATAACCACAAATGGTCCGGCATTGAGCTCTAGCGATAAATAGTTGGGGTTGTGGGTCCCGGTCTCTTCGCTTCCGCCTTCGCTCTTCGAGCTTCGGCGGACAAGTCGCGAAGCCCCGGGAATGGGTGGGCGCGCGCAGTAACCTTACTCTTCGCGTTTCGCGCAGGCGTGGCGCCCAGTTTGCTCCGATTTGGCGCAAGCCCCACGCGGGAAATGCACTCGCCTCGTTGGCATGGGCGTTGCAGCCGCCGGGTTAACGCCCGCGAACCGCGGGTGCGCGGGAGTTTACGATGTACTACGGTCAAGAGGACGACGAACGCGATCCGTTCGAAGAGTTCGGCATTGCCGACTCTGCGCACGACGATCTCGCGGACGATTTCGCGGAGGAGTTCAGCCGCGAAGAAGAATTTACCACGGCGCGTGACGAAGAACCGGCGGTGGTTGAGCCAAAGCGCGACATCAAGGTGAAGACGGGCTTCTCATGGGCTGCCTTCATGGGCGGCTTCATGGCGCTGGTGTGGATCGCCGGCGCGATTGGCGGACCGCTCGCCTATTTCGGCGTCGAAGCCGTGATGGCGATGGATCCGGCGATGCAGGCTGGCCTGATCGCGCTCGCCTTCGGCCCTGCCCTGTTGTTCTGGGTCGCGGCGTCGGCTGCGGGCGAAGCGCTGAAGGCGCGCAAGCTGGCGGTTGAACTGACGCGCATGGCGCATGAAGCCGCGACGCCGGTGGAAGCCGGCGAAGCCAATGTGCAGCGCCTGACCGACACGGTGAAGAACGAGATCGAACAGCTGAACGACGCTGTCTCCTCGGCGCTTGATCGCCTGGCCGAACTGGAAGCCTCGGCGCAACGCAACGCCGCGATGTTCGGCGAAGCGGTCGCCGCCTCGCGCGCCAACACGCAAGCGATGGCCGATACTTTGGTTCGCGAACGTGAAGCGCTGGTCGAAGTCCGCACCGACATCAAGGACCAAACGGATGTGATCGCCAACTCGATCGGCCGCCAAGTCCGCCTGATGCGTGAAGCTTCGAAGCTGGTGAAGACGGAAGTCGCCGCGGCTGAAGACGCGCTCGTGACGCACCTCTCCTCGTTCACCGCTTCGGCGAACGTCATTGGTTCGCGCACGGCCGAGTTCCACGCCGCCGCCGACACCGCCAACGCCGCCGCTGCTTCGCTGAACGGTTCGATGTCGGAAATGCTGTCGGGCCTCGCGGAAGCCACGCGCCTGACGGAAACCGCCAAGAAATCGACCGCCGAAGCCGTGCTCGTCGCCAACGAAACCGCCGCCGCGGTTCGTGAAACGACGCGCAGCGCCGTGCAGGAGTGCAAGCGCGCCGCTCAGCTCATCCGGGCCGAGGCGCAAGCGATGCAGGAAGCGGCCAACGATACGATGTCGCGCCTGAACGACATGTCGGTCACCTCGCGCCCAGCGCAAACGACGCAGGTCGCCGCCGCCAGCGTGAAGAAGGCCGCCGCGCCGAAGACGGTTGAGCGCAAGCCGGAGCCGGTCGCGTTCGAACACGAGGACGAAGTGACGACGCTGCAAGCGGCGGCCAGCGCGGCCGTTGCGCGTGGCGGTTCGCGTCCGCGCGTCGAAAGCCGCATGGATGTCACGGTCGAGCGTGAGCCGAAGAAGGTGTTCAAGGGCTTCGGCTCGTGGGGCAACTTCATGCCGCCGCGCGAAGAGCAAGCGCCGGTCGCCGCCAATGAGAGTGCGTTCGAGCTGGCCGATTTCGGCCGCAAAGAGCCGGTCAACAACGATGCGACGATCCAATCGGGCGCCATCGATCTGGTGACGGACGCCGGCGTCGATCTCAGCGACATCCTCGATGCTGCTGACCTCGCGCGTATCGCCCGCTGCTCGCGTGACGGCGCTTCGGCCCGCCGCCGTGCGGTGATCGATGCGGCGTCGGGCGCGGTGACGCGCATCGTCCGCTACATGAAGCGCAACGCCGATGCGCACGATGCGGCCGTTGCCTATCGCTCACGCCCGGACCTCGCCAAGAGCGAGAAAAAGGGTGAAGGCTCGGAGCTGGTCCGCGCCTACCTGCTGATCGACGCGGCTCTCGCGTAAATCAGTTGGAACTGGCGCTGGCGGCTCTCTGAGCTTCCAGCGCCGCATCAGCCGCAAACTCCCCAATGCGCGCGCTGCCTTCACGGGCGGCGCGCGCAAGCGCATCAGCGGCCACCGATGACGAACGCGCACTGACTGGTGCGGTAGTTTCGATTGTGCGCGAGGCGATAATCCGCCGGCCTGGCGCAACAACGCGCACATCGGCGCGGAAATGCGCCTGCATATCTTCCTCGCGCACTTCGAAATCGAGCACTTCCCAACGGATCTCGTAATCGACGCGGGCTTCACCGCTGCGTGTCGCGGCGCGGAAGCGGCCCTGGTTGACCAGCGTTTCAACGAGAATTTGCTGGAGCGCGTCGGCGGCGCGGCTCGACCATTGCGATTGATCGACATAGGCGATGGTGTCGCCCGTCCGCCAGATGAGATCGGCGCCGAGGATGGTGCGCTCACCGCCAGGGTTGGCGACGCCGATCACGGCATCGATCGGCTCGCCTGCAAGCACTTCGACATTGCGGGCTTCGAGCACATAGGTGCGCGGCGGCGGCGGCGGCTCGGGCAGCAGCGAAATACAGCCGCCCAACATGGAGGCGGCGAGAAGAAGGCTAGCGGCGCGGATCATGGCTCAAGCTCCACGGTCGGCCGCGGGCTGCGCGGCGTGAGAACGGATGGGTTTTCTTCGAGGTTGTTGGCGACGCGGCTGATCGAGGATGCGGCGCGGCGGATTTCTTCGGCGGCGAGCGCCAGTTCCGGCAGCGTTTCGCCACCGGCCACGGCCGCCGCTTGGTTCACGCTGTCGAGGGTCTCGTCGAGGTCGGCCAGATTGGTCTGCAGCTGACGCGAGAGCTCGGCGATTTCGCGCGCCGCTTCGCCGGATGAGTTGATGACCGAATCTTGCGCGGCGAGGCGCTGCGAGACGGCTTCGATGTTGCGCAGCGAGCGGGTGACGCTGGCGATGTTTTCGTCGGTCAAGAGATCGCGGACGGCGGCCATGGCTTCGCTGGCGCGGAGCGCAACCTCTTCGCCGCGCGCGACGATGATGTCGATCTGACTGCCCCTGCCCTGGATGCGGGGCGGCGGCGCGCCGAACGCTGGTCGCAGGAGTTCAGCCTCGACGCTTCCGGTGGAGAGCTGAATGAGCGTGACGCCGGTGAGGCCAATCGGCTCGAGCTGGGCTTCGGTATCGGTCTTCACTGGCACGTCAGAGGACACGCGAACACGGGCGATAACGCGATTGGTGTTGTCGGGATCGATGCGCAGCGATTCCACTTCACCGACCTTGATGCCGTTGAAGCGCACTTCGCCGCCTTCGGTGAGGCCGCGCACCGGATCATCGAAGACAACGTCGTAGGTGTTGAAGCCTCGCCGAAGGTCGCCGGTGGTGATCCAGAGCGCGAAGAGCATGATCAAGAACGCACCGATGATGGTCGAGGCGCCGATCAGGACGTAGTTGGCTTTTGTTTCCATAGTTCTATCCTCCCGCGACAGCGCGCGTCGCGGCGCGGCCCCGCGGACCTGAGAAATATTCCTTCACCCAGCCTTGGGCGTCTTTGGTGATTTCGGGGATCGTGCCGATGGCGGCAACCTTGCCCTTGTAAAGCACGGCGACGCGATCGCAGATGGCGTGCA
>CAYUOC010000188.1:0-2699 GCA_964446305.1 uncultured Terricaulis sp. | reverse complement strand
GGCGCTTCGACATTTTCGAGCACCGTGAGGTTCGAGAACAACGCGCCGTCTTGGAACATGACGCCCATGCGAGGTTCACGCTGCTCGGCCTCGTGTACGGGAAAAGCAATGTCGCCCGCCGTCGGCGGATCAAGTCCGACGATCTCACGCAACAGCACGGATTTGCCGCATCCAGACGGCCCGACAACGCCGAGGATTTCGCCACGTCGCACATCGAGTTCGAGGCCGTCATGGACGGTCTGCGTTCCGAAGCGCGTCACCAGGCCGCGCACGCGAATGGCGATCTCTTCGCTCACCAGCCCATCTCCAGGAACCAGATGGCGAAAATCGCGTCGAGCAGAACGACCATGAAGATCGATTGCACGACGGAGGTGGTAACGCGCGAGCCCAGCGAGCCGACGTCGCCGCCGACCGAGAGGCCCTGTTTGCAGGCGATGACCGCGAGCACGAGCGCGAACACGGGCGCCTTAATGAAGCCGACCCAGAAATTGTCCGCCGGCACCACTTCGGCCACGCGGGCGAAGAACATGTTGGGGCTGACGCCGAGCGAAGCCCAGCTGACGATAACGCCGCCGAAAATGCCGGACATCGTGGCCGCGAACGAGAGGATGGGCGTCATCACCAGCATGGCAATGACGCGCGGCACGACCAGCGCATCCATCGGATTGATGCCGATGACACGCATGGCGTCGATTTCCTGACGCATCTTCATGGCGCCGATCTCGGCGGTGAAGGATGAAGCGGTGCGCCCGGCGAGAATGATGGCGGTGATGACGACGCCAAATTCGCGCATGACCGAGATCGACACGAGTTCGACGACAAATACGGTGGCGCCGAAATCCTGCAGAATACGCGCGCCGAGATAGGCGACGACCATACCGATGAAAAACGAGAGCAGCATGACAATCGGCAACGCGTTCAAGCCGGCCGTCTCCATGACGTGGACGATGGAGACGGCGCGAATGCGGCGTGGGTTGACGATCTGCTGAGCGATGACGACGAGCGTTTGACCGAAGAAGCTGACGGTGTCGATGATGTCGTCGGCGATGTCGACTACAGCACGGCCGACGAAGTCGGTGAATCCTTTGAGCCCCTGCAACTGGCGCGGCGGCGCGGCCGGGCCGGCGTAGGACTTACGCGCGGCCTGTAGTAGCCGCATGGCATTGGCGTGCTCGCCGCGAATGGCGATGCGGTTCTTGTCGCCCGCGGGACTTTCGCGGAATGTGCGATCGATGAGATAGGCGCCGGCGACATCGAAACGGCCAAGGCCGGAGACATCAACGACGGCGCCTTGCTTTAACTTCTCGGAAACTTCCGACAAACCGCGCTCGAGACCGGAGATGGTGTCCACCGTCCAGTCGCCGCGTAGCGCCAGAACCGGCGCGCGCTCATCCTCGCGGAAGTCAAATGTGGCCGTTTCGGCCAATGCACGTCCCCTTCGAGCCTTCTGCCCGTCAACCGATAACGGCTAACAGAAAATATTAGGCAAAGAAGCAAGGGGCGCTTTCGGGGCGATGTTCCCGCGAGAGGCGAAATTCTTACTGAGGTGTTGCAGCGGGAACCCGCGGTTTTGGCGGCAGAAGCAGCAAGGCGAGCGCACCGCCCGCGGCAGCGAGCGCCGTCATCGCCCAATAACCGACGGCGCCGCCGATGTCGTAGAGGTAGCCCGAGACTAAGGTTGAGGCGCCCATGAAAAGGCCGCCCGATAAGACCGCGTAGAGAGTTTGCGCCATGGCGGCGGAGTGCTCAGGCGCGTCGCGGTGCAGAAGGCGCATGGCGCCGACATGAGCCGCCGCAAAACTGAGCGCGTGCATCGCCTGCAGCGGCCAGAGCACAAAGCCCAAGGGCGCGAACCCCATCACGAACCAGCGCGCAACGGCGGCGCCGGCGCCAATGAGGATCAAACCCTCTGGCGTGCTCCGACGCTCGATGAACGGCAAACTCCAGAGGAACGCGACTTCGACCGCCACGCCGAAGGCCCAAAGCACACCGACCATTTCTGGCGATATGCCCTGCCCGCGCCAGACAAGCGTCGAGAACGAATAGTAGAAGCCATGCGCGGCCTGGATGAGTCCGCACGCGGTGATCAAAATCAGAAAACGCCGATTGCGCAACAGAGCGCTGGCGCCGCCGGTGCGTGAAGCACTTGGCTGGCTAAGCGGTGGGTCACGATGAAGGCCGAACCAGCTCGTCGCGGCGACGAGCGCCAGCGACGACAGAACCCAGACGACCACGGCCGTCAGTCCGAAGCGTGAGACGGCGAGACCGCCAAGCACATTGGCTGCGATGAAGGCGATCGATCCGATCCCGCGCGCAACGCCGTAGCTGATCTTGCCTTGCGCAGTGGCGCGTAAGGTCGCGGCCTCGACCAGAGGCGTTATCGATTGCGAGAGCGAGAGCGCGACAAAGCCAAGCAGCAGAAGCGTCCAAAAGCCCTGCGCGAGAAGGAAGAACGCGGCGTACGCGCAAACCGCGGCGAGCGCGATCATCTTCAGCGGCACGGTGCGATCGGCGGCGCGATCGACACGGTAGGCAATCAAAGGCCCGGTGATGATGCGCGCGAATTGGGCCAGCGAAAGAATGACGCCGATCTCAGCGCCGGAAAGCCCACGCTCCACCTCGAGCCAGCGCGGGAGAAAAACGAGAAGAACGCCGGTCGTGCTGAAGAGCGCCGACATCACCATGGTCACGCGCGCGGC
>CAYUOC010000187.1:0-7128 GCA_964446305.1 uncultured Terricaulis sp. | reverse complement strand
CCGATCGCTTCGGCTGACGCATCGATGGCGGTGAGCTTGGCGCCCATGCGGGCGAGCGGCGCAGAGACGAGGCCGCCGCCGCAGCCGAGGTCGAGCGTGGGCACGGCATCGAGTGGTTTGCGGGCGCCTTTGCTAAAATGTTTCAGCGCCAAATCGCGGATGTATTGGAGGCGGACCGGGTTCAGGCGATGCAGCGCGCCGAACGGGCCTTTGGGATTCCACCACTCAGCCGCGAGTGCGCTGAATTTGGCGATCTCGGCGGGGTCGGTTGTGGTGGACATCAGCTAACCAAATCGGCGCGGGAACGATGCGGGTCAAGGCGTATCGCCAAAGCCCGGAAGCGTGCTAATGCCGCTGGCAACGCTTCGGAAAACGACATTCTCCCCATGTCTCGATTGGTGATGAAGTTCGGTGGCACGTCCGTGGGCGACGTGGACCGCATCGCCCGCGTCGCGCGCATCGTCGCGGCTGAGAGAAAGCCTGGGCTGGGTTTGGCCGTCGTGGTCTCGGCCATGTCGGGCGAGACTGACCGCTTGGTCGGCTTGGCGCGCGGCGCCGCCGGCGAAGGCGGCAACGGGGCGCCGATGGCGGCCGCCGACTTCAACGACGAATATGACGTGATCGTCTCCGCCGGCGAACAGGTGACAACGGGTTTGCTGGCGTTGGCGTTGCGGCGGATCGGCGTGCCGGCGCGGTCGTGGCAAAACTGGCAGATTCCGTTCCGTACTGACGCCGCGCACGCCAAGGCGCGAGTGTCGGACATTCCGGAAGAGCTGATCGGCAAGTCGATGGACGAAGGCGTTGTCGCCATCGTGCCGGGCTTTCAGGGGATCACCGACGACAACCGCATCACGACGCTGGGCCGCGGTGGCTCGGATACCTCGGCCGTCGCGCTGGCTGCGGCGCTAAAGGCCATTCGTTGCGACATCTACACAGACGTCGATGGCGTTTACACGACCGACCCGCGCGTGGTGTCGAAGGCGCAGCGGATCGAGAAGATCTCTTACGAAGAAATGCTCGAACTCGCGTCCGCCGGCGCGAAGGTGCTGCAAACCCGCTCCGTCGAACTCGCGTTCGCCAAGCGCGTGCCGGTGCGGGTGTTGTCTAGTTTCGTTGAGCCGGGGGCGCCAAATCCCGGCACGCTCGTATGTCCTGAGGATGAGATCGTGGAAAAGCAGGTTGTTTCCGGCGTCGCGTATTCACGCGACGAAGCCAAGGTGACGCTGCTCGGCGTCGAGGATCACCCGGGCGTCGCTGCTGAAATTTTCGGCAAGCTGGCGGACGCGAACATCAACGTCGACATGATCGTCCAAAGCGAAGCGCGTCAGCCCGAGCGGCAGAACATCCTGTTCACTTGTCCGGACCGTGACGCCTCGCGCGCGGTAGAGGCCATTGAGGCGATCAAAACCAAGATCGGGGTTGAGGAAGTCCACGTTCGCCGCGACGTCGCTAAGGTTTCGGTTATTGGCATCGGCATGAAGAGCCAAGTCGGCGTGGCGCGGGCGATGTTTGCGGCGCTGGCGCAAAAGGGCATCAATATCGAGGCAATCGCCACATCGGAGATCAAAATCTCTGTGCTGATCGATGCGGCCTATACAGAACTTGCCGTGCGTGCGCTGCACACGGCCTATGGGTTGGACGCCGCGTGAGCGGCGATGCAGGAGGACGCTAAACCGCGATGGCTGGACCCGCGAGCATCGGCGGATCCCGGATCCTCCTGCGCAAGCTGCGGGAGATCATGGAGACAGGCGCGGAGCCGCAAGAGCGGCTGAACCGGCTCGTCACCATGGTGGCGTCGACCATGGTCGCGGATGTGTGCTCCATCTATCTGACGCGCGGCGGCTATAACGAACTCTTCGCAACGCAGGGTCTCTCGCCGGACGCCGTGCACAAGACGCGGCTGAAGCCGGGCGAAGGTCTTGTTGGCTTAGTTGCGGAGACGGCGCAGCCGCTGAACCTTGCCGACGCGCAGCATCACGAACGGTTTGCGTACAAGCCGGAGACCGGCGAAGAGCCGTTCAACGCCTTCCTCGCCGTGCCGATCGTTCGCTCCGAGCGCACCTTTGGCGTGCTTGTCGTGCAGAACCAAGTTTCGCGGCTCTACGGCGAGGACGAAGTCGAAGCGCTGCAGACCATCGCCATGGTGCTGGCCGAGATGGTCGCCTCCGGCGCGTTCGGGGATCTGACCGGACTCGCTGAAGTCGAAGCGGTGCCGAGCCGGCCTGAATTGCTGGTGGGCCGCTCGTTCTCCGACGGCATCTGCATCGGCACCGCCGTGTTGCATGAACCGCATGCACCGCTTGGGCGCGTGATCGCCGATGACCCGATCAAGGAAGAAGACCGGCTGAACGCGGCGCTCAGCCAAGTGCGCCGCGCGTTGGAGGACATGCTGGAAGGTGATCCCGGCCGCATTTCCGGCGTCTCACGTGAGGTGCTTGAGACATTTCTGATGCTCGCCAACGACCCAAGTTGGGAGCTGAAGCTGCGTCAGGGCGTGCGCGCGGGACTTTCGGCGGATGCAGCGGTGGAGCGGGTGCGCGGCGAGCACCGCGCCAAGTTCAACGCCACGCGTGACCAGTATTTGCGCGAGCGGCTGCATGATCTCGAAGACCTCGACAACCGGCTGCTCCGCGCTCTGGCCGGCGTGGAAGCAGGTTCAGCGCAATCGTTGCCTGAGGACGCCATTCTCATCGCACGCGAGCTCGGGCCGGCGGAGCTGTTGGATTACGGCGCGCGGCTGAAGGGCGTGGCGCTGGAAGAGGGCGCGAACACCGCGCATGCGGCGATCGTGGCGCGCGCGCTTGGGATTCCGATGGTTGGCCTGCTGCCGGGTTTGCTGTCGCGCGTCGAGGCCGGTGACCGCATCGTGTTGGACGGCGAGCGTGGTGAAGCGCGGCTTCGGCCCGAGCAGGCGTTCGTTCACACCTACAGGCAACGCATCAATCTACGCTCGGCTCGCGCGGAGGAATTCGCGCGCCTGAAGAACATTCCGCCGGTCACGCAGGATGGCGAACGGGTGACGCTGCTGCTTAACGCAGGCCTTGCGCTCGATGTGCATCACCTCGATGAAGCCGGCGCTGAGGGCATCGGTCTTTTCCGCACCGAGTTTCAGTTCATGGTCTCCGAGCAGCTGCCGCGGCTTGAGAGCCAGACGATGCTGTATCGGGACGTCCTCGACGCGGCGGGTCTGCGGCCTGTCACGTTCCGCACGCTCGATCTCGGCGGCGACAAGGTGCTGCCTTACGTCTCGGCCGAGCGCGAAGAGAACCCCGCGCTCGGCTGGCGCGCGGTGCGGATTGGCTTGGATCGGCCGGCGCTGCTCCGTTACCAGCTGCGCGCGCTGATCAGCGCGGCCGCCAACCGCCGTCTGCGGGTGATGTTTCCGCTCGTCACAACCGTAAGTGAGTTTGACGCCGCGCGATCGCTGGTGGACCGCGAATTGGAGTGGTGCCGCAAGAACGGGCGGCCGCCGCCGTCTCTAGTGGAGGTGGGCGTGATGGTGGAGGCGCCGGCGCTGGCGTTCTCGATCCCCGACCTCAAGGGCCGCGCAGACTTCATCTCCATCGGCACCAACGACCTGATGCAGTATTTCTTCGCCGCCGATCGCGGCAATGCGCGGGTCTCGGACCGTTACGACATCCTGAGCGCCCCGGCGCTGCGTCTGCTCAAGCGCATTCGCGACGACGCGGACGCGGCGGGGCTGCAGGTCTCCATCTGTGGCGAGGCGGCGGGGCGTCCGCTCGAAGCGATGGCGTTCACCGCGCTCGGATTCCGCAGGCTCTCGATGCCTGCCTCAGGCATCGGCCCCGTGAAGCGGCTGATCCTCTCCATGGAAGTGCATGCGGTGGAGCGGGCGCTGTCGCGGTTGATGAGCCGCAACCGGCCCTCGATCCGCGACCAACTCACAGAATTTGCGGTGGCCGAGGGCTACGCGCTGTAACGCGTGCAAGCCTTGCGTTGAGCTATGCTTGATTCGTGATTAGTCTTTTTTAGTGGCTCAAAATTTGCCTTTGTAAACGTATGGTCTCCTAGGAGTGACCGAACACTCGATGCTGCAACCCGTACCCACCGACCCGCAACCGACCGGAGATCAGGTCGATGCGCGTGCGCAACGTCAGACGCCGAAGGCCCCGCCGCCGGCGCTCGACGACGCGTGGCGGGCGGGCCGCAAGCTCTCCGAAGCACGCCGCCAACGCGGCTGGACGCTCGACGAGGTCGCTGATCGAATCCGGGTGCGGAAGGAGTTTCTCGAGGCGCTCGAGGAGATGAACGTCAAGCTGCTGCCAGGAAAGGCGTATGCCCTGGCGTTCCTGCGCTCCTACGCACGCGAACTTGGGATCGAAGAGAAGGCCATCGTCGATCAATTCCAGGACGAATGCGCGCTGACGCGGGATGATACGCCGAAGGCAGCCATCCGGACGCCGACATCCAAGCCGAAGCAGCGCCCGCCGTGGGCGGCGGCGGCTGTGTTGGTGCTGATCGCGGCTGTGTTCGTCGGCTGGCGGGCGCTGGACTCGCAGCTTCGCTCCGAAACCGAGCAGCAAGTCGCGGCGTCCACGGAAGGGGCCAGCGTCGGCTCGACACCGGCTTCAACCGCGCCAGCGCCTCAACGTGTGGTTGAAATTCGGGCGGTGGCGGACGCCTGGCTAGAGGCGCGCGGGCCGGATGGCACCGTGTTCCTTTCGCGGAACTTGCGAGCCGGCGATGTTTACCGCCCAGATCCGAGCCCGGGCTGGACGCTTCACGCCCGCGATGGCGGGGCGTTTGAGCTCTATGTGAACGGCGCGACGGCGGGCCTTTTGGGAACGGCCGGGATGCCGGTGCTCGGCCGCTCGATTGACGAGATTCAGCCGCTGACCCAGGCGCAGGCGACGTCCTCCCGCAGCTAAGCCGCAGGCCCGAGGGCTGTTGGCAGGCGCTTCGGCGCGCTATCTCCGGTCTGAAAGGACGTTTGCTCTCATGGACGGCGCTCACGGCGACCTTCACCACATCCGGCCCTGGCGCCGGATCGAGCGCCGCCGCTCGCGGAAGATCCGCGTGGGTTCGGTCGAAGTGGGCGGCGACGCGCCGATCGCGGTGCAGTCAATGACCAACACGGTCACAGCCGACGCGAACGCGACGATCAATCAGATCAGGCAGCTGGAGGACGCGGGCGCGGACATCGTGCGCGTGTCGTGCCCGGACGAGGCGTCGACGGCGGCGTTCAGCCAGATTGCGCGAGCGGCGAAGGTCCCGTTGGTGGCCGACATCCACTTTCACTACAAACGCGCGCTCGAAGCGGCTGTGGCGGGCGCGGCGTGCCTGCGCATAAATCCCGGCAACATCGGCAATGCGCAGCGCGTGAAGGAAGTCGTGCAGGCCGCCAAGGATCACGGCTGTTCGATCCGCATTGGCGTGAACGCGGGATCGCTTGAGAGCCATCTGTTGGAGAAGTACGGCGAGCCGTGTCCTGAGGCGATGGTCGAGAGTGCGCTCTATCACGCGGCGCTGCTCGAAGAGCACGACTTCCGCGAATACAAAATCAGCGTGAAAGCGTCGGACGTCTTTCTGACGGCTGCGGCGTATCAGGCGCTGGCGGAGGCGACGGATGCGCCGTTGCATCTGGGGGTCACGGAGGCAGGCGCGTTGCGCGCAGGAACCGTGAAGTCTTCGATCGCGATGGGCTCGTTATTGTGGGCGGGTATCGGCGACACGATCCGCGTGTCGCTCGCCGCTGATCCCGTCGAAGAGATCAAGGTAGGCAATGATCTGCTGAAGTCGTTGGGGCTGCGTCAGCGTGGCGTGACGATTATTGCGTGCCCATCGTGCGCGCGGCAGGGGTTCAACGTCATTGCTACGGTCGATGAACTGGAAAAGCGGCTCGCGCACATTCCCGAGCCGATCACGCTCTCAATCATCGGGTGCGTCGTGAACGGGCCGGGTGAAGCGCTCATGACAGATCTCGGCTTCACCGGTGGCGGCAAGGGTGCGGGGATGATGTATGTCTCCGGAAAGCCGGACCATAAGGTCGACAACGCCGCGATGATCGACCATATCGTGGGACTGGTTGAGGAACGCGCCCGCACGATGCGCGAAGCGAAGGGCTGAGCGATGCTGCAGCGCCACCTGCAGGACACATATCAGTACCTGTTCGATACCGCGCACACGGCTCTCAAACAGGGCGGTTCGTTCGCGCCGTTCGGCGCCGGAATTCGCAAGACCGGCGAGCAGATCCATACCAACGTTGATCTGCCGATCGATCGCTCTGCTCCCCAGGATCATATTTCTGGCCTGATCGCGGGCTTTCGGCTCGATGAAAAAGAGAACGGCTTGATCGCCGCCGGGCTCGTGTTCGATGGCCGCTCCGGCGCCGACAACGCGGCCGCGCTCTGCTTCCACCTCGAAGTCGCGAACGGCCAGGCGGTGGAGGTGATCGTGCCGTATGCGCGGCGCGCAGCCGATGAGATCGCATTTGACGATCCGCAACTCTCGGAAGTGCAGCCCGAGATTTTCGCCGAACTCAGTTAGCCGATGTCCGCGTACGATAGATTGGAACGGCGCCTCTCGCAGGCAGTCGATCGGTTCGAGCGTATCGAGGCACGCTTGGCGGCGGCGAGCGATGGCGCCGAAATCGTGAAGCTTGGCCAGGAACACGCTGAGCTGAAGCCGCTGGTGGAAGCTGTCGCCGCCGTGCGCGCGGCGCGGGCTGAGATGGTCAATCTCGAAGCGATGTCGCGGGATGGCGACCGCGAGATGGCGGAACTCGCTGACGCCGAATTGAGTGACTTGCGTGATCGTCTGCCGGAGCTGGAGCAAGTTGCGCTTCTGCTGCTCGCGCCGAAGGACAAGGACGAAAGCGCGTCCGCCATTCTGGAAATTCGCGCTGGCACCGGCGGCGAAGAGGCGGCGCTTTTCGCGGGCGATCTGCTGCGCATGTACCAGAAGTATGCCGGCAAACGTGGCTGGAAGTTTGAACTCGAAGATATTTCCGAGACCGGCATTGGCGGCGTCAAGGAAGCCGTGGCGAGCGTCACCGGTAAGGGTGTGTTCGGGCGCTTGAAGTTTGAAAGCGGCGTCCATCGCGTGCAGCGCGTGCCGGAAACCGAAGCGGGCGGGCGTATTCACACGTCGGCCGCGACGGTTGCGGTG
>CAYUOC010000186.1:0-7138 GCA_964446305.1 uncultured Terricaulis sp. | reverse complement strand
GAGGAACAGCACCCGGTTGCCGCCCATGCCGCGGATCGTGAAGCCGGAATTGCCGTCGCGCCCGGTTGAACCGAGCGCCGCGCCAAAGCGGGAAGGCGCAGTCGACACGGTAATCCCCGGCTCGAAGCGCACGAGATCTTTGATGTCGGTGTAGAGATTGGTCTCAATCTCATCGGCGTCGATCACGGTGACCGCGGTCGGCACGTCGAAAGGATCGGTCGGCAGGCGCGTCGCCGTTACCGTCAGATCCGCTTCGGCGAATTGCGTTTCCTGATCCTGCGCCGCCGCCGCCCCCGCCAGGCTCAAGCCCAGCGCCAGCACCGAAATCCCCCAAAGCCCACGCATCCTGCGACTCCTTCTCATCTCAGGCAGCCGTATTGCGACTGCTTCGCAGAATCAATATTAAAAAGTCTGAGGTTTTACCGTCACGCTGTCGCACCCGCCCTTGAGTGGCGGCCTCGGCACGGCGATGAGAGGGCCATGGCCCTCACCGAGCCCAGACCGCCTGCGCCTATTCCGAGCTTCTGGAGCGCCACCAGCCGTGTGCGTATCCGCACCCTTGTGCTGCTGCGCTGGCTGGCGATCGTCGGTCAGACCTTTGCGGTTCTCTTCGTCCGCTTCGTCCTGAACGTGGACTTCCCGCTCGAGTGGGCGCTTGCCGCGATCGGCGTGTCGGTCCTGGTGAATCTCATCCTCACCCGCCGCAGCCAAGAACTCGCCCGCGAGTGGGAAGCGGCCGCTCAGCTCGGCTACGATGCCGTGCAGCTCGCGGCGCTCCTGGCGCTGACCGGCGGACTACAAAATCCGTTCGTGTTTCTCTTCGTCGCGCCGGTTGCCGTGAGCGCGACCGTGCTGCGGCCCGCCGTCACCGCCATGCTTGCCGCGCTCACGTTCGTCTGCGTCGGCGTCATCTCAGTCTTTCGTTTGCCGCTGCCCTGGCCTGACGATTCCGTTTTCGTCATGCCGCCGCTTTATCAGATGGGCATCGCCGCCGCGGTTCTCGTTGGCCTAGGCTTCACCAGCGTTTATGCGTGGCGGGTCGCCGCAGAAGAAGAACGTCTCAATATCGCGCTCGCCGCCGTGCAGGCCGTTCTTTCGCGCGAACAAACGCTTTCGGCGCTTGGTGGCCTAGCTGCCGCCGCCGCGCACGAACTCGGCACGCCGCTTGCCACCATTCACCTCGTCGCCAAGGAAATGGCGCGCGACATCCCGCCAGATGATCCACGCTACGAAGACCTGCAATTGCTGGTCACGCAAAGCGAACGCTGCCGCGGCATCCTCGGTCAGCTCTCCGCAAACCGCGAGCGCGGCGACGTGATGATCCAGCGTGCGCCAATTAAGGCGCTCCTCGAAGAGATTGTCTCACCGCATGAAGGCCTCGGCGCCGAGATCACCATCGACGCGCAAGGCGATGGGCCGCTCGAAGTACGCCGTATGCCGGAGATCGTTCACGCACTGGGCGGCTTCGTTGAGAACGCCGTCGGCTTCGCCCGCACGCGCGTCGACATCGAGGCGCGATGGACGGCGGAGACAATTGAGATTGCGGTGCGTGATGATGGCCCCGGCTTCGCCCCGGCGATCCTAAACCGGCTTGGCGAGCCCTATCTCACTGAACGTGACGAAGAGGGCATTGCGGGCGGTCTGGGTCTCGGCTTCTTCATCTCCAAGACCCTGCTTGAGCGGAGCGGCGCCAAACTCGAAGTCCGCAACCGCCGCCCGCCCCAACACGGCGCACTGGTAAAAGCAGTCTGGCCCCGAGCGGCAATCGAAGCGCCTGCGCTTTGAAAATCGCAAAAAATCGCTAGATAGAGGGCAACTGGAAGTAGGTCAGGCTGATGAGCATCGCGGCGCCCCTCGAAGGCGAAAAAACTCTCCTCATTCTTGATGACGATGCGGCCTTTCGCACGCGTTTGGCGCGCGCGCTCGAGACGCGCGGCTTCGAAGTCACCGCCGTCGCCAGCGTCGCCGAAGCCAACGACATCGCCACTAAGACACCCCCCGCTTACGCGGTCCTCGATCTTCGTCTCGAAGACGGTTCGGGCCTCTCGGTCGTGGAGGCTCTCAACAAGAGCCGGCCCGACTGCCGCGTCGTGATGCTCACCGGCTACGGCGCCATCGCCACCGCCGTCGCCGCCGTGAAGGCCGGCGCGCTCGACTATCTCGCCAAGCCCGCCGATCCCGAGGACATCGTCAAAGCCCTGCTTGCCTCGCCCGACGAAAAGCCGGAACCGCCCGAAAATCCGATGTCGGCCGACCGCATCCGCTGGGAGCACATCCAGCGCGTCTACGAACTCTGTGGCCACAACGTCTCCGAGACGGCGCGGCGCCTGAACATGCACCGGCGCACGCTGCAACGCATTCTGGCCAAACGCGCCCCCCGCTAAGTTATCCACAAGCGGAACATGAAGGCTCAGCAAGCCGCTCGCCGGGTGCATTGGCGCGCTCGTTTCGATAAGATAACGACGGGAGCGCTTCCGCGCACGACAAGGTGAGGGACATGTCCAACTGGTTCGTAGACAAGCTCGGCCCCGATCCGCGCCGCGCTGGCCAACAACATTTGAGCGGCCAGACGCTGGCCCAGCGCGCACAGCAACCCCAAGCCGCGCCGCAGCAGCGTCAGCCGCAACAAGCCGCGCCGCAGCCGGCCGCCCGCGCGCCCGAGCCGCCGCGCCAGCAAGCCGCGCCGCCGCCGAAGGCGGCCCAACCCGCGCCACCACCGCCCGAGCCTGAGCCCGAGAAAAAAAAGAAGAAGGGTTGGTTCTAGCCTGCCCTTAGCCTGATCCGCTCCAACGGCGCAAAGAGCAATCCGAGCGCGATCGTCAGTGCGATCGCCGCGCCCCAAACTACATAGATGTTCGCGCCAAGCTCAGCTCCAGCGTAGGCGGCGAGCGAATAGCCGACCCCCTGCCACAAGTAGATCGAATACCCCGCGCTCACGAACGGCTTCAGCAACGGCGAACGCGCGAGCGCTTCGGTCTGCGCCCGCGCGACATATCGCGCGCCGATCAAGAGCGCCGCCATCCATGCGCACGAGAACAGGAAGAAGACCGCGTTCGGCGGAAACTTGTTGTGCTGCATGTCGAGCGTCACCGCCGCCGGCTGCAGCATTGCCGCACTAGTCATGCCAAGCGCCGCAAGCACGAGCACCAACGCGTAGTCACCCACGCTCCACCGCTTCGGCATTGCCGCCAGCATGAAGCCGAAGGCCGCCCAGAACGCATAGAACACGGTGTTCTTGATCAGCTGATCGTCCAGCGGCGCGGCAAACGTCACTTGCCCCAAGCCAAGAACGACAACCGCCGCCGCAGCCGCAAGCATCCAAGGCTTCACGAATCGCGGCACGCGCTTGGTCATGATCAGCGGCATCAGCGCCGTGACGATCAGGAACGGCGCAACGAACCAAAGATGCCAGCTCAGCATCTTCCATGTGTGCCCAGCACCCCGCGTGACCGGATTGAGCCAGGCCCAGGCCCGAGCGCCGATCTCCTCGATTGAGAGCGGCCCCTGCCACTTCACAACCGTGACGATCAACGCCGCGACGAACACATAAGCGAGATACGGCACATAAATCCGCACCCCGCGCCGCATCAGAAAGTCGAGATAGTTCGAGGGCTGCAGACGCCCCTGCTTTGCGCCTTCACCCAGAAAATACGCCGCGCCCGTGATCAGAAAGATCGGTGGCATCTCGAACAAGAGCCACGAGCCCGGCTCACGCGGCGCTATCCCAAGCCAGAATATTCCGTGGATCACGATAACGATCCACGCCATCAGCAAGCCACGCGCTACATCGAGCCCCTGATCGCGGCCCGCTGGCGGAGGCGCGCCCGCTTCGCTCAATAGATCAGATGCTTCGCGCGCTCAGCGACCCAGGCCTCTTCGTCCGGCGCAGTGATCGCATCCAGATCGCCAGGCTCGGCGTCCGCATCATCGACCCATTCGCGCAACAGCGGCGAGCCGTTGATCACATCGATGGCGAGCTTATCGAACACATACTCGTATGAAAACTCACGCCACAGCTCGTAGTCCGGATAGAGCCGCCGGATCGCCTTGAACGCCAACGATTGCACCCGCCACGGCTTGAAGGCTTCGTGATTGTAGTAGGCCGGGTCTTCGCAATGGATCTGCACGCCATGGCAGAGCTGGCCTTCCCACTTGTGAAACGTCGGCTCGAACCAGATTTCCCGCAGCTTGCAGCCCTTCAGCCATTGCGGCGCTAGGCGCTCCATCTCGTTCATCACGTCGCGCGCATTGATGTCAGCGGCGCCGAAGAGTTCGAGCGGCCGCGTCGTGCCGCGCCCTTCCGATAACGTTGCGCCTTCCACCATCACCGTGCCGGCATAGGCACGCGCCATCCAAAGATTGGGCGCGTTCGGCGAAGGGTTCACCCACGTCCGCGAACTGATGGGCCAGCCGTAACCCGGCGCTTCATCGGGCCGATAGCCTTCCATTTCGATCACGCGATACGAGACGTTGAGTTTGAAGTGATCGATGAACCAACGCCCGAGTTCGCCAAGCGTCATGCCATGGCGCATCGGCATGGGCCCGGCGCCGACAAAACTCTCCCAACCCCGGCGCAGCGTCAGCCCTTCGACCGGACGCCCCGCCGGATTGGGGCGATCCAGCACCCACACCTCTTTGCCGTCCGCCGCGCACGCTTCGATCATGTAAAGCAGCGTGGTGATGAAGGTGTAGATGCGGCAGCCGAGATCCTGTAGATCGATCAGTACAACGTCGAACGTCGACATCGCCTGGCCTGTCGGCCGGCGCTGATCGCCGTAAAGGCTGAACACCGGAATGCCAAACACAGGATCGGTGTAGTCGCGCGACTCCACCATATTGTCCTGCTTGTCGCCCTTCATGCCGTGCTGCGGCCCGAACGCCGCCGTCACCCGCACATCGTCAAGCGCCATCAGCGCATCGAGCGTATGCGTGAGATCGCGCGTCACAGAGGCTGGGTGCGCCACCAGAGCCACGCGCTTGCCCTTCAGCGCCGCGCGCAGCGACGCATCTTCCAGCAAACGATCAATGCCAAACTTCATGGCAACTCCAACACGAATCCATCGGCGTGATGAAAGTCAGGCTTACCTTGGGGATGCTTCAGCGCCCAGTACGACTTCGCGCCACTTGTTTCCTCAATCACAGCCGTTAGCGCCAGCTGCCACGGCTCGTCGCTCGCGGGCAGATAGATCAACGCGTCCACGTCTATGTGCGTCGCGTTCGCGCCGGTGATGATGGCGGGCGGCGAAAGCTCCGCCAGCGCCATGCCTTCGCGATAGTCGGTGAAATGATACGCCGCCCATTTGCTCGATGGCGACAAATTGAACTCGTAATAGCCCGAACCGGGCGCGCTCTCGACGAATGCTTCAAAGCATGTCGTTTGCCACAGCTCGTCGGTACGCAACGGCTCTGACGGCGGCGCCAACCGTACCTCGGCGATCCGCCCCGCCACGGTATAGCGCAGCGCCAACATCCCCGGCTGCGGCCGCGCAACCGCAACATCGATTCGATCGACGGCGTGGCTGGGCGTATCGGGGTGACAGATGAGTTCGTGAACCACGCGCCCACCTAGCACAACAAACGCTTAAGACGCAGTAACGCCCTCAGGCCGCTTGGCTCTTGGCGCAAACAGCCAAAACGCCGCCGCGCCGAATGGCGTCGAGGCGCTGAACACCCACCCGTCGAACGCCGACCCGCTCCATGTGGCGCCGGCGCCAAAGAGCTGCACCGAAACCGGGAGAAACGACAGCGCGTTGGTCCCGGTGTTCGCATAAATCGTCCCAACCCCGAGCGCGATGGCGATGAGCCAAACCCAACGCGGTTTCAGGCCAGGGCGAAACAGTGCAACCAGAAACGTGATCAGCGTGAAGATCGGAACGATCACGGCCGCTACGATAACGCCCTGCACGCCGGGCGGTTCAGACGCGAAGGCGAACGTGTTCGCCGCAAGCTCCGCGCGCGTCACGACGTTCACATGAAAGCCCGCCACCTTCCATGGATCGGCAGCGGCTACGCGATAGAGCGTCGTCTCCGCGCGCACCACATGGCCCGGATACTCATATTCGTGGATGCCCCAAAGACGATTGCCGCCGGTCCCCGTCTGCACCCGGAATGTGGTGAGCCGCGACGATGCCGCTTCGCCAGTCGGCAGCAACGCCTGGATGCGATCGATCTCGGCCTGCGTCGCCTCGTTGCTCTCGACCAGACTTGCGATCAGCTCAGCGTCGCGCCCATGGCTCACAGCGTCGTAGGGCGCGGCCAGCGCAGACCTGTCTTGCTGGTTGAGACCAGCGGCAAAATCCGGCCGCCAGGCGCCCGTTCCCATCACCACCAGACTCGCCATGCCGCCGATCACGAACGCGATCGTCGCCAGCGCCAGGATCGCGCGTCCCCACGGCATCTTCGCCTCCCTGCGCTGGCCCTGGCGTCTTGGCGCCAATCACGCGCGCCGGGAGGGTGCGGGTTGCTCGCCGGCAATGTCAAATGCAGCGCCAGACGCGGGTTCTCGCTTCGACTTGGGGGCTGCCCCATGCTATCGGCCCCGCCACTATGACAACCGAAGCCACCGTCCAATCCCAATTCCTCCGCGACGCCATCGCGCGCGGGCAGTTCCACCAATGCACTGACCTGGAAGGCTTGGACAAAGCCGCCCTCGCGGGCGTCACCGGCTATATCGGATTCGACATGACGGCGCCCTCGCTCCATGTCGGCAACCTCACCCAGATCATGTACTTGCGCCGCCTCCAACAGGCTGGCGGCAAACCCATCGTGCTTCTCGGCGGCGGCACCACGCGCGTCGGCGATCCTTCCGGCAAGGAAGAGATGCGTCAGCTCCTGAGCGAAGAGCAGATCGTCAAGAACACGAACTCGATCCGCGGCACCTTCGAAAAATTTCTGACCTTCGGCGACGGCCCAAGCGACGCCATCCTCGTCGACAATTCCGAGTGGCTCTTAAAGCTCAACTACCTCGATTTCCTGCGCACGGTCGGCCGCCACATGAGCGTCAACCGCATGCTCTCGATGGACTCGGTGAAGCTTCGCCTCGAACGCGAGCAGCCGATGAGCTTCATCGAATTCAACTACATGATCCTGCAGGCCTACGACTTCGTGGAGCTGAAGAAGCGCTACAACTGCGCGCTGC
>CAYUOC010000185.1:5532-7170 GCA_964446305.1 uncultured Terricaulis sp. | reverse complement strand
TCAGCAGCGGGTGCAGCATCTTGATCGGCGCTTTGAACATCTCGACGAATTCGAGAATGCCCTGATTGGCGCGGTTGAGGCCGCCCGAGTACGAGTAGGCGTCCGGATCGTTCTGCGCGTGCATTTCCAGCTTGCGGATATCCACCTTGCCGACCAGCGAAGAGACATCCTGGTTGTTGTCGTCGCCCGGCTCGGTTTTCGCCACCGCGATCTGACGCAGGCGCGAAGGATTGAGTTTCGCGACGCGGAATTTGGTGATGTCGCCGCCAAACTCGTCCAGCCGCTTGACGCACCAGGGGCTCATGAGGCCAGTCAGGCGGCGCTGTGGAATGCCGTATTCGTCTTCCAGGCGCTGGCCCCACACCTCAGGATCAAACAGCCCCAACGGATGCTCGAACACCGGGCTCATCTCGTCGCCGGCCTTCAGCACGTAGATCGGCTGCTCTTCCATCAGCGCTTTCAAACGCTCGGCGAGCGAGGATTTACCGCCGCCGACGGGCCCCAGCAGGTAGATGATCTGCTTACGCTCTTCCAAACCTTGCGCGGCGTGGCGGAAGAAGGCGACGATGCGCTCGATGGTTTCTTCCATGCCGTAAAATTCGGCGAAGGCGGGATAGAACCGCACCGTGCGGTTCATGAAAATGCGCCCAAGTCGCGCGTCTTTCGAGGTGTCGACCATTTTCGGCTCGCCGATGGCGGCCAGCAGGCGTTCGTGCGCACTCGCATACGCCATCGGATCGTCGCGGCAGAGACTCAAGAAATCCTGCACCGACATTTCCGCTTCGCGCTTCTGTTCAAAAGAGCGCGCATAGCTGCGAAAGAGATCCTCAGACATCATGCCTCCGTCGCGTCCCGGCTCACTCTACATAGGGAGTGGCGCCGGCTGACGCTTAACAAAAAGCCATGCAAATCTGGCAGCCTTAAGGAGGTCGCGCCGATGACTCGGCGCCGCCGCCGTATTGCGCCTGAACTGTGCCATGATTTGCCGCGAACGGCGTGACGCATTGATCACTTTTTCACGGCATGCGCGCGCACGCCGGCTTCGGCGTCACCCCGCCGCCAAAAGCCTCAATTTTACGCGGCCTTAAGCACAATCGCGCATCACCATGGGTTGGGGGCGCAAGTCGAGGCTGCAATGAGCGAGAAATCCTGGGTGCTGCGCGGCGTGGACGCCGAAGCGCGCCAAGCGGCGCTCGCCGAGGCTGAGCGGCGCGGGCTCTCGTTGTCCGACTATCTGACCGAAGTGTTGCTGGGCGAGGTGCTGGCCGGCCAGATCGACACCCAAGCGGAACCAGAGCCGCAGGCGCCGCCCCGGTTATCCCGCGAAAATTTCGCGTTCCGCCATCGGGTTGAAGCGCTGGAGCGGCGCCTTACGGCCTCGCTCGGCGGGCTCGACGGCGCGCTTCAGGCGCTCGATTCCACGGTTTTGAGCCTGACCGCCCAACTGGACGAAACCGGCGCGCTGGCCGAGGACGGCGCCGCCTACCTGATCGACCTTTCCAGCACGGTCGCGGCGCTGCGTAAGCGCCTCTCCGACGCCGAAAACAACGCCGAAGCCCTGATCGAGAGCAATGAGGAGGCCCATGAGGGCCTCGCCGGGCGTTGCGCGGCGCTGGAAGCGCACCTCACCTCCGTGGA
>CAYUOC010000185.1:4236-5432 GCA_964446305.1 uncultured Terricaulis sp. | reverse complement strand
GCAGAGCGCATCGATCTGCTGGCTGACCGCGTGCTCGACAATCAGCGCATCGCCCAGCGCATGGGCGAACAGCTCAACACCCGCCTCAACAACATCGAAGACGCCGCCGCCACCGCGCTCGAGGACGCCGCCGAAACCCTGCGCCGCGCCGACGCCGCCCTGGGCGCTGATCTCCGCGGCGCACTGGCGGAGGCGCATGCCCGTCAGGCTGACACGATCCAGCGCCTCAAGCGGGTCGATTTGGCGCTGACCAACACCAGCGCCGATATCGCGGCGCTGCGCGAGGAGGCGGCCGCGAAAATCGTCCGCACCGAACGCGACGCGCAAGCGCGCCTAGCGGATGTGATAGCGCGGCTTGATCAGGTCGCCGAGGCCGCCACGCATGATTTCCAGACCGCGGCCGCCAATATCGATCGCGTCGAAGCCTGCACCTTCGCAGCGCTTGAAAAGCTCGCCGGCGACATCGCCGGCGGCGCGGCGCGCCTCGCGCAAACGCAAGAAGCGCACGCCGGCGTGCAGGCGCGCCTGGCGGTGATCGACAAGGCCGTGGCCGCGCAAAAGCAGAATGCCGGCGACATCGCCGCGCGCCTGCAGCGCCTGGAAAACAAGCAAACCGATCAGAAATTCGAGCATATCAACGCACGCGTGGGCGTGCTTGAGCGCGCCGCCGCGGATTCGCGTACGGCCATCAATCTCGCCGCGCTGACCAACGAAGTGGAAGCGCTGGCCGCCGAGGTGCGCGAAAACGACGCCCTCGCCCAGCTCAACGCGCTGCACACGCGCCTAACCGCGCAAGACAGCCAGATCAGCGAAAACGCCGACCGCGCCCATGGCGTGGCGCGCATGTTGAGCCGCGTCACCGCGCAAAGCGCTGACGCCGCCGCGCAAGCCGAAGAGCGCCTGCAAGAGATCGCCGGGCGCGTGGACGGGTTTGAGCAGCGTAAGGCCGACGCGCTTGACGCTCTGCGCGCCGACATCGCGCATTTCATCGACGAAAACGATCGCCGCCTCGGCGCGCTTGAACAGAATGACGCCGCCTCGCCTTCAGGCGACGACGCGTTGATCGCGCGCGCCATCGAAACCCGCCTCACGGAACTCGAGCAACGCGACATCGGCGCCGATTTCGACAATCTGCGCCGGCGCATCGAGGAGCGCATTCTGGGCGTGGAGCGCTCCAGCGTGCGCGCGCTGGAACA
>CAYUOC010000185.1:0-4136 GCA_964446305.1 uncultured Terricaulis sp. | reverse complement strand
ATGCGTCCAGCCTCCACCGCGCGGAGCGCGGCGTCGTCGGGGAGCCCCAGCGCCCGCGCCATCGGCATGCGCCAATCCGCGCCAAACAGCGCCTCGCCTGCTTGGGCGAGTTCATCGGCGCTAAGGGCGGGGAAAGTGGTTTTGCGCACGCGCGCAGCCTTGCATACAATGGTTAGGAAGCATTTGAGATTGCTGAAATTTTCTGGAAAATCGGGGTTTGCGGCCGCGATCTTCACGCTTCGCTAAGAGATTGGCGCCGTTTTGGACCGCATGGGCTCGCGAAACCTGCGTCTCCGCGCCATTCAAACGATGCTTGCGCTGTTGCTGATCGGGCTTGTCGGGTTCCTGACGCCGGAACCGGCGCTGCGCCCCACGCCGGCGGCGGCGGAAGAGCTGCGCCGGGTGCACGTCATCGACGGCGACACGATCGAGGCCGACGGCCAACGCTATCGCCTCGTTAACATCGACACGCCCGAGGTCGGCGGCGGCGCCCGCTGCGCGGCCGAGCGCCGCCACGGCGCGCGCGCCACCCAACGCGCGCAGGCGCTGATCGCCAACGCCCGGCGCGTCGAAACCGAGCCGGTCGGCCGCACCGACGCGTACGGGCGCATCATCGCCTATGTGCTGGTGGATGGCCGCGATCTAGGCGAAGCTTTGATCGCAGAAGGGCTCGCCCGCCCCTGGCGCGGCCGGCGCGAACCATGGTGCGACGCACACAACCGGCTGGTCCGCTGACATCGCGCCAGCTTGTGCTGCCCGCGCGAAGGCCATAAGCGGGGCGCCATGGCGGTCATGGACGAACTCACGGACATCCTCACGCTCGATCCCATCGAGGTGAACCTCTTTCGCGGCGTGAGCCCGAAGGAAGAACGCTTCCGCATTTTTGGCGGGCAAGTCGTCGCGCAGGCTTTGACGGCGGCGTACAAAACGGTCGAGGGCCGTGTTTGCCATTCGCTACAGAGCTATTTCATCCGCCCCGGCGATCCAGCCCATCCTGTGCTCTACCAGGTGGAGCGCTCACGCGACGGCAAAAGCTTCGCCACGCGGCGCGTGATCGCGATCCAAAAGGGTGAGCAGATTTTCAATATGGCCTGCTCGTTCCAGACCCCCGAGGGCGGTTTCGACCACCAGGATGCGATGCCCGCCGCACCCTCGCCCGAAACCCTGCCGGACGACGTGCAGCGCTGGCGCGATGTCTACAAGGACGATCCAGACAATCTGAAAAACGTGCGCGAACGGCCGATCGAAATGCGCGGCGTTGACGCCGTCGATCTGCGCAACCCCGCGCCAGCGCCAGCGCCGCATATGGTGTGGCTGCGCGCCCGCGCGGACATGGGCGACGACATCGCGCTCAATCAGGCCATGCTGGCCTACGCCTCGGATTATTCTTTGCTGGGCACCGCGATGCGCCCGCACGGCGTGACCTGGCTTTCGGGCGTTCAAACCGCCAGTCTGGACCACATCCTGTGGTTTCACCGGCCGACGAACTTTTCGCGCTGGCATCTCTATGTGCAGGATAGTCCTTCCGCCTCCGGCGCGCGCGGCTTCAACCGCGGCGCGATCTACCGCGAAGACGGCGTGCTGATCGCCAGCGCCGCGCAAGAAGGCTTGATCCGCGCGCGCGCATAGGCGGCAAGGTTCGACGCTTTAGCATTGCTAACAGCGTGTTCATAAAGTTGGCGTAGTAGCCGTTTCATGAAGCGCAAATGGGTTGATAACGAGGTCTATTTCGGCCCCGACCGCCGCACCCGCGGCGGCAGCAAGCGCTGGGGCGATCGGCGCGCCTACAACGACGCCAGCGATCCCCCGCCTTTGGGCGCGGTGCTGCGGCGTTTGCGTTTGCGTCTTTCGGGGGAGCCCACGCCCGACAACCGCCACCACGCGATGCAATTACTCAATCTGGCGATCTCCCATTCCGAACAATTGCGCATCCCGCGCTGCGCCGAGACGCTGCGCCGCGCCGCGCCGCTGATCACCGCCGATCAATTCGCCCTGGCGGAATCCTACGTCATGGACGCCTTGGCGATTTTCGGCGAGCACGCCTAAAAGCCCCCGGCGCGGTCCTTGCGGCGCGCCGCGGACGTGCGCCCCCGGCGCACGAGCTTTGGTCCGTTTCGGGAGCGAGGACGCTTGCCTTTAACCACGCCAGCCGCGCTGGAGAGCGAGTTTGACGTCTGCATCGTCGGCGCGGGGCCGGCGGGGCTGGCGTGCGCGTTCGATTGCCACGACGCCGGCCTGAAAACACTGCTGCTGGAAGCGGGCGGCGGAAACCCGACCCCAGGCGATCCCGACATTTTGGCCGCCGACATCATCGACGCCGCCTGGCACGATCCCACCACGCTCACCTCGGCCGCGGCGCTGGGCGGTTCGACGCATTGGTGGGGCGGGCGCAGCGTGCCGCTCGACCCCGCCGATTTCCGCTTTTGGCCGATCCGCTACGAAGACATGCTGCCCTGGTGGGCGAAGGCGGCGGAGTTTCTCGGCGCGCGCAGCGTTTCCGAAACGCCGCCGCCGGAAGCGTTCGCCAAGCTCGCGCGCTTTGATGCGGTGCGCGACGAATGCTGGGGGCCGCAGCTCAATATGGGCCGGCGCTGGCGCCAGCGCATCCGCGCCGCGGACGGGCCCGCCATCGTCACGCACGCGCGCGTCACCGCGCTGCATCACGCCGATGGACGCATCACGCACGTGCGCGTGCGCGTTGGCGGCGATGAGAAGCGCGTCGTCGCCAAACATTTTGTGCTGACCAGCGGCGGGCTCGGCGCCTTGCGTCTGTTGTTGCTGGCGCAGCGGGAGGCGCCCGCTTTGTTCGGCGGCGTAGACGGCCCGCTGGGGCGCTTTTACATGGGCCACCTCACCGGCTCGATCGCCGCGATCGCGCCAAGCCAGGGCGCTGATGCACAAGCCTTCGCCTGCCGCAAGCTGGACGGCGGCGTCTATGCGCGCCGACGTTTGCGGCCGCGTGCTGAAACCGTCGCGGGCGAAGCCATCGTCAACACCGCCTTCTGGCTCGACAATGCCGGCATCGGCGATCCCGCGCACGGAGATGCGGCCGCCTCCGCCAAATTCATCGCCGCACGCATCGCCGCCTTGGGCCGCGGCGAGGGTAAGCTCGCGCCGCACATCGCCAACGTCGCGCGCGCGCCGATCAGCGCGGCGGCGGGCCTCGGCAATGCGCTTTATCTGCTGGCTTACGCGAAACTGAGCGGGGGCCATCCGCGCGCAACGCACCTTATTCCCGCCGCGCCCGGCGCGTGGCGCCTGCACTATCACGCCGAGCAAACACGCGACGCGTCAAACCGCATCAGCCTGTCTGAGCAAACCGACTCGCTCGGCTTGCCCAAGCTCAAAATCGATTTCCGCATGCGCGAGGTAGATTTCGAGGGCGTGATGCGCGCGCACGATTTGTTGGATGAAGATTTGCGCGCCGCAGGCGCGGGCGCATTGCGCTTCGACGGCGCGCGCGCGCAGAATCTGGCCGACATCGCCGCCGCCGCGCGCGACGGCTATCACCAGCTCGGCGGCGCTTGCATGAGCGCCGATCCGCACGAGGGCGTGGTCAACGCCCAATGCCGCGCCCACGACACGGCCAATCTGTGGATCGCCGCCGGCAGCGTGTTCGCCTCAAGCGGCCAGGCCAATCCCACGCTGACGATCGTCGCCCTCGCCCGCCGCGTGGCGGCGACGCTGGCGGCGCGTGCTTAAAGCTTCGCGCGCGGCAGGCCGTTGACCAGTTCGCTGCGCACGTCATAGCGGCCCGCGCGGATCGCTTGCGTGAACGGCGCCTCAACCAGCATCACCTGCACCTCATGGCCGCGCGCGCGCCAATAGGCTTCGATGCGCGCCTTCAACGCGTTGGCGCCGGCGCGGCAGGTATAGTCGGCGTCGTGGTCGTGCTGCTGAATCTTCTCGAGGCTCATGGCCTGCGCCTTTATCTGAAATGAGAGGTCGGCCGCCGGGCAATTGCCACCGGTAGCGTTTGTTGGCGGGCCTCATACAAGACGTTGCCCAACAGGTCCTCAGCGATCCACGCAGAGCTGCGTTCCACAGCGCGCAGAACACGATTCCGCGAGGTCTGATTTTTCAAGAAAAACTGGAGCGGGCGATGAGATTCGAACTCACGACCCCAACCTTGGCAA
>CAYUOC010000184.1:0-7301 GCA_964446305.1 uncultured Terricaulis sp. | reverse complement strand
AGGCCAAGAAGGCCGCCTATCAGCTCTGGATCGATTTCGGCGATCCGCTCGGCGTCAAGAAGTCGAGCGCGCAAGTTTCGCAGAATTACGATATCGGCGAATTGCTCGGACGCCGCGTCGCCGCCGTCGTGAACTTCGAGCCGAAGCAGATCGGCAAGTTCATGTCGGAAGTGCTCTGCCTCGGCTTCCCCGATCGCAACGGCAACGTCGTCCTGCTCAACGTCGATCGCCCGGCGACGCAGGGCGGGCGGATGTATTGAGTGTTTTGACAGTTTGAATTGAAAAGGGCGCGGAGTAATCCGCGCCCTTTGGCTTTTCTTGCCTAGCTCAGTTTGTCGGCAGCTCAGCCGGTGGTGTGGCTTCTTCCGATGGCGGCGTGATTTCCTGTGGGCCGCCGGTTGTATCGGGCGTCGTCGTCGCCGGAGCGCCGGTTGCGCTGGGCGGCAGCAGGTCCGGATCGGTTTCCGGGCCAAGCGGAACTTCTTCGGTCGTCGCGGCTGCATCCGGCGCCGGTTGCAGCGTGCGCAGTTCGGCGATGCGGCCGCGGGCGCGCGTGGCGTGCTGGCTGTCCGGGAAATCGTTCAAGAACGCTTCGAAGGCCTCGATCGTGTCGGTGTCGCTGGCCGACTCAAACGTGCGCTCTTCCAAATCGGCCAGAGCCTGTTGCGCTTCCTGGCGATACTCGCCCGGATCGCCCGCCAAGAACTCGCGCAGCGCATCGGCGTCGTTGCGCTCAACAGCATCCCAGGACGCGGACGTCGTCGCCGCGTTGTTCTGCGTGAAATACCAGTAGCCGCCGCCGCCAAGTCCGGCGACCACGACGAACACGATGGCGGCGATGACCAGCATGCCGCCGCCCTTCTTCGGTTCAGTCTCGGGCTGAGGGATGCTGCGTTGCGGTTGCGGCGCCGGGCGCTGTGGTGCGGAACGCTGCTGTTGCGGTGCGGCTTGGCGCTGCTGCGGCGCGCGTTGTTGGGCTTGCTGGCGGCCGGCCGGGGCCTGCTGGGGCGCGGCGGCGCCTTCGCCCGGACGGCCCGGCTGGAAAAAGCCCGAAGCCGGCTTCGGCGCCGGCGGCGGCAGCGGCGCGACGCCGGCTTTATCCGTCACCATCTTCGCCAGTTCACGCCATGGCTCGAACTCATCCTCGCCGCGCCAGCCGGTGAGGTTCACCGATCGGTCGCCGCGAAATTGTTCCGGAGCGCCTGCGCTTTGCATCAACGCATGGAACACGTTGCTCTTGCCGCGGGCGAAGTTCACCTCTTCGGCAATCTCTAAATTCTGTATCGAGCGGGGCGACCAAAGCGCAATCGTCGCTGCCGCGCCCTTTACGGCATTGCGAAGTTCGTCGCCGGGCGCCTTTTCGAGCACCACCTGCACCTGGGCCTGACGAAGCTTTTCGGCCAGCGCCCGGGCCGGCAGCGTGTCTTCCGCGGCGTGGATAATCACCACAGACGCCATGCAATTTCCCCACTCTCTACGAGGGACCCAGAACCCCGGCGTGGCTTGCAAAGACCGCACCGGGCTGCTTCTGCACCCCCCAAGGGCATATCTAACCCTTTTCGTGTGTCGCAATAAAGGGTGACCGCGCAGCGGCCGGGCGCCCACAACCAATAGGGGGTGCTTGCGCCCGGCGGACGCTCTGTTAGGGGAAGCGCGCCATGTCCCAACTTGAAGCGCGCCTGAAGGAAACCGCCGAGCGGGTTCATACTGCCCTCGACGGGCTATTGCCCCGTGAGCAGGGCTCGGAGGCACGCCTCCTGGGCGCCATCCGTTACGCCGCCCTGGGGGGCGGCAAGCGGCTCCGTCCGTTCTTCACCCTCGAAGCCGGCCGCATCTTCGACGCCGACGAGGGCGCGCTGCTGCGCGCGGCGTGCGCGATCGAGTGCGTGCACACCTACAGCCTCGTTCATGACGATCTGCCCGCGATGGACGACGACGATCTCCGCCGCGGCCGCCCGACTCTGCATCGCCAATATGACGAAGCCACCGCGATCCTCGCTGGCGACGCGCTGCTGACATTTGCGTTCGAGCTGATGGCCGATCCCGCAACCCATCCCGACCCGCAAATGCGCTGCAAGCTGATCACCGGTCTTGCGAAAGCTTCCGGCGCGCAAGGCATGGTCGCGGGCCAAGCCGCCGATATGGCCGGCGCCGACATTGGCTCGGATCTCATCGCCGTCACGCGGATGAACCGGCTGAAGACCGGCGCCCTTATCAACTTCGCCGTCGACGCCGGCGCGCTGATCGGCGCCGCGTCCGAAGCAGAGAAGACGGCGCTCTCACGCTACGCTCACGATGTCGGACTCGCGTTCCAAATGCGCGACGACCTGCTCGACGCCGAAGGCGTTGTCCGCGACACCGGCAAAGCCGTCGGCAAGGACAAGGCTCGCGGCAAGGTGAACTTCGTCACCGTGCTCGGCGCCGACGCCACGCGCGAACGCATCGACATGCTGGCCAAGCAAGCCAAGGCCCATCTCGGCATCTTCGGCAGCCGCGCTCGTATCCTCCTCGACGCCGTCGATTTCATCGTCGAGCGGCGCTACTAGCGCGCCATCACGCCGCCTTCGACGGCTCAAGCTGACGCCGGTGCGTGCTCTGGCGCTGCGGCTGGCAGTGGCGTCACGCTGAGCTTGCCGAAGCGCGACGCCATCCGCCGTTAGTCGATCAGCCGCTGCGTCAGATACATGTACTCGAGCGTCCGCCGCCGGGCGGCTTCGCGCAGGTTCGCGTTGGCCTGGTGGCCGCCGTCGGTGTTCTCGTAATAGAGATAGGGGATGCCGAGTTCATCCAATCGCGCGCCGTATTTGCGTGCGTGGCCGGGATGAACGCGATCATCCTTCGTTGACGTGTAGATGAACACAGTCGGGAAGTCCTCGCGCGCCCGCAGGTTCTGATATGGCGTGATCTGCTCCAGGAACGCGCGCTGCTCGGGGATGTTCGGCGAGCCATACTCGCCAACCCACGAAGCGCCCGCGAGCAGCTGATCGTAGCGCAGCATATCCAACAACGGCGAGCCGATGATGGCGGCGTTGACCATCTCCGGATGCTGATTGAGCATCACGCCCATCAGCAAACCACCATTCGAACGCCCCGAAATTCCCAAGCGGCGCGGCGAAGTGATGTTACGCGTCACCAGATCGCGCTCGACTGCGTAGAAATCGTCGTAGATGCGCTGGCGGTTCGTCAGCAGTCCCGCATCGTGCCACGCCGGGCCGAACTCACCGCCGCCGCGGATGTTAGCTAGTACATAAGTGCCACCCTGATCGAGCCAGAGCCGGCCGATATACGCATTGTAGCTTGGCACCTGCGAGAGCTGAAAGCCGCCATAGGCGTAGAGCAAAGTCGGGTTCTGCCCGTTCATCTGCATATCGCGCCGGCGCACCACGAAATATGGTACACGCGTGCCATCAGCGCTCGTCGCTTCGAATTGCTCCGTCACATAGCGCGAGGCATCGAACTGCGCCGGCAGCGAGCGCACCGTGCGCGTCCGCGTGCCGTTCAGCGCGTAGAGGGTGGAAGGCGTCAGGAAATCCTCGAACGTCGCGAAAGCGCGTGCGTCGCTGGTCGAAGCGCCGGCGATGTGCACCACGCCCGTCGGCGGCACCTGAATCTGCTCACCGCGCCAGGCGCCGTTCGCGAACGTAAAGCGCTGCAGCCGCCCGCGCACGTTGTCGAAGCCCGCGACCAGAACGGCGTCGCGGGTTGCTTGCACCTCTTCGATCGATTGGCGTGCATTCGGCGTGAAGATCACTTCGATGCGCGGCTCGGCCAGCGTCGCATGTGAGAGCGGCAGCGCCAGCAGCGAGCCAGTCGGATAGGTTTGGCCGCCGATCGTCCAAGACTCTTCGAGCGTCACGATCAGCCGGTCGTTGAAGAATTCCCGGATCGACGATTTCCGCGGCAGCGTGATCCGAACCGGACCCTCGAGCGTGATCAGTGAATAGACCGTCTCGAAAAACGTCTCGGCTTCGACTGCGATAGCGATGTGATCGCCACTCTCATCCTCGAAAGTCGCCACGCCAACAGAAACGTCCGTGCGCTCACCGCGCATGATTTCGGTTGCGCTCGAAAGCGGCGTGCCGCGCCGCCAAGCCTTCAGAATGAACGGGTAACCTGACTCCGTCAGCGACCCTTCGCCCCAGTTCGTCGCGACCAGCAGCGTGTCGCGATCGAGCCAGCCGATGTTGGACTTGGCTTCCGGAACGACGAACCCGCCATTGACGAACTGGCGCGTCTGCAGATCGAACTCGCGGTCGGTCGAGGCGTCCAGCCCGCCATTGGAGAGCGATACCATGCAGCGCACACCGGACGGATCGCAGTCCGCGCCCTGATAAACCCAGTTGGCGTTTTCCGTGCGCGCCAGCGCATCGATATCGAGCACCGTTTCCCACCGCGGATTGTTCGCTGCATAGCCTGCGATGGGCGCGCGCCGCCAGATGCCGCGCACATGGTCTGGGTCTTGCCAGAAATTGTAGACGTAACCGCCGCGAATTTGGCCAAGCGCCAGGCGGTCGCGGCTCTGCGCCACTTCAAGCGCCGCATTCAGCAAACCAGCATAACGCGGATCGTTCTCCAGCACCGGTAGCGAGCGGTCGTTCTGCTGATGCACCCAAGCCAAAGCGCGCTCGCCCTCGACCTCTTCGAGCCAGAGATACGGATCGGCCGCGGCAGCCGGGTCATCGGCAGGCGTCGGCATCGGCTCGGGCGAAGCGGCGCAGCTCGCCGCCAAAGCCAATGCCGCGAGGCAAGCGGTCAATCTCATCATCTGCGAAATCCCCATTGTTGGGCGGACACTAGCGATCCTCTCCGCGCACCGCCAACCCGTCTGCGACGTACGGAGCCGGTTCCCGCGACGGCACGCGTGACTGTGACCCCACGAGACGCTACCGCATGAGCCAACGGAGGAACAACATGCGCGAGCTTCACATCAGCAAGCGGGACATCCGCACAACCGAACTCGTCAACGTTGACGCACCGCCGCTTGCGCCTGGCGCGGCGCGTCTCAAACTCGATCTGTTCGCGCTTACCTCCAACAACGTCACCTACGCCGCGATGGGCGAGGGCATGCTCGGCTATTGGGATTTCTTCCCGGCGCCTGAAGGTTGGGGCAAAGTTCCGGTCTGGGGTTTCGCCACGGTCACTGAATCGAACGCACCCGATGTCGCGGTCGGCGCGCGCTACTACGGCTATTACCCGCTCGCTGAAACGCTCGACGTCATCCCACGCAAGACCGCGACCGGCTTCATCGACGCGGCCCCGCACCGCGCGCCGAAGGCCGTGCTCTACAACGTCTACACCGACATCACCGCCGATCCTGCTTACGACTCCGCCTACGAGGCCGAGCAAACGCTCTTCCGCCCGCTCTACGGCACCGGCTGGTGGGCGGCGGATTTCATCAAGCAAGGCGCGGCGAAGACAGTTGTGCTCTCTAGCGCCTCGTCGAAAACCGCGCTCGCCACCGCGCATCAATTGAAAAAGCTGGGCGGCGCCGAACTGATCGGCCTCACCTCGCCGGGCAACGAAGCCTATGTGCGCGAAAGCGGCCTCTACGATCGCGTCGTCCTCTACAGCGATGCAGCGTCGCTGAAACCCGAAGCGCCGGCGACATACGTCGACTATCTAGGCCGCGCCGAACTCAACGCCACAGTGCATCGCACGCTGGGTGACGCACTCACGCGCAGCATCATTATCGGTCTCACCGATTGGGCGAGCGAACGCGGCGGCGAGCCGCTGCCGGGGCCAAAGCCTGAGTTCTTCTTCGTCCCCACCTACGCCGCCGAGCGCTTAAAGACCGATCCCGCGCTCGGCGCCGGCATGGTGCGCGATCTTCGTGCGTTCTACGAAGCCTCGCGCGCATTGGTGAGCGCACAACGCATCAAGGGCCCCGACGCGATCGAGACCAACTGGACACGACTCGCAGCCGGCAACGTGGCGCCGCGCGAAGGTTTGGTTGGCAGCTGGTCTTAGGTCCGCAGCAGCGACGCTGTTCCACCCGGCAGCAGCAAAGTCGGGTCAAGATTGGCGTTCCGCCACTTCATCCGCCAGCAAAGATGCGGGCCGGTGGCGCGTCCCGTCGAACCGACGGCGCCAATCTGTTGACCAGCTTGAACGACGTCGCCGACGGCGACGTCCACGCTGTTCATGTGGAGATAAACGCTAACTAAGCCTTGGCCGTGATCGAGAAAAACACAGCCGCCCTCGTAATAGAGATCATCGTTCGCGAGCACGACGCGTGCTTCCGCGGGCGCTACAATCGGCGTGTTGCTCAGGGCCGCGATATCGATCCCGTAGTGGGTGCGCCGCACGCGGCCTTGTGGCGTGGAAACCGATCGGCTCGCGCCCCAGGGGCTGGAGATGCGCACGCCCTGCACCGGCGCCACCCAAGCTGTGGCGAAGCCGCTCACGGTGTCGTCGCGGCTGCCAAACGCCTCGCGCTTCAAGATGCTTTCACGCTGAATGCGTGCGGCGTCCGCAGCGGAGAGGGAGCGTGACGCCAGAGCATCCGCTTCGGCAACTGCGGCGGCATCGCCGTCCGTTGCGCCGCCATCCGGATCGAACCATTCCGCTGGAAACAGTGACCCGCGCGCTGTCGTCTGGCCGATCGTTTGGTTGTCGTAATCGCGCGCGCTAACGGTGACGGCGTGTTCGCTTTCCTCGCCGGACGCCAAACGCACCCGAACCAACGCCGCCGGCGCCGCGTCGCGGTCGAAGCCGATCACAAATTTGCCTTGCGCATTCGTGACCGTTGTTGCGTCGCCAATAGAGACTTCTGCGCCGGGCGGCGCTGTGCCGTTCAGTGCTTGGCCCTGCGTGGCCGTGCTCGGCACAGTTACCGTGGCCGGAATTTCCGTCGCCTCCGTCTCCAACGACGTGGCTTTGCCTTCGCTGGAGGGTCCGCAGGCGGGCAGCAGCAGCGACGCGCCGGCCGACAATAACAAAGCACGCCTCTGAATCATGTACGGCCCCCAGTGCAGTTGCTGCCAATTGCCTTCCGCGATCTTGCACGGCTAAATATCGTGGCGGAAGGGGGAAATGATGGGCGATCTGAAGCGGATAGTTGGGGCGCTGATGCTCGCCCTCGTTGTCGCATGCGGGCCGGGCTCTGCCACAACCACGAGCGCCCCTGGCGACATCGCGCCTTCCGGCCCCGACAACCGCCCACGCCTCGCGCTCGTCATCGGCATCGGCGAGTATCGCGGCGATATTCCAAGTCTTCCGAATCCGGTGCGCGACGCCGAGCTCATGGCGCAATCGCTGCAAGCCGTTGGCTTTCAAATGCCGGTTCCGATCGTGCGAAACGC
>CAYUOC010000183.1:0-7304 GCA_964446305.1 uncultured Terricaulis sp. | reverse complement strand
TTCGCCGGCCGCCCGGACGTGATCCTGGCGCTCGAACTCGGCGGCAACAACCCGCTGATCGTTTGGCCGCCGGTCGATGCGAAGGCGGCGGCGAACCTCATCGTGCACTCGGCCTTCGCCACCAGCGGCCAACGCTGCTCGTGCGCGCGTCGTCTGATCGTGCCGCAAGGCGCTGAGGGCGACGCCATTATCGCAGCACTCGCCGAGATCGCGCCGCAGATCAGCGTTGGTCCGGCGACACAAACACCGGAGCCTTTCCTCGGTCCGCTCGTCAACGCGCACTCCGCGGAGCGTGCGGTGAAGTTCGAGCAAGGACTTATCGCGATGGGCGCAAAGCCAATCGTGCCGGTGAAGCGCGATGGCGCCTATGTGCATCCCGCGATCATCGACGTGACCGGTCTCACGCCGCCGGACGAAGAGTTATTCGGTCCGGTGCTGCAAGTCTACCGCGCGCCCGACTTCGATCATGCGCTCGACCTCGCCAACGCAACGCGGTTCGGCTTGGCCGGCGGTCTCATCAGCGATGATCCGGCGCTTTGGGCGCGCGTGAAAAATGAAATGCGCGCCGGCGTGTTGAACTGGAATCGGCCAACGACAGGCGCTTCCGGCGCCATGCCGTTCGGCGGCCCGGGTCTATCCGGTTCGCTGCGACCGAGCGCGTACTACGCGGCTGACTATGTGGCGTTCCCGGTGGCGACACAGCTTTCCGAAAAGGCGGTCGCGATCGCAGCGCCTGGCTTGCCCCAATGAGCGAGAACGGCGCCGAGGAGATCAATTTCGACGGTCTCGTCGGCCCGACGCACAATTACGCTGGCCTCTCCGAAGGCAATCTCGCATCGGCGCGCAACGCCAACATGGTGGCGCGTCCACGCGAAGCGGCATTGCAGGGTTTGGCCAAAATGCAGCGCCTCCGTGCGCTCGGTCTGAGCCAAGGCGTGCTGCCGCCGCACGAGCGGCCGAATATCAAATGGCTGCGCTCGCTCGGACTTACCGGCACCGACGGCGAAGTGTGGGAGCGCGCTTGGCGCACGGAGCCTACCATCGCGCGTGCGGCGCTCGCCGCATCCGCCATGTGGGCCGCGAATGCAGCCACGATTTCTCCCAGCGCCGATTGCGCCGACGGGCGTCTGCACGCGACTGTTGCAAACCTCCAGACGATGCTGCATCGCATTCTGGAGGGTGAGCAAACTGAGCGCACGTTGCGCCGTCTGCTGCCTGACCAAGCACGCTTCGCCGTGCATCCCGCTTTGCTCCCGCACGATGCCTTGTCGGACGAAGGTGCGGCGAACCATATGCGCATGGCTGCGAATGCCGGGGCGCCGGGTGTCGAGATCTTTGTCTATGGCCGCAAGGCGAGTGAGACGAAGGCCGGCTTCCCCGCGCGGCAAACGCTCGAGGCCTGTCAAGCGATCGCGCGCAATCATACCCTTGATGCTGGGCGCACGGTCTTCGCGCGCCAGTCGTCTGTGGCGATTGACGCCGGCGCCTTCCACAATGACGTCGTGGCCGTCGCGCACGAACACGTGCTCTTTCACCATGAGGATGCGTTCGCCGATAAGGCAGCACTCTATGCTGATGTCGGCGCCAAGGCGCAGGGGTTTGAGCCGGTGTTCGTGGAAGTCCCGCGAGATCGCGTTGGGCTCGATGATGCGGTGACGTCGTATCTGTTCAATTCACAATTGCTGCGTCTGCCCGGCGCGCGGTCTCTCACGCTGGTCGCGCCAACTGAGGTGCGCGAGAACAACAAGACTGCCGCTTACGTCGCCGAGATGATCGCCAAGCCCGATGCCGCGATCGGCAGGGTCGAGTATGTCGAGGTCCGGGAGAGCATGCGCAATGGCGGCGGTCCAGCATGCTTGCGCCTACGCATCGTGATGACGCCGCAAGAGCGCGCCGCCGCGGCGCAGGGCTTCTTTCTTGATGATGCGCTGGCGGCGAAGCTGGAGGCGTGGATCAAAAAACACTATCGTGAGGAGCTCGCGCCGGACGATCTCGGCGATCCCGCACTCGTCGGCGAAGTGCAGGCCGCTCTCGACGAAGTGACACGTATTTTGCCACTTGGTAGCGACTTCTATCCGTTTCAGCGGGTCTAGCGCGGCGCCTTTTCGGCCTCGCCTTGACTCCCATTGCGCTCGGCGTCATTAACCGCGCCCTTTTGAATGAACGTCCCTGGCTCCGGCCTGGGGCGTTTTTGCCGTCGGGAGCGTTTGCATGACCCTATCGATCGGTCTCGATTTCGGCACCACCAACACGGTGGCGACGATGATCAATGCGGATGGCAAAGCCGAGGCCGTGCACTTCAGCCATGAAGACGCAGTCTTCGACGCCTTTCGCTCGGTGCTCTGCTTCTGGGAAACGCACGAGGACGACGCGCGGCGCGTGAACGTAGAGGCGGGTCCTTGGGCGATTGATCAGTTTTTGGAATTGGCCGGCGATTGCCGCTTTATCCAATCGTTCAAGACATTCGCGGCAAGCCCGCTCTTCTCGGACACGCTGGTCTACAATCGCCGTCTCAAGTTCGAAGATTTGATGTCGAGCTTTCTGCGTAGTGTGCGCGGGCATGCGGGATTGGACTTCCCGAAGCGCGTCGTCGTTGGCCGCCCGGTCAAGTTCGCAGGCGCCGCGCCGGACGAAGCGCTGGCGCGCACGCGCTATGAGGCGGCGTTGCGCGCGGTTGGGTTCGAGGAAATTCATCACGTGTATGAGCCGGTGGCGGCCGCGTACTTCTTCGCGCAGCGCCTCAACTCGGACGCCACCATTCTGGTGGCGGATTTCGGCGGTGGCACCAGCGACTTTTCGATTGTCCGCTTCTCACGAGGGCCGGAGGGCCTTGGCTATCAGCCGCTCGCGCACACGGGCGTTGGCATCGCCGGCGATGCGTTTGACTATCGCATTATCGACCAGGTTGTGGCGCGGGCCTTCGGGAAGGGGTCGGAATACAAGAGCTGGGACAAGATCCTGCCGGTGCCGAACGGCTACTTCACCAAGTTCAGTCGCTGGAACGAACTCTCAATCATGCGGCATTCGAAGGACTACCGCGATTTGCTGCAGCTGGTGCGGTCAAGCCTCGATCCCGATTGCATCCGTGCCTTCATTGCGTTTCTCGACGCCGATGCGGGCTACGCCATGAACCGCGCCGTCACTGCGGCGAAGATGGAGCTTTCGCGGGCTGAGGAGGGCCAGCTCTCGTTCCACGTCGCCGGCGTCGATATCGAGCGCACAATCAAGCGCTCCGAGTTCGAAAAGTGGATCGCGCCTGAACTCGAGGAGATCGGCGCCTGTGTCGACCGCGCTTTGACTGAGGCGAGCTTGCAGGAAGCCGAGATCGACCGCGTCTTCCTCACCGGAGGCACCTCGTTTGTGCCGGCCGTGCGCGCGCAGTTCGAGCAGCGGTTTGGCGCGGAGAAAATCGAAACGGGCGATCAACTGGTCTCGATCGCATACGGCCTCGCTCTAATTGCGCAGCAAGAGGACGTCAGCCGCTGGGCCGCCTAAAACAAATCGGCGGCCGCATCGCTGCGACCGCCGATGGTTTTTCCGCTTCGCGCTCGCCGTTAGTTCACGACTTCCGGACGGAGCTTGTATTCGCCGTCGTCGGTCTCATCGAACAGAAGATCGATCGAGGGGTGTTCGACGGGTTCGCCGCTGTCGTCAGCAATCAGGTTTTGCTCGCTGACATAGGCGACGTAGTGGCTGTCAGAATTCTCTGCGAATAGGTGGTAGAAGGGCTGGTTGCGGTCCGGGCGCACGGGCTCGGGGATCGCTTGCATCCATTCCTCGGTGTTCGAGAACTCCGGGTCGACGTCGAATACGACGCCGCGGAACGGAAACAGCTTGTGCTTCACAACTTGGCCGATGGAGAATTTCGCTGCTTGCATCTTCTCCTCCTCTACTCCTTCCATCTCTCTCGCCCCCGTAAGGTATGAAGCGATAACGCGGCTCACAAGGATTGGCGCCATCGCCTGTCGATGTGGACACGAATATGTGTCTTACGGACCGCGTTTTCGCGCGAACGGGGCGGAAAGCAGGCGAATCAAGGGTGTGCCGGCGGCGCCTTTCAGCTACGATCACAGCTGAATAGCCAATTTTGCAGAGCGGCGACGCTTTGCCGGATGAATTTACGATGAACAAGGATGGGCGGGCGCAGGCGTCGCACGGCGGCGCGCGTCCCGGCCCGCGGCAGCGTCCGCCGATTTTCGCGGCGCTGGACCTGGGCACAAACAATTGCCGCCTGTTGATGGCGCAGCGGAACGCTGACGGCAGCTTGAAGGTTGTCGATGGTTTCTCGCGCATTGTGCGTCTCGGAGAAGGCCTCGCGCACACGGGCCGTTTGAGCGAAGGCGCGATGGCGCGTGCGTACCAGGCGCTTGCCGCTTGCGCGCAGCGTATCGAGGCGCGCGAACCCATCGCCGTCGGTTGTGTCGCCACGCAAGCATGCCGTGCGGCCTCGAATGGGCAGGTCTTCCTCAATCGCATCGAGAAGGATCTCGGGCTCAAGTTCGAGATCATTTCCGCCGAGGATGAAGCGCGTCTCTCCGTGCTTGGCTGTGCGAGTCTGCTGGAGACGGAAGCCGAGCACGCGATGATCGTCGATATTGGCGGCGGCTCGACGGAAATCTCCTGGGTCGCGCCCAGCGCAGTGCTGGATTCCGGTCTGAACCCGCCGATCATCTCGTGGGGCACATGTCCGATTGGCGTCGTCACCTTGGCGGAGGATGAGCCCGAGCCGGACGGCGTCGCCAAGCACGCCTGGTACGAAGCGCTGGTCACGCGCGTTGCGGAAACGATCGCGCAAGTCGGCGAGGCGCAGCACTTGCGTCAGGCGTTCGCTGAGGGGCGGGGCCACATCATCGGCACGTCCGGCACCGTGACGTCGCTTGCGGGCGTATTCCTCGATCTGCCGCGGTACAATCGCCAGCGCGTCGACGGCATGTGGTTCGACGTGAGGGACTGCCGCGCCACAATCGGCAAGCTGTTGGCGCAGACGCGTGAGCAGCGCGCCGAGAACGCCTGCATCGGCAGGGACCGCGCTGATCTGGTCGTCATTGGCGGCGCAATCCTGGACGCCGTGCTGCGCGTTTGGCCCGCCGAGCGCATTCGGGTTGCAGACCGCGGCTTGCGCGAAGGCGTGCTCATGCGCTTGATGGCGCAGCACCGGCCATGAGTGACGAAGAGCCCCCGAAGCGGCGCTGGACAGGCAAGCCGAAAGGCGGCGACGGCGCACGCCAAATGCAGACGCGCGTGAAGAACAAGAAGCTCGATGAGAGCTCGCGCAATTGGATGAAGCGGCACCTCAACGACCCGTACGTCGCGCGTGCCCGCGCCGACGGCTATCGCGCCCGCGCCGCGTACAAACTGATCGAACTCAACGACGAATTTCATTTCCTCAAGAAGGGGATGAAGGTCATCGATCTTGGCGCGGCGCCCGGCGGTTGGGCGCAAGTCGCGGTGCAGCGCGGCGCGAGCGCGGTTGTCGGCGTTGATCTCTTGCCGATAGAGCCGCTTCCAGGCGCGACGTTCTTCGAACTCGACCTGTTGGCCGATGACACGCCCGGCATTCTGATGAATGCGCTTGGCGGCGCGCCTGATCTGGTGCTTTCGGATATGGCCGCCAACACAACTGGCCACGCACGCACGGACCAGATCCGCACCGGAGCGCTCGCGGATGCGGCAGCGGATTTTGCGCTTGAGTATTTGGCGCCCGGCGGCGCGTTCGTGACCAAAGCCTTCCAGGGCGGCCTCGACACCGCGCTGCTCACCCGCCTCAAGCAAGGCTTCGCCACGGTGAAGCACGCCAAACCTCCTGCGAGCCGGGCGGAAAGTTCGGAAGTTTACGTCGTTGCGATGGGACGGAAGAGCTAGAGCAACGCGTAGCGCACGATCGTCTTGATCGGGTCCGGCCCGTCGCCCCATTCGTAGATTTCCCAAGAGAAGCCACCGATCTTGTGGCCGTTGGCGGCGCACCATTGGTGGATGGCCATATGTGTCTGCGGCAGGCCGTTGAGTGAGCCGGGATGGGTCGCGGTTGCGACCTGTCCGCCTGGCGTCGAGACGCACTTCACCGCGCCCGCATCGGCAAATGACGCGGCGACCTCGACGCCGAAATCGATAACCATTGCAGATTGGCGGTGTTCTGGATGGTGATAGAGGAAGACCTGCCGTGAGGGCGCCAGTTCTGGGCGCTCGGCGAGAAAGTCCTTCACGGCGTAGATCGCCGGCTTCCAAGCCTCGGGGATGTTCTTGATTTCGACGGTGTCGCGAACGGCTGCCAGCAGCTGCGGCGCGACTGTTTCGAGGGCGACTTGCACCATGGAAAGCTCCTATCCGCGCTGCAGTCTGGACAAGGCCGGGAAGAATCTCTACCAGCCGAACATGGAAATCCGTGAAGCTTTGACCTTTGACGACGTGCTCCTTGAACCGGGCCCGTCGGATGTGCTGCCGGCTGACGTGAACACCGCGACCCGGCTGACCCGCGGCATCACCCTCAACATCCCGCTCATTTCCGCCGCCATGGATACGGTGACCGAAGCGCGCCTCGCCATCGCCATGGCGCAGGCCGGAGGCCTCGGCGTCATTCACCGCAACATGACCCCGGCCGAACAGGCGGACCAAGTGAAGATGGTCAAGAAGTTCGAGAGCGGAATGGTGATCGACCCGATCACGATCCACCCGGACATGACGGTCGGTGAGATCGTGCTGATCAAGGAAGCGCGCAAGATTTCGGGCTTCCCGGTTGTCGACCGCGAGAACGGCCGCCTCGTCGGTATCCTCACCAATCGCGACATGCGCTTCGCGGACATGAACGAGCGCGTCGCCGATCTGATGACGAAGGACAATCTCATCACGGTGCGCGATGGCGTGAACGAGGGCGAAGCCAAGAAGCTCCTGCACAAGCATCGGATCGAACGCGTGATCGTTGTCGACGCGGGCAACAAGGTCACCGGCCTCATCACGGTGAAAGATTTCGAGAAGGCGCAAGCCTTCCCGAACCGCGCCAAGGACGAGCGCGGACGCTTGCTGGTCGGAGCGGCGTCTACGATTGGCGACGCTGGCTACGAGCGTTCGATGGCGCTGATCGAAGCCGGCGTCGATGTCGTCGTGATCGATACCGCGCACGGCCATTCGAGCTCGGTGCTCACCGCTGTGAACCGTGTGAAGCGTGAATCGAACAAGACACAAATCATCGCCGGCAATGTCGCCACCGCCGATGGCGCCAAGGCGCTGATCGATGCTGGCGCGGACGCAGTGAAAGTCGGCATTGGTCCGGGCTCGATCTGCACCACGCGTATCGTCGCCGGCGTTGG
>CAYUOC010000182.1:0-7470 GCA_964446305.1 uncultured Terricaulis sp. | reverse complement strand
GTTGCCAAGGTTGGGGTCGTGAGTTCGAATCTCATCGCCCGCTCCAGTTTCTGCTAATCGATCCAGCGTGTTGAACGATCCCGAAGCCGTGCGGCTGTTGGATGCCGCCAAGCGCGCCTATGCGGGCGGCGATAAGACCGGCGCCGCCGTGTTGGCGCGGCAGGTGTTGTTGCGTGCGCCGGGTGAAGCGACGGCGCTGCAGATCCTGGGCGTGATTGCACTCGATGCGGGCGATGCCGTAGGCGCGCGGCGCCATCTCGAGGCGTCGAACGCGGCACGGCCGAATGCGGCGACGCTCAATATGATCGGCGTGGCGGCGGGGCGGACCGGCGACGTTGAAGCCGCGCGGGCGGCCTTCACGCGGGCGGGCGAGCTCGGCCTCGTCGATGGCTGGCGCAATCTGGCGGTGATCGAGAAGGGCGAGGCGCAGATCGCCGCGTACCGACGTGCACTTTCCGTCGCGCCGAACGATGTGGCGTCGCATGCGGGCTTGGCGCAGGCGCTCGAGGCGCGCCACGACCTCGCCGGCGCCAAGGATCACGCCAACGCAGCTTTGCGCGCCGATCCGGCGAATGCCGGTGCGCGGTTGGCGTTGGCGCGTGCGCTGATGCGCGAAAAGGACTTCGCGGCTGTCGAGGCGGCGGTAGCGCCGGTGCTGCAGGCGCCGCGCGCTTTGCCGGAACAGCGGGTGCTGGCGCTTGGTTTGATCGGTGATGCGCGTGATCGGCGCGACGACGCACGCGGCGCCTTTCAGGCTTTCATCGCGGCCAATCAGCTTTCGCTGCAGCTGCACGGCGCTTGGCTCAACGCCAGCGACCGGCTCTATCATCCCGAGAGCGTCGGGCGCATGGCTGAGCGCGTTGCCGGTCTCGATGTCTCGACCTGGCCCCGCGCCGAGGGCCGCACGCCGGTTTTTCTGGTTGGCTTTCCACGTTCGGGCACGACGCTGCTCGATCAGATTTTGTCCTCGCATTCCGGCATCGTTTGTTTGGAGGAGAGCGAGCATTTCAGCGATGCGCTAAGCGAGGTCATCGCCGAGCCGGCGCGTGCGCTGGAGATCGAGTCGCTGAACGCGGCTGAGCTGGCGAAGATCCGGGAGAGTTATTGGCGCCGTGTCGAGGCGCCGGTGGGGTCGATCGTCGTCGACAAGTATCCGCTCAATATTGTCGTGCTGCCGCTGATCAAGCGTGTGTTTCCCGAAGCGAAGATCATCTTTGCGATGCGCGATCCGCGCGACGTCGTGCTCTCCTGTTTCCAGCAGCGCTTCACGATCAATGCCGCCATGGCGCAATTCCTCGAACTCGGACGCGCAGGCGCTTACTACGATCAGGTGATGTCGTTGTTTGAGCTTTGCCGCGCGCGGCTGGAGCTTGATCTGCATCAGGTGCGCTACGAGGACGTCGTCGGCGATCTGGACTCGACGGCGCGGGCGTTGTGCGGGTTCCTGGGCGTTCCATTTGAGGCGGCCATGCTCAATTATCGAGAAACCGCCCTCTCGCGCGATATCGCCACGCCGAGCGCGCGTCAGGTGATTGAGCCGCTCTACAATCGATCGATCGGGCGCTGGCGGCGCTATCAAGATGAGCTAGGGCCGATCTTGCCGGGGCTCACGGCTTGGGCCCAACGCTACGGCTATGAGGCCTAACGCGGCCCGTTGAAAGCAGCTTGAGCCTGCATCACGGCGGCGTCGGCGCGGGTGAAGTCACCGTTGGCGATGGCGTCGAGAACGGTGCGCAGATGATCGGCGCAATCCGGCAGGTGCTGACGCTCGGCTTCGGAGGCGGCAAAGCGCGCGAGTTCGTACACGCGGCGGCGCTCTTCCGGGGTTGCGATGCCGTTCAGTTGAACGCGCAAGCGGCGCATCACGGCGCCCAGCGGCGGCGGCTCGCCGGCGTCGTCGTAGCTGCGCTTGTCGCCCCAGCGCTTACCGAGGCCGCCCTTGCGCCGGTCAGGTCCGAAATAGACCTCGTTATCTACCCATTTGCGGTTCATCGCGTGCGGGACGCTATTCGCATCATTACTAACGCGGCATTAGCAAAGCTGGCATCACACGCAAAAGTTGCGGTAAAAGCTTCCGCAAAATGCATCAGCGTTTGCGAATGAGACCTTCTTGTGCAGTCGACGCGACGAGAGTTCCATCGTTGCGATAGATGGCGCCGCGATTGAAGCCGCGCGCACCCGAGGCGCTGGGGCTATCTTGTACATAGAGGTGCCACTCCGAGAAGTTGGTCGGACGGTGGAGCCAGATGATGTGATCGAGGCTCGCAGTCTGCACGCCGGATTGCCAACTGACGCCATGCGGACGCATGGCGGTGCCGAGCAGGGAGTAGTCCGACGAGTAGGCCAAGAAGGCTTGGTTCAAGGCGATGTCATCACCGGCATCGCTGCGAGCGCGGAGCCACACCATCTGTTGCGGCGGCTTCGGCTTTGGATTCGATACATCGACAGGATCAATCGCGCGCATCTCGATCGGGGCGTTGCGCAGCCAGCGCGTGTTTTCTTCGGGCTGGCTCTTGATCCAAGCCTCGACGAACTTGCCGACTTCTTCAGGCGAATAGGCCGGCGTTGGCATTTCGCTTTGGTGTTCGTAGCCGGCTTCCTGGGTTTGGAACGAGCAGGCCATGTTGAAGATCTGCTCGCCCTTCTGGATGGCGATGACGCGCCGGGTGGCGAAGCTCTTGCCGTCGCGTGAACGCTCGACTTGGTAGAGAACCGGGATCGAGGGATCGCCCGGGCGGATGAAATAGCTCTGCAGCGAATGGCAGACCTTGTCGCCAACCGTTTTGTAGGCGGCCATCAGCGCTTGAGCGACCACTTGGCCGCCGAAAATGCGCTGGCGCTCTTCCGGCGGCGAGACGCCGCGGAACAGGTTCACCTCGATCGGTTCGAGCGTGAGAATGTTGATGAGATCGTCCATCGCGGACATAGGGCGGGCTTCCAGGCTTGGGGAGGAACACCCGGCTTATGGCGCGGCGGCAGCGCTTACAAGCGCTGCGCCGCAAGGCTGCCCTACGGAATGAGGTTGCCGCTCGCGTCACACCAGGGCTCGCGGCGGCCGCGCCAGGGGCGGGCGAGACCTTCCTCGATCAGCGTTTCGCCCATGTCGCGGCCGTCGATCAGGACGAAAGCGATAGTGCGGCCATAGCGGTCGGTGCGTCCGGTGGGGCGCAGTTCCAGCCGCTCGGCGCCGGAGAGAAGGGTGCGCACGGCGTTGGTGGCGCGATTGCCGAGATCGCGCTCGGCCGAGCACCGCGCGCGCGGGCCTGTCTCGGGTGTATCGATGTTGACGACGCGATAGGTGATCTCGTCGCGCAAGTCTTCGAGCGTGTCGCCGTCGATGACGCGTATGCGCTCGGCGACGGGGCCGTTGCGTCCGCGCAAGCCGCGCGGCGCCTCCGCGCTCGCCAATTGTGTGGTTTGCGCCTCTGCGCGCGGTGTCGGGTCGGCGGTGAGGAACAAGACGCCTGCGCCCAATGCGAACACGATCGCGAAGGCGGCAACGCCGGTGCGGACTGTCTTGGTGAGCGTCATGGCCTAAGCCAGGCGCTGCAGAAGTTACGAAGTGGTGAACACGCGGCGGCAAGACAGCGGCGTAAGGGAAAATTGCAGTAGTCTTAAAGGCTTCCCAACCACGTCCGTGTTTTCCTCTTCGCGTGTTTGACACCGATTTCCATCTGCTCGCACCGCACGAACTGACGGCGACAGGCCAAGCCCTCTACGGGCCGGGCTGGCGCGCAGCGTTGGCGCAGGCGTTCGGCGTCACCGAAGCGGACATCGTCGCGGTGGAAAGCGGAAGAGTGGCCGCGCCCGATGGTTGGCGCGCGTTGCTTATCGCGCTGGCCCAAGACATGGCGCTGCGTTCGCTCGAGGCCGCCAATAACTTGCTTTGGCGTGATGTGGGTATCGATGAACCCGCGCCGCAGCCGCTCTACGCACCGCAGCCGCCGCGTTTCGCCTAGGCGCTCCTCCTTTTAGGCGGTCTGGCGTTCGCCGCTGTCGCCGCCCATGAAGCGCTCTTCCAGCATTTGAACAGTGTCAGCCACTTGCTCGAGCGTGCGGACGCTGCGGGTCTCGATGCCGAGAATGCGCTCCTCGACACGGCGGCGCAGCGCGTCGAACTCGGCGGCGAGGTTGTAATCAATCTCTGTGTGTTCGAGGGCTGCTAGGCGGCGATCGTTGTCGGTGACGAACCGCACGATGTCGGTGCGCAGCGCTTCGAGTGCTTCGCCTTGCCGGCTTTCCATTTGGCCCATGCGCTGTTCGATCAGAGCGACGGCTTCGAGCGGCGCGCCGGTTGGCGCGGCTGGGCGTTGCTCGATCGCGCTCACGCGCCATTGCAGGGCGGCGAGGTCGTCCGGTGTGGCGGCCGCCGGCGCGGGGCGTTGTTCGATGGCGCCAATGCGGCGCTGCAGAGCCGTGATGTCCTCAGGCGTTGCGACGGCTTTGTCGCTCGACGCCAGGTGCGCGAGCTTCAGATCGGCCAACGCCAGCTCAAGCTTGTGAACGCGATCTTCGGCCCTGGCGGCGGTCTCGGCGTTTTGCGTGGTGACGCGGCCCAACATGCGAACCAGGTCGTTGACGCCATCGGCGGTGACGCCGGCATGCGTTTCGTAAGCCGAGAGGCGCCCGCGCAGATCTTCGATGCGCTGGAGCAATTCCTCGTCGGTACGTTCGGCCAGCGCTTTGGTCAGCGTGCTGATCTGAGCTTCAACCGAGGCCAGCTTGATTTCGCCGGCGCCGTCAGCATGCGCGGCTTCGAGTTGCGCAACACGTTCCGCTAGCTGCGTCTGCGCGCCGAGTGCGAGGTCGATCACCGTGAGCCGTGCGGCAGCGCCGGCTTGCTGCTCGCTGAGGGCGCTGAGCTCGCCTTCAAGGCGGCGGCGGATGTCATCGATCAGCGAGGTATTCGCGGCGTCGCCCGTGGCGATGTCGGCGGCGAGCTTCTCAAGCGAGGCGAGGACGGCTGTTTCCACGCGCTCGGTTTCGGCGCGCAGGGTGAAATGGGTTTCGGCGCTGTCGCGCTCGTAGCGCGTGAAGCGTGAGGTGAGGGTGTCGAGTTCTTCGCCAAGCTCACTCTGCACCCGCGCGGCGAGTTCGGCTGCGCCAGTTTCCGCCTCGCCGATCCGCCGCAGCAGGGTTTCGCGCAGCGCGGAGAGATCGTTGGCGGTGTTATTGGCGGCGGCGTCGACCTGCTTCAGGCGCGCGAGGCCCGCTTGCTGGCGTTCGCGGACATCAGCGATCTCGCTGGCGAGGTCATTGTGGACGCTTTCCAGGGCGGCGCGGCTGTCCTGGACCGAGCGTTGCAGGTCGGCGGCGAGAGCATCGCCCGCCTGACGTAGCGTTTCGGCCGTCTCCTCAAGCGAGGTTTGCGCGGCGTCCTCGACGTCGGTGATCTGGATGCGGAGTTGTTCGTTGGCGCGCAGGCTGACGATTTCGACCTGATCGACGCGGTCGGACAGCGCTTCCATGCGCTCGGCGGCCTCGCTGAAGGCCGTGTGCATGCGCCGGCGGGTTTCGTCCACGCCATCGGCGACGCTCTGTTCAAGCGATTCCCGGACGCCGCGCAACTCGACGATGAGATGCGCGACGGCGGCATCGGCTTGGGCCGCGGCTTCATCTGCGGCGGCGGCGACATCGCGCAGACCGTGGCCCAGACGCTCGTTCAAGTCCTGCGCGAAGGCGCTGAAATCGTCGGCGACGGCGTGCTTCAGCTGTTCGTGCGCATCGGCGAGCACGGCGGCGTTGGTGTCGGCGCGGCGGGCGACGATCTCGAGGTCGTCGACGCGTCCGCCGATCGTCTCGGTGCGGTAGTTGAGGCCGGTAAAGGCCTGGGTGAGCGCGGCATGCGCGGCGCCGGCTTCGTCATCACGGGCGACGGAGTTCTCCTCGACGTCGGTGATGTGAAGGCGCACGGCGGCCAGCTGGCCGGCCATCTCGTTGAGCGCCTGTTGCAGGGCGTGGGCGGTGTCGCCGGCCAGGCCCTCAAGCTCACCGACACGCGATGTGACGTCGAAGAGCGAGCTGTCCAGGGCGTGCAACGCACTTTCAAGGCTGCCGACGGAGCCTTCCAGGCGCCGTTCCAGGGTCTTGAAGCGGTGCCGAACACCAAAATCGCTCGGCTCCAGCGGCGGTGCGGGTTCGGCCACGGCGGCGATCACGCCCACTTGCTCGGTGAGCGCGCTCTTCAACACCATGTCGGTTAGGTAGTCGGCTAGGCTAACGCCCAAGCGCTGTGCTTCCTCGACCGCGCGGTCGCGGGTCTCAGGGTCGACGCCCTTTAGCACCCATGCACTGTCACTCATTGGTCAGCCTCTTGCGGTCCCCAGCCCCAATGGGATGCCGCAACGTGCTTAAGGCCGCGTAAAATCGAAGGTTTTGTCTTCGTTAAAGTCGCGCATCGAAGTGCATGCGCCACAATTCGTTCAGCTTTCGCTCACTTCTGACGGCTTCTGAACTTTTCCGGAGTTTTCCGGCCACAGCGCCGCAAATCATGTCATCCTGTGCGCGTTGTTTGGGCGGATCGCGCGCGGCGTCACAAACCTCACCTTATCGCCGCCAGATTTGCATGGCTTTTTGTTAAGCGTCTCGGAGCCGGAGTTCTTATGTAGGGTTGGCGAGACGCGGACGGAGGCACGATGTCTGAAGATCTTTTTCGCAGTTACGCTCGCTCGTTTGAGCAGCGTCGAGAAGCGGAAATGTCGCTGCAGGACTTCCTCAGCCTTTGCCGCGACGATCCTATGGCCTACGCGAGCGCACACGAGCGCCTTCTCGCCGCGATTGGCGAGCCGAAGATGGTCGACACGTCAAAAGATGCGCGTCTTGGCCGCGTCTTCATGAACCGCACGATGCGGTTCTATCCGGCGTTCGCTGAATTCTACGGCATGGAAGAGACGATCGAGCGCATCGTCGCGTTCTTCCGTCACGCCGCGCAGGGTTTGGAAGAGCGCAAGCAGATCATCTACCTGCTGGGCCCCGTTGGCGGCGGCAAGTCGTCATTGGCCGAGCGCCTGAAGGCGCTCATGGAAGATCAACCGATCTATGTGCTGAAAGCAGGCGATGAGCTGTCGCCGGTGTTCGAGCACCCGCTGGGCTTGTTCGATCCCAATGTCTGGGGCCAGCGTCTTGAAGACGATTACGGCATCCCGCAGCGCCGTCTCTCCGGCTTGATGAGCCCCTGGTGCGTGAAGCGGCTGGACGAATTTGGCGGCGACATCACCAAATTCCGCGTCGCGAAGATGAATCCCTCGCGCCTACGCCAGGTTGCGATCGCAAAAACCGAACCGGGCGACGACAACAACCAGGATGTCAGCTCGCTCGTCGGCAAGGTCGATATCCGCAAGCTGGAAATGCACGCGCAGAACGATCCCGATGCGTACAGCTATTCGGGCGGTTTGAACCGCGCCAACCAGGGCATGCTCGAATTCGTCGAGATGTTCAAAGCGCCGATCAAGATGCTGCACCCGCTGCTGA
>CAYUOC010000181.1:0-7673 GCA_964446305.1 uncultured Terricaulis sp. | reverse complement strand
GTCAAAGCCGCCCATGATTTGCCCTTCGGCTATTCCATGATGCTGCCGGCCTTTCGCGGCGTCGATGCGATCAAGGGCCTGGAAGGCCTCACCAATCCGCGCGGCTTCGTTTTGATCGACAAGCACCAGCGCAACCCCGCTTTCCCGAACATTTTCAGCATCGGCGTGACCGTCGCCATTCCGCCTATGGGCAAAACGCCGGTGCCCGTTGGCGTGCCGAAAACTGGCTTCATGATCGAATCGATGGTGACCGCCACCGCCGAAAACATTGCCAGAATCGTGCGCGGGAAAGAACCGGAAGCGGAAGCAACCTGGAACGCCATCTGCCTTGCCGATTTTGGCGATGGCGGCGTCGCCTTCGTCGCCCAGCCGCAAATTCCGCCGCGCAACGTCAACTGGTCAGCTGAAGGCAAATGGGTGCACTTGGCCAAGGAAGCGTTCGAAAAATACTTCCTCGGCAAAGTGCGCAAGGGAAAGAGCGAGCCCTTTTACGAAAAACTGCTGATGGATACGCTCGGCATCAAGAAAATCAAACCGGAGAGCTGACGCACATGGCTGCGCTCACCCAAGTCGCCTGCCCCGCATGCGGTACTGGCAATCGCATCGCCGCGGGGCGCGATCCGCTGGCGGCCAAGTGCGGCCAGTGCGGCGCGCACCTGATTACTGACGCCCCGCTCGATGTCGATGACGAGAGCTTCGCTAAGCACATGGCCAACACCAAGGGCCTCATCGTGCTCGACGTTTGGGCGCCATGGTGCGGCCCTTGCCGGATGATGGCGCCGCACTTCGCGGAGGCCGCCAAACGGCTCGCCGGAAGCGCCGTATTTCTCAAGATGAACGCCGATCGCTGCCAAGCGCCGGCCAAGCTCGGCGTCCGCGGCATCCCCGCGCTTTTCATATTCGATGACGGCAAGGCGATCGCTCAGCAAGCGGGTCTGATGACCGCCGATGGCCTCAGCCAATGGATCCAATCTACAAGGAGATCTCCATGACACTCGACCGCGCAGTTTTGGCCTTCGCTGGCTTTGTTGTCCTCGTCAGCATCGCGCTCGCGCACTTTGTTCACCCGGCCTGGATTTGGCTCACGGTGTTTGCCGGCGCCAACATGTTGCAAGCATCGTTCACCGGTTTCTGCCCGGCCGCCATGCTCTTCAAGGCGTTCGGCGCCAAGCCTGGATGCGCCTTCAAATGAGCCGCTCGCGTTGGGCCGCGCTCGGCGCGGTGGCGCTCGCGATGGCGCCTTTTGGGGCTGAAGCGCAAAGCCTCGATGAGGCGATTGCGATCGCGATGGAAACGAGCCCCGTGCTCGACGTCGCCGACGCCCGCGTCGACGGCGCGCGCGCGCGTCTCACCCAAGCCCGCTCTGCGCTGCTGCCGCAGGTCACCGCCCGCGGCCAGTATGCGCAGGCCGAAACCGATTACGGCGCAGGCACGATTGAGATCGAGCCGCGCTCGGGCGTGATTTCGGCCGAGCAGCTCATTTTCTCCGGCGGGCGCGCGATGGCCGGCATGCGCCAGGCGCGCGCGGGCCGCGACGCGACGATCGCCGAGCGCAACGGCGTCCGCGCCGCGCTTGCCGCGGATGTCGCGGAAGCCTATCTCGGCGTCGTCGCCAGCCGTCGCGCTCTAGAGCTGCGCACCGCAAATCTAGCGGCGGTCACGCGGCTGGCCGAACACGCGCAGCTCCGCTTCGACACCGGTGATATCCCTCGCAGCGATCTGGCGCAGGCCCAAGCCCGCCGGGCCAGCGCGCAGGCGGCAATGGCGCAAGCGCGCGCCGACAGCGCCGCCGCAGTTTCGCGCTTCCGCCGCATCATTGGCGTCGATCCTGGCGATCTCGACGCGGTCACATCACCGCCAGAGACGCCAGCTCATCTCGACGAGGCAATCGCCGCCGCGCAGGACGCCAATCCTCAGCTCATTGCTTTGCGCGAGGCCGAAGACGCCGCTTCCGCAGGCGTGTGGCGCGCGGCGGCCCAACACGCCCCAACAGTCACGGTGAGTTTGGAATCAAGCACGATCCGCGACGAGTTCTTGCCTGGCTATCGCGCCGAAGGCACAGCGGTCGTCGCGCGCGCTTCGATCCCGCTCTTCACCGGCGGGCGCATCAGCGGCGAAGTCAGGGAGGCCCGCGCCGGGCTGGCAGAAGCGCGCGCGATGCGCCAAGCCGGCGAACGCGGCGTCGTTGATGATGTCACAAGCGCTTTCGAAGCCAACCTGGCGGCGCGTGAAGCACAAACAGCGGCCCTGCTCCAGGTCGAGGCTTCACAAAGCGCGCTCCAAAGCATCCGCGATGAAGCCGAAGTCGGCCAGCGACCAACAATCGACGTGCTCGACGCTGAACGCGACTTGCTGCAGGCCGAACTCGACCTCGATCGGGCGCGCTCGGCTGTCGTCGTCTCGGCCTACAGGCTGCGCGCCTTGACCGGCATGCAGTGATCGACCACGCCTTCCGGCGCGCCCTCGATGCGGAAACGCACGCCCGCCCGAGCGTGGCCGTCGCGGCGCCAGCGCGCGTGTTTCATGTAGCGCTCATGGGTGTTGCTTCGCCCGAGAACGAGCTTGACGCGCTTGTCGAACAAATAGGCGGGACCTTGTCTCATCGCACGGGCCGCCAAGCCCTCCTGCAAACCAAGGCCGGCCGGCTCAAATGGGAGCGGCACAGCGAGTTCGTCGCCTGGACGTTGTTCGCTGAAGAAACCTCGCCAAGCGTCTCGCCGCCCGATTGGTGGCCGGCCGCTGAAGGGCCAGTGCATCGTCTCGCTTGAGGTCACCATCGCTGAAGCGACATCTTTTGAGCAGGCAGGCGACAATCTTCCGCCCGATGTGGCGCGAGCGCGTGTGAGCGGGGGCCTTGCGACGGCCCAGTCCGACTTCCGTATTGGCGACGACGGCAGGACCCACCTGCTGGTCGTGCCGCATCGCAACGATCCCCAGAGGCTCGGTCGCCTGACGAGGCGCCTTATCGAGCTTGAAACCTATCGAAACATGGCCTTGCTCGCGCTCCCCGTTGCACAAGAGGCGTTGCGATCGCTGGACAGCCTGGAGGAGGATCTGCGCGCCGCTTCAAGCGCCATGCCGGCGGCCTCGGACAACGAAGCGGACGCGCGCCTACTCTCGGATCTGACAGCGATCGCCGCGCGCCTGGAACGTCTGCGCTGCGACGTGAGCTTTCGACTGAGCGCAACCGAGGCCTATGCGGCGCTTTTTGCCCAGCGCCTCGGCGAATTGCGCGAGGAGCGCCTCGATGGCTCCGAACGGGTTTCGGTTTTTCTCAATCGGCGTTTCGCACCGGCGATGGCGACCTCTGCTTCACTCGCAAGGCGCCTCGACGCCGCCGGGCAGCGCATCGACCGGGTCTCCGCCCTGCTGCGCACCCGTGTCGACGTCGCCGTCGAGCGGCAGAACAGCGCCTTGCTGACGTCGATGAACGAACGGGCCGCCGCTCAGCTGCGATTGCAGCAGACCGTGGAAGGTCTTTCAGTATTTGCGATCGCTTATTATCTCACCGGTTTGCTCGAACGGCCGGCCGCGGCGCTCGCGCCGTATTGGCCATGGCTGCATTCCCCGCTTGCGCCGGCTCTTATCGCTTTAGGCGCGGTCGCGGCGGTCTGGTTGGGTCTGCGCAGATTGAAGAAAGACCTCGCCGCGCCTCAGCGGTGAGACGGCCCGCCATAGACTTCGCACAAGACCCCAATCAGGCGTTCGGCGATCGGGTCCGACAAGCGGTAATAGATCGTTTGCGCATCGCGGCGCGTGGCGACCAAGCCGTCGGCGCGCAGCTTCGCCAAGTGCTGTGACAGGGCCGATTGGCTGAGGTTTACATATTCGCCGAGCTCGGTGACCGACATTTCCGACCCGCTCAACCGGCAAAGCACGGTCAGGCGCTGCTCATTGGCCAAGAGCTTAAGCAGGCGCGCGGCCTCGACCGCGCGCGGCTCAAGATGCTCCACCGGCCGGGCGCGCGCGGCGACGGGTTTGCGCCGCAGCCTTGCGGATTTGCGCGCGGGCGTGCGGGGAATCGTTGTTTTTGCGACTGAACCCATAAATTGACCTCTCAAAAGAACCTCACGTTCTCACCTAATTTAGCAAATCCGAATAAATCTTCAATAATCCGACTCTGCTCCGGCATCCAGGTCGACACAGAGATCGCCAATGCCCTTCAGCGCCTGCCTATGGGTCACCACGATCGCAAGGCGCTCGGGCCGCTCATCCACGTAGGCTCGAATGGCGCCCGCAACGAGCGCCTCGCTCGCGGCGTCGAGACCTTCACTCGGTTCGTCAAGCAGCAGCACCGGGCGCGCCGACACGAAGGCGCGGGCCAATGAGAGCCGCCTGGCCTCGCCGCCCGAGAAGCCTTCACCCAACGCACTAATCTCCACGTCAAGACCGCCCGCCCGCTCGGCGGCCAAATCGATGTTTGCGCGCCGCAGCGCCTGCCACATGCTCGCATCGTCCGCGGCGGGCGCGCCGAGCTGCAAATTCTCGCGCACAGTGCCTGAAAGCAGATGTGCCGCTTGCGGCGCGTAGGCGATGAGCATGGCCAGATCAGCGCGCGCTTGCGGCAACTGGCCGCCAAGGCGCACGTCGCCCGCGTGCGGGGCGCGCTGGCCAAGAAGAACCCGCAGCAATGTCGATTTCCCCGCCCCGCTCCGCCCGGTGATCAGCACGATCTCTCCTGGACTGGCGCTAAAGCTGAGGCCGGGGCGCAGCGGGCGCCCATTGTCGCCGAGCGCCGCAAAATCACGCACGGTCACACCCCACGGCGGCGTTGGTTGTTCGCACAGAGCCCTTGCGCCCTCCTCCGCCAGGATCTCATCGACCCGCGCGCGCGCTTGCGCGCGTTCCTGCTTTCGCGCGCCGATGTCTGCTTGCGCCAAGGTTTGTTCGCTGAGCGCCACGCTTGCGAGCACAGATGCTGTGAGCGCTGCGGTATCTGCGCCTTGAGCGTGAGCGCTCAAGATCACGAGCAGCAGCGCTGCGATCCATAGAACGCCGGTCAGCGCCGCAACGATGGCGCTGGCGCGCGCTATGGCTCGCTCGGTCGCTTCAATGTCGCGACCGCACGCGTCCATCATCGCCAACACGACCGGGGCAGCGCCGAGCGTTCGCACTTCCGCGCCGCCTTTCTCCAGCGCCGCCGACATCGCGCGCAGCCGTCCGCGCTGGCTGACGACATCGCCCCAAACAGCCGACGTCAGCCGGTTCGCCAAGCCCGGCGCGCCCCAGAACGCCGCCGCGAAGGCGAGCGCTACACTCATCGCCTCCACCACGCCGACAAAAGCAAACGCAAAGAGGGCTGCGGTTACCCCGCCCCAAGCAGCCGCGGCTGGCGCTTTGACCTGAACCAGCTCCGCCTCGATGGCCTCTAAGTCGCGCATGACCCGCGCGTCGATGTCGCCCACTGCTGACAACACCGCTTCACGCGCGTGGCGGCGCGCCAAAGCCAGAAAGAGCCTCGGCCGCAAATGCGCGCTTTCAGCCAATACCGCGTCATGGCCGATCACGCGTTCGGCGTAGCGGGCGAGCGTGCGCGTCAGTGCGAAGAAACGCACCGCGGCGCTGGGGGCCAGGAAGTTGAACGCGTAGGCGACTGCGGGCCCAAGCGCCCCCATGATCGCCGCCGACGCCAAGAACCAGCCCGCGGCCGCCGACAGCGACACCGACGCTGCGCCCGCTAGCGCGGCCAACGCCAACGTCAAGCGTCGCGCGAACTTCATGTCGCCGCTCATGCCAGCGCCACTTCGATGACCTGATCGGCCGCGGCGCAGAGCGCGGGCGAGTGCGTGGCGGCGATGATGACGCGCCCGCGCGCCAATTGCTTCAGCGTAGCGATCAGCGCCCGTTCAGACTCCCGATCAAGGTGCGCCGTCGGTTCATCGAGCAGCAGAACCGGCGCATCGGCCAGCAGCGCCCGCGCCACCGCAAGGCGGCGCCCTTCTCCGCCGGAGACGCCAAGCGCGATCTCACCCAAGGGACGCTCAAGCATCGTGAGCGCGGCGCTCGCATCGCCGGCGAGCCCCGTTGCAACAATCGCCTCAACCAGGCGCTTCTCGGTATAGGCCGCGCCGAGCGTGAGATTCTCACGCACGGATGCAGCAAACAAAAACGGGGTCTGCGCAACGAGGACGGGCCGGGCGGAAACGCTTTGTTGCACGCGACCGGCCACTGGCGCGATAAGACCCGCAAAAGTGTGCAGCAAGGCTGACTTGCCGACGCCGGATTCGCCGATCAGCGCCGTCAGCTCGCCCTTGCGAAACACCCTATCGAGCGGCTGGGTTCTGGCGCCGCCCGGAAAGCCCGCCTGCAGCGCCGTTGCAACAATATGTTCGCCTGGCGCCGCCTCGGACACCTCCGAAACCCTAAGGCCTGGCGCGGCCTCCTGCCCCAGAAGCGGCGCCAAGCGCTCCGCGGCAGCGGCCGCATCGGCGCGGTCGTGATAGGCCTGCGCGAACCGCCGGAGCGGGGCGAAGAATTCCGGCGCTATCATTAACGCCGCAAACCCTTCGGCCGCATTGATCGTCTCACCGGTCGAGAACGGCATGATCCCAAGCAGCGAGAGGCCGATATAAGTCGCGACCAGGGCAATCGAAAGCGTGGCGAAGAAATCAATGGTGGCCGACGAGAGGAACGCCACACGCAAAACGCCGACGCTTGCCGCGCGATGGGTTTGCGCGCGCGCGCGCAGGCGCTCTGCCTCAAGCGCCTGCCCGCCATAAGCCGAGATAATGTCGAGCGTGCGCAGGCGAGCGAGGAAGTAGCGCGACATGTCCTGAAGCGCATCGAGTTTAAGACGCGCCTCCGCCTGCGCCTTGTAGCCCACAAGCGCCATGAAGAGCGGCGTCAACGGCCCAGTCAGCACAAGGATTGCGCCTACCACCCACGATTGGCTAAACGCAAACACGAGTGCGGCGGCCATGCCCGCGCCCAAAGCGGCGCGCACCGGCTCGTAGCGCGCGATGTAAGGCCCAAGCGCATCCACATCGTCATTGAGCGCGGCAACCAGCGACGTGTTGGCTGCTCCTGCTCCGTTCAAGAACGCGGCGCCAACGCGCGCACGGGTTAGGCGTTTGAGCTTCGAGGCAGCTTCGCCGCCCAGCGTGTCGGCGAGGAAAACAGCGCCGAGGCGCAGAACCGATAGTGCAACCCACCCGCCTAAGAGCGCATTGTCGAGGCGACCCTCGCTCACCAGCGCCGCAAGCGTAAACCCCAAAACCCACGCTTGCGCGACCGCAAGCACGAACCCAGCCGCTAGGGCGGCGGCGGCGGCCGTCGTCTCTGGCCGCACTGGCGCTTTGACCCAGGTCAAATCCGATTGTGCAGCGCTCATCTGCGGCCCCAGGACGCAACCAAACAGGGTTTGCTTATATATGAGAATTCCCTTATATAAAATCCAAACCTTGCATGCGGAGACTTGAGCCGGCGTGCTTTGGGGGCGCCCATGATCGACATGTCAGTCGTTGACCTCTCGCGGTGGCAGTTCGCCATCACGGTCATGTATCATTTCCTGTTCGTGCCATTGACGCTTGGCCTTTCCTTCATGCTGGCCGTGATGGAGAGCGTCTATGTCATGACCGGCCGCCAGATCTGGCGCGACATGACCAAATTCTGGGGCCTCCTGTTTGGCGTCAATTTCGCCATGGGCGTCGCCACCGGTATCGTCATGGAGTTTC
>CAYUOC010000180.1:0-7678 GCA_964446305.1 uncultured Terricaulis sp. | reverse complement strand
GCGACGAGGCCCTCGACGATTGCGCCGGCGATGGCGATCGGCCGAGAGAAGCGGATGAGGCCCTCGATGCGCGCAGCGGAGGGCGCTGTAAACAACGCATCGTTTGGCACGGCCGGTAGATAGTCCACGCCTGCGGCCGATCGTGCGCATCCTCCGCACCAGACATGATGCTCGGCGAGTTCGGCCGTGAGGTCGATGCCGGTCCCGCGGAGCCGAAGCGTTCGCAGATCGAGCTCCTGTAGGCGTGAGCGACGGCGTGCGAAGACGTCTGTGCGTTGGCGGAAATTCTCGTCGCTGTCGAGGACGCTCAGGATGACGCTCCAAAGCTTGCCGCTCGCCAATTCGGCGCTGTCGCTCGAGAAAATGCACTGCGCCCAACTTGCGGTTACAAATAGAGCCGCGCTTGCGTTGGTGTCTCCGGATGCCAAGGCCTGCAATTCTTCGCCACGCGCTTCGATGAGCTTGGCGTGGGCTTGAGCGATGCGGCTTGGCTCCAAGCCTTGCAGCAGATCGGGGCGGGGAGCGTAAAGTGTTAGATGGGCGGCCCCGGTGCGGAGCTTATCGGCAGCGAGCTTCGAAGCGGTTCGCGTGCGGAGCAGCAAATCCTCAAACGACGCCTCCCCAAGAGAGCGGAGTTCGTTTGGGTCATCGTAGAACACATGAAGCTCGCCCACGCGTTCGTGTGCATCGATGGCGATTAGTTCGGCGAGCGGCCGAGCCTCTTCGGGAGCGCGCACTACTAAATCTTGGCCGGCCTGCAGATTGACGGCTGAGCGAACGATGAAGGCCGCATAGGCGGGCAGATCGCGGCTATGCGGCGCTTTCATTTGATCAGACCGCGCATCCGCGCGACGGCGTGCTGCGTGAGCATAGTGTGATGTTCAGCGTCGATCGGCGTAACCTTGATGTCGCCATCCACGTAGGGACTCCATAGCGCAGGGCTGACGGCGCTTCGATCCTGACCCGTCGTGCCGCGAGCGGCGGTCAGCAACGCGACGTCACCTTTGAATCGCTTGAGACAAGCGGTTGGCAGGAGACGCGTATTGTTGGCCATGATGTTCGCAAGCGCTTCGAGTTGGCGCGGTGCGAAGGTGCTGAAGATGTGGCCTTGCCGGGTGGCGATCTCTTTGATCTTCGTGGCGTCATAACCCGCGCCGTCCGCCGGTAGCGCCAAGCCTGCGCCGAGCGCCACGTCGCGCCAGAGATCGTCGCCATTGGTGTAATCCGGCGCCGCTTCGCGCGGCATCGGATAGCTATCGATCAAAGTGAGACGTGTCACTTTGCGTCCGTTTTTTTGCAGCCGTGTGGCGACGGCGTGGGCGAGCACACCTCCGAACGACCAGCCAGCAAGCCGCACCGGGCCCCTTGGTGCGATGCGCTCGATGTCCATGATCGCGTCTTTGACCAGCTGCTTGAAGCGTTGCGGCGGCTGTACACCTTCTGCGAGTGCGCGCGGTTGGATTGCATAGAGCGGGCGCCGCGGCGCAATGACGGCCGTGAGATTGGCGTACGGCCATGACAGGCCTGTGCCGGGATAGAGACAAATGAGCGGTGCGCGCTTTCCACCCCCGCGCAGCTCGAGCACGCGCGCAAACGCCACTGAGGCTTCGGTGATCAACCCGATGCGCCTCGCCAGATCGCCGAGAGCTGGTGTTTCGAACACGGCATGCACGGGCAGTTCTTTGCCGAGCCGCTGGCTGACTAGGGACGAGAGCCTGACGGCAAGCAAAGAGTCTCCACCCAGTTGGAAGAAATTGTCCGAAAGGCTCACGCCGTTGGCGCCAACGAGATCGGCGACAAGCTTGCACAGCAATTCGGCTTCGGGCGTTTCCGGCGCTTTCGGTCGATTGGGTTTGATCGACGGTGCAGGTAGCGCCTGGCGATCGACCTTGCCGTTGATATTGAGCGGCATGACATCCAGTCGCACAAATGCGGCTGGGACCATGTGGAGAGGCAGACGCTGCTCCAGTGCTTCGCGCGCGCCGTTCAGCGCCCCTTGGCCCGCTTCATCCTCGGTGGTTACGACGTAAGCCACGAGGCGTTTCTCACCCGGACGATCCTCGCGTGGAATAACGATGGCTTGATGCACGCCAGCCAGCGCGAGCAAGTGCGCTTCGATTTCGCCCGGCTCGATCCTATAGCCGCGGATCTTGACCTGCTCGTCAGTGCGTCCCCGGAAGACGAGCTGTCCGTCTTCATTCCAGAAGCAGCGGTCGCCAGTGCGATAGAGGCGTTCGCCGGGCGCGCTATATGGATGCGCGACAAAGCGCGTCGCGGTTAGAGCAGCGCGACGTAAGTAACCACGTGCGAGGCCCGCGCCGGACAAATAGAGTTCGCCAACGACGCCAACCGGAGACGGCCGCAGGTTCTGGTCAAGCACATAGGCCCCGGTATTCGGCAATGGCCAACCGATCGGCGTCTCCGGCGAGCTCCGGAACGGGGCGCCCATGGTGGCGAAGATCGTGGCCTCTGTCGGGCCGTACACATTGCGGAGCTCGACATTGTCAGGGTGCGGAATCTGATCGGGTGCATATGCTTCGCCACCGATCAGCGCGGTGCGAAGTGCGAGTTTCCGCCCCTTAACCGACAGTCGCGCGTAGGCCGGCGGCGTCATCGAAAGCACGGTCACACTTTCGCGTTCGAGTAGATCGACAAAAGCCTTGGGTTCGCGCATCGTTTGCTGCGGCACGATCACCAAGCGCGCGCCGTTGAGGAGCGCGCCCCATATTTCCCAGACGGAGAAATCAAAAGCGATTGAGTGGAATTGCGTCCACACGTCGTCAGTGCGGAAATCAAACGGCGCCTCCGCCGATGTAAAGAGGCGCAAGACGTTTCTGTGGGTTGCAATAACGCCCTTCGGCGTCCCCGAGCTGCCTGACGTGTAGATGACGTAAGCGGGGTGATCCGGCGAGCGACGGCGCCTACGCTCTTTTTTGGAAAGCGAGTGGAAGGGTTGCGCCGTAATGGCGGCCACCATCGCCCGATCGTCAACGCAGATGGCGCCGACGGAAAATGCCGTGGCGAGGGCGTGCGTGGTGATTGCGCAGATTGGCGCCGCATCCTCCGTGAGAAGCGCCAGCCGCGATGGCGGATTGGCCGGGTCGAGCGGCAAATACGCGGCGCCGGTCTTCAACACCGCGATTGCCGCCACAATCATGTCGAGCGATCGCGGGAGGCAGATGGCGACATACCGTTCCGGCTCTGCGCCGTGTTTCAGGAGCGTGCGCGCCAGTTGGTTAGCGCGCGCATCTAGCGCGGCGTAACTGAGATGCTCGTTCTCGAAGGTGAGCGCGATGGCGTCGGGCGTGCGCCGCGCTTGCGCTTCGAACAAGTCAGGCAGAAGGGCATCAGCAAAGCGCGAGGGGGCGCCGGCAAAGGCGGCGAGTCGCGCGCGTTCTGCTTCGCTCATGCCGTCGATTTCCACCAAGCGCCGCGAAGGATCTGCGGCGATTTGCGCTAGCACGCGGTTCATGCGATCAAGCAATGCCGCGGCGCTGCTCTCTGTAAATGCGTCGCTATTGTAGTGAAGCTGCAGGTGGATGCCATCGGTCGGGATCGCGGCAAGGTTCAGTGCGTAGTGCGCGCCGCTTCGGCTTTGCACGCCGTGAAGCGGAAGCTCCGGGTCGGAGCCTTCGTTTGGCGCTTGTGACGGATAGTTTTCGAACGTGAAAAGTGTATCGAACAGCGTGCGATGGCCTGTGGCGCGCTGAATCTCTGGCAATGGCAGATGCAGATGCGGGTGTAGTGCCATTTCAGCTTGTTGCAGACGTTGCAGCAGCGCACGCACGGAGTCGCGAGGGGACAGGGTCGCGCGCGCGGGCGTGGTGGTAATGAACAGGCCAACCATGTTTTCAAGGCCCGGCACGGGCCAGTGACGGCCCGAACTTACCAGACCAAAACACACATCCTCGCGTCCGAGGGTGCGTGCCAGGGTGATCGACCAGGCGGCTTGCAGTGCTGTCGCGAGCGTCACGCCGCAATCGTGCGCCATGTTCTCCAGCCGCCGCGTCAACTCAACCGGAACATGCGTGTCGATGCGCAGCGATTGACCGCGGCTGGGCAAAGGTTCGGCGGGCTCGAAGTCAGACAGATAATCGCGCCATGCCGCGCGCGCCGCTTCGCGATCCATGGCCGCGAGGTGAGCGAGATAGGCGCGGGGATTTGGCGCTGGCAGCTGAGGCTGATGACGATCCCGGTACAGCGATTGTAGGTCGCTGAGCATGATCGCGCCGGACCATCCGTCGGCGAGCAAGTGATGCAGACTAAGCAGCAATCGCGCGCTGTGCGTGCACCGAATCAAAGTCGCCCGTATGAGTGGGTCCTGGTGAACCGCGAAGCGTCGCACGCGATCTCCAGCTTCGATACGTTCGGCACGTTCGGACTGGTCTCCTTCGCGAAGGCCGCGGAGATCGTGTCGTGTCCAGGGAATTGGGACAGGCGGTGGAATGGCGAGGAGAGGACGGCCTTCGGCGTCATGCTCCAGACGCGCGCGCAGGCCAGTGTGACGTGTGACCAGCGTGTCGAGCGCCATGCGCAGGCGGTTCTCTTCGCATGCGGGAGCGAGTTCGAGAATAAGTTGGACGATGTATGGGTCTTCGGCCGTCGTGCTCATGGCGTGGAAGGCCAGCCCCTCTTGCGTGGGCGTCAGTGGCCACAGGTCAACGAGGCCTGGGTGGCGCCGTTCGATATCGTCGATGCTTGCCTGGGAAAGCGACATGCCGACAAGATCGCTTGGTGTCAGCGTGTTTATGCCTGGTTTTGATCCATGTGCGGCAAGCGCAATCAAGGCGCGTTGCCATGTATCGACGATGGCGGCTACGTCGGCGTCCTCAATAGCGGCGGGGGCATAGCGCCATGTCGAATGGAGTGTCGGTCCGTCCTCGCCGTCCTCGATCCAGGCGTTGATGTTGATGGCAGACGCAAGAGGCCATTCATCGTCCGCTTCCCCGAGTATCGCCGGCGCATCCGGCGCAGGTCTCCAGTCTGAGGCCCCCGCTTTGGGCGAACGGCCCATATAGTTGAAGGAGATATCGGGCGCAGGGTGATGCGCGAATTCAGCGCCGGTTTGAGCATCAAGATAGCGCAACACGCCATAGCCCACACCACGATCAGGAATTGCGCGGACTTGTTCCTTGATCTGCTTCAGCGCGATCCCGGCGCCGGCGCCGCCGGCGAGGGCGTCGCGCAGATTGATGTCGGTGAGTTCGAGGCGCAGCGGATGGACGGCGGCGAACCAGCCGACTGTTCGCGTGCAGCCTAAGCCGTCGTCGTCTGTGGGGCGCCCGTGCCCTTCAAGAGCTATGCGCAGCGCAAACCGATTACCGAGATTGCGGTGCTCCGCCGCCGCGAGCGTCAGGGCTGTCAGCAATATGTCGTCGGCGTTGACGCGATAGGCGCTTGCCAACGTCGTGAGCAGCGCGTTCGTCGTTGCGGGAGTTAGCACAGCCTCGATATCACGCGCGGTCGAGACGAGATCGCGGCTGGGGTCCAGCGGTGTGGCTGTGAGCGCGGTCGCTGGCGAGGCGCCGTGGTGACGCCAAAGTGCAGTTTCGCGCAGTCGATCTGGGAGAGTAGAACTCAACTGCTTTGACCAAGCGCGGAAGCTCGCTGTCTTGGCTGGCAAGCGTATCGCAACATGATTGCGCGCAGCGGCGTAAGCCGTAGCGAGGTCGTCGATCAAGATCGACCAGGAAACCGCGTCGATCGCAAGGTGGTGTACTGCCAGCAACAGACGCGACCCAGTGTTCTCGGTCTTTTCGAGCAGTGCAGCGCAAAGCAGGCGGCCACGCTCAGGTGCAAACGAGACCGTGTCGAATGCTTTTTGAGCGGATAAGGTTGTTCGGACGAAGCAATCGCGCGCTGAAACGGCGCCGACAGGTCTAACAGTCGCGCTGCCGCCGTCGGAGATCGCGATACGAAGAGCGTCGTGATGATCGAGCAGCGCTTGGAGCGCTGTGAGAAACGGCGTTTCGTCGAAATCAGCGGGCACTTGCAGCAGCACGGCTTGGCGGAAACCGCGCCATGGGCCGTCGCGCTCGACTAGCCATTTCATGATGGGTGTTGGCGTAAAGTCCCCCGTCGGATCGATCGCCGCGGCAGCGGCTGGCATGTCGCCGTGTCGCGCTGACGCAGCGAGGTCACTCAAGATGGGGTGTTGGAAGACGTCCCGAGGCGAGATCAGAATGCCATTCTCGCGAACGCGGTTGACCAAGCGGATCGCGCTAATGCTGTCGCCGCCGCTGTGGAAGAAGTTCGCTCCCGAGCCAATCTGCGCGACGCCGAGTATCTCGGCGGTCGCCGCACACAGAACGCGCTCGGTCTCGTTGCGCGGCGGCGTAGTTGGTCCCTCGTTCTTCTGGTCGCCGCTTTGCAGCGCCGCGCGATCGAGTTTTCCGTTCGCGGTTCGAGGCAATTCGTCGAGCACTGTGATGCGTGAGGGCGTCATATAGTCGGGCAGAAGTGGCTTGAGGCGCTCGCGGAGAAGATCAGCGAAGTGCTGGTTGATCTGCAGGCGCAGCGGGGCGTTTGCGAGCGCTAGGTCTTTGCGTGCTTCATGCGTCCGCCAGTGAATGGGGACGTTGGTGTGATCGCTACGCCGGAAAATCAGGTCGAATGCGCCGGTTGTGTCGCCCGGGAGCAGCGCCAACTCGGCGTCGTAATCCATCTGTTGCGCGAGAGACCATAGGTCTTCGGGCTCGAAGCCGGGACCTAGGCGTGCATTGTGCATGCCGCGGAACGCAAGCACTGGCGGCCTTGAGCTCAGTGCCGCCTTTATTTCGTCGTATAAGCGCGGCGCCGGGCGCCACTCAAAGACCGAGTCGTCAACGGCGCCACCGTCGCAACGGATGATGGCGTCGTATCGGTAGTGTGTCATCTCCATCGCGCTGCCGGCGCGTTTGGGCATCACGGCGACGCTGCTGATGCGCCGATGGCGCTGCTTGAGCGCGTGGAAGAAGCCCGGGTCAAGCGCCAGTTCGCGAACGTTGTCCGCCTGCGTGGCGCCGCCGTTCTGTGCTAGCCAAGTCTTGAATGCAGGCAGGAGTGGCAAGCTACGCACATCGCCGACAAAGATTGCACCGCCGTGCGCTCGACTGTGCCGGATCAGCCCGTCGAACACGCGCTCAAAGTAGGCTTGGCTCGGAAAGTATTGCGCGACCGACGCCATGACGATTGCGTCGTAGTGTTCGTTCGTGAGCGCCGCCGCGTCGTGAGCGGCGCCGAGGTGGAGTTGGACAGTCTCAAGTCCGCGTATGCGGGCTCGTAGATTGTCATCGCCACACAAACTTTGCAGACGCGCGACATTGGCGATCGAGATGTCGATGCCGGTATAGCGTTGGAGCTGAGGCGCCAGTGCGAAGAGCAGAAGTCCGGATCCGCAGCCAATTTCGAGCACGCTTTTCGGCCGTGTTTCCATGATGCGCGCCGCCGCGTGGTCCACGTAAGAGCGCATCTCATCTGGAGGCAGAAGTCGACCAGTGTGAGAGCTGGTCCAGCCGCTGATGTCGAAGGTCGGGTCCTGCGGCGCGTGGCTGTCTCGTGCGAACGTGTCTTCGATCTCGGTCCATTGCTTGATGAGGCGCCGTTCCAGGTCCTCGGTGATCGATGCGGCGGCGACGGGCGCTAGAGCGACGTAGGCCATCAACGTGGCGTCGCCGGCGGTGGTGTGCGCGACCTGGAC
>CAYUOC010000179.1:4539-7679 GCA_964446305.1 uncultured Terricaulis sp. | reverse complement strand
CATCAAAGACTTCGTGCTCTCCGACAATGGCGGCGCGGATTTCGTTCTCTGCGAAATCGGCGGCACCGTCGGCGACATCGAAGGCCTGCCGTTCTTCGAGGCCATTCGCCAACTCGGCCAAGAACTCGATCCCGGCCAAGCCGCGTTCGTGCACCTCACGCTGCTGCCCTACATCCCGTCAGCCGGCGAGATGAAGACGAAGCCGACGCAGCACTCCGTGAAAGAGCTGCGCTCGATCGGCATCCAGCCGAACATTCTTCTCTGCCGCTGCGACAGGCCCATCCCGGAAGACGAGAAGCGCAAGATCGCGCTTTTCTGCAACGTCCGCGAAAGCGCGGTCATCGAAGCCCGCGATCTGCAAACGATTTACGAAGCGCCGATGGCTTACCACTTGGCCGGCCTCGACACCGAATTGCTCAAGCATTTCGGCGTCACCGTCGCGCCCCAGCCCGATATGGGCAAATGGGAGACCATTGTTCAGCGCCTGAAATCGCCCGACGGCGAAGTCACCATCGGCGTCGTCGGCAAATACACCGAGCTGAAAGACGCTTACAAATCTCTGATCGAAGCGCTGCACCATGGCGGCGTTGCGAACAACGTGAAGGTCAACATTCGCTGGATCGAAAGCGAGAAGTTCGAAGAGCGCGGCGACGCCTGGCACGAAGATTTGCACGGCGTTCACGGCGTGCTTGTCCCCGGCGGCTTCGGCGAACGCGGCAGCGAGGGCAAAATCGCGGCCGTCACGTTCGCGCGCGAACACAAGACGCCGTATTTCGGAATCTGCTTCGGCATGCAGATGGCCTGCATCGAGGCGGCGCGTAATCAGGCTGGCCTCAAAGGCGCGAGCTCAACTGAATTCGGCGCCGCGAAACACCCGATCGTCGGCCTGATGACCGAATGGCTGAAAGGCAACGAACTCGAAAAGCGCACCGCCGCCGGCGATCTCGGCGGCACCATGCGCTTGGGCGCCTACAAGGCCGCGCTCGAGCCCGGCAGCAAAGTCGCGGAAATCTACGGTGACACAGAAATCAGCGAGCGTCACCGCCACCGCTACGAAGTGAACACCAAATATCGCGACAAGCTCGAAGAAGCGGGCCTCATCTTCTCCGGCATGAGCCCCGACGGCGTGCTCCCCGAAATCGTCGAACGCCGCGACCACCCGTGGTTCATCGGCGTGCAATATCACCCCGAACTCAAGAGCCGCCCGTTCGAGCCGCACCCGCTGTTCGCCAGTTTCATTGCTGCGGCGGTGGAGCAATCGCGTCTCGTCTAGGACGTTTTTCGTCGACACCTCGGGCAGGCCACTTTAGGCGAACTACATGATCTTCGTTCTTACGCAGGCCGCCGCTGACGTCGCGCCACAAGAATCCACAAACGGCGGCGCTGTCGTCGCGCTGTTCCTCATCATCGCTGCTGTTGCGCTGTGGATCGCGTTCCGTGCGTTCATTCGCGGCCTGCAGGCCAAGAAAACCGAAGCCGCCACCGGCGGCGATTTCGCCGGCTACGCGCTCGAAGCCCTGGTCAACGCCGCCAAGCTCGATGGCCGCGTCAACGACGAAGAGAAGCGCGCCATCACCATCGCCATGCGCGAAATCGGCGGCGAAGCCTTCGAAGCGGTGAAGGTGGAGGAGGCGTTCGCGCGCGCTGGCCTCAACAAGGACGAGCTAATCTCGTTCCTGGCCGCGCGCGGCCGCGCCTTTACCCGCGATCAGAAGGTCGCGCTGCTCAAAGCGCTTATGGCGGTCTTCGTCTCCGACGGAAAGTTCGAGGAAAGCGAGCACGGCGCGCTGATGGATTACACCGCCGCTATCGGCTTCGACCGAGAAGGCGCGCCGCAACTCCTGCGCAGCTTCACTCGCGGCAGCATCACCTAAGCCGTCACGCGCTCCGCGAACGCCGTCACGTCCGCCAAAGTCGGCGCGCGCCCACGCAACGGCCGCGAAATCGCCAGCATGATGTTGACGTGATTGACGCCTGGATAAATCTTCGTCTCAACCGGCGCCCCAGCCGCACGCAGCGCCGCTTCTAGTCCGCGTATATTGCGCGGCCCAACCGTCGTGTCCGCATCACCCCAAAGCAGCAGCGCAGGCGGCGCGTCAGCGCGCGCAAAATGCACTGGCTGCGTCAACGCCGCATCCGGCGCCTGGCCAAACGCGTTGCGCGTCGCATCGACATCGAACGGCAAGAAATCATACGGCCCAGCCAAGCCCACGACCCCGCTCACACGCGCCGCATCAACCCCGGCGTCACGCAAATAGCGCGCATCGAGCGCCAGCATCATCGCGTTGTACGCGCCGGCCGAATGCCCAACCAAAACGATCCGCGACGCATCACCGCCAAACTCTGCAACATGATCGGCGACCCAACGCACCGCCGCAGCGCAGTCTTCGATGAACGCCGGAAAGCGCACGCTTGGCACAAGCCGATAGTCCGGGATCACCGTGACGAACCCGCGCGACGCCAAAGCCGCGCCCGCAAACGTGTAGTCGTCCTTGTCGCCATTCGCCCACGAGCCGCCATAGATGAACACGATCACCGGCTTCGGCCCCGCGCCCTCCGGCGCATAAACGTCCAGCCGCTGCCGCGCCTCCGGCCCGAACGGGATATCCCGCGCCACCCGCCGTCCATCCCGATCCCGGGGCGCCAACGCGTTGAACGCCCCAAGGGACGGCGTGCAGGCAGCGGCCAGGGCGGAAAGGGCGGTGGAGAGGAGGGCGCGGCGCTTCATTGCTCCCTAATACGCCGGATCGCCCGGCCCGGATGCCCCAATGCATCCAAACCCGCCCGAGCCCGCATCCCTTCGGCAACAGACGGGCGAACTACGCCCGGCTGACGGCAGGGGAGTTCCTTATGAGACTGATTTTGGCGGCTTCCGCCTTGGTATTGGCCACCGCCGGCGTCGCCCACGCCGAAGTCCGCAACCTTTCCGGCTTCACCCAAGTTTCGGCCAGCGCCGGCACTGATGTCGAAGTCACCGTCGGTGGCGCCTTCCGCGTTGAGGTCACTGGCCGCGACGCCGACCGCATCATCACCCGCGTCTCTGGCGACACGCTGATCGTCGAACCAGTGCGCGGTTTCTCTTGGCGCGGGCGTCAAGCCAACATCCGCGTGAGCATGCCGCGCGCCGAGGGCTTCTCCGC
>CAYUOC010000179.1:0-4439 GCA_964446305.1 uncultured Terricaulis sp. | reverse complement strand
GGCGGTGTCGTCGCCTACGGCAACCCGGGCATTGGCAACATCGATCTTTCCTCCGGCGGTTCGCTCCGCCGCGCCGACTAAGGATCACCAGACATGCGTATCGCTTTGTTCACCGCGGCCGCGCTCGTTGCGCTTGTCGGCGCGGCCAGCGCCGAAATCCGCAACGTCAGCAACTTCACCGGTGTCTCCGCCGCCGACCGCATTCGCGTCGAAGTCACCACCGGCGACTCCTATCGTGTTGAGGTCACCGGTTCGGAAGCCGATAAGGTCTCAACCCGCGTCAATGATGGCCAGCTCATCATCCGCCGCACCAATCGTCCGCTCTGGGGCGGCACGCCGGCGATCGACGCCACCGTGCGGGTGACCATGCCCGCAATCGCGAGCCTCGCATCTTCACGCGGGGCCGAACTCATCGCCGCTGACGTCAACACCGCAGATATGTCCATCGCCGCATCGACGGGCGGCGAACTTCGTGTGAGTGGCGCCTGCACGACGCTGAACGCCGCCGTCTCCATGGGCGGCATGATCCGGGCCGAAGAGCTGCAATGCCAGAACGCCAACATCGCCGCCTCCATGGGTGGCGATGCCCGTGTTTATGCCTCCAACAGCTTCGATGCCGTCGCTTCCATGGGCGGCGCGGTCAACGTCGCTGGCGGCGGCCGCGGCGACGATATCTCCACGTCGATGGGCGGCTCGGTGGACCGCCGCTAAGGGAACTTCGGCGGCGGAACCGCGTTGGTTCCCGCCATGCAACCCGCCGCCGAAACTTCCCCCGCGCCAGAGCTGCCGCGCCCAGCACGCGTGCGTAAGGCGCTCATTCTTCTGAATGAAAAAGCAGGAAGCGTCGGCCACAAGGCCGGGGCTGAACTTGTTGAGTTGTTGACCGCTTCGGGCGTTGAACAATTCACCATCGTCGATGCAACGCGTATGGCGCGCAGCCACTTTCAGCGCGCCTCTCAGTTTGACGCGATCATTGTTCTCGGTGGCGATGGCACCGCGCGTGCGGCCGCGGAGCTCGCTCCGCGCGATGGTCCGCCGCTCATTCTGCTGCCCGGCGGCACGCTCAATATTCTGCCGAAGGCGCTCTACGGTGATCTCGCCTGGCCCGAAGCGATTACAGCTGTACTCGAACGCGGCGTGGAACGTCGCCTGCCGGTCGGCCGCGCGAACGGTGAAGCGTTCTACGTCGCGGGTCTCTTCGGGCCGACCACGCTGCTCGCCCTCGCGCGCGAATCCGTCCGCGAAGGCAAGCCGTTGAAGGCGCTGCAACGCCTTCGTCACGCGTTGAATCGCTCTTTCACGCGCTCCATTCGCGCGCGCGCGGGCAAGAGCAAGATGCGCAAGGCGGAAGGCATTGGCGTGCTTTGCCCCAGTTTTTCCGGCGGCATCGAATCCGATCATCTCGAATGGGTGCGTCTCGATGCGAAGGATATTGTGGATCTGGCGCGCGTTAGCCTGCGGGCGGTGACCGCAGATTGGCGCAACGACAGCACAATCGAGATCAACAACACCGAAACCGGCGACATCTATGCCTCCGGCATCATTCCCGCCACACTGGATGGCGAGCCGCGCACATTCATTTCTTATGTGCGCATTACCTTCGACAAGCGTGGCCCCAAAGTGCTGGCGCTTGATGGGGAGTAGAGCGGTTGCAGCTTGTCCATTTCACGGATCTCCACTTCGGTTGTGAAGATACACACGCACTCACCGCCGCCGCGAAATACGTTCGCGACCTGAAGCCCGACGCCGTCATTGTCACCGGCGACATCAGCAAGGACGGCCTGCAAAGCGAACTCAGCGCCGCCTGCGATTGGATACGCAGCCTCGAAGCCCCGGCCATGCTTACGCCGGGCAATCACGATGTTCCGTACTACGAAATGTGGGGCAGGCTGTTTTACCCATGGGATCGCATCCGGCGGGCCCAAGCAGGCATCCGGCACGAAGCGTGGCACACCGATGAGTGGAGCATTGTGCCGGTCAACACTGCACGCGCTTGGCAATTTCGCCTGAACTGGGCGCAAGGCGAAATCTCGCGCGGCCAAACCGCGGTCGCTGCCGCGGAGCTGCAGCGGGCCAAGCCCGGCGCGCTCCGCATCATCATCTCCCACCATCCACTCGATTGGCCCAATGATGCGCCGATAAAGGGCATTACGCGCGGCGGCGTCCGTGGCCTTCGCAGACTAGCGGATGCCGGCGCTGAACTCTTCTTGAGCGGCCACTTGCACTTCGCATCCGCGCGTCTGTTTGAAACGCGCGCGCTTTCAGTCACCAGCGGCACGCTCTCACAACGCGTTCGCCATGAACCTTGCGCGTTCACCGTCATCCGCCGCCCGGCGCCGAAAACCATCGAGACGGAAGTGGTTCACATCAATCAGGGCGTCTGCGAAACCGCCAGCGTCCGCCGGTTTCAGCTCGACGCGCCAGAAGAGCCGGGGGAACCGGCGGAAATTCGCGCAAAAATCGGCTCAAACTGACTCAGCCGCCTTGCATCCGCACAACGGTCGCTGACACCCAGCGCTGGATGCCATCCTCGCTGCGCTCACCCTCCGGCAGCACCGTGGCGATGCGATAGAACGTGCGCGTGGCATTTGCGCCAGGCTGCACAACGCCGAAGTCCAGTGCAATGAACCGGTTTATGTAACGGCGCTGCTCGCGCACGTTGGGACCGTCCGCGACATTCGGAATATCACTGCGACGGTAGTTGGGCCGTGCGTTGACATACCCGACGTTGCCGATGGTTTCGCCGGTAATGCCAAGATACTCGCGCGAAATGCCCAGCTGATCGCCAGGCGTGAACGAAAGCATGCCGGCGACTACACCGTGCTCGCGGTTGAAGGTGCCGACGAATTGCCAAAAGCCTTGCGCGGTGGCGCCGGCGGATTCTTGGTTCACGCGACGCTCGAAGCCCGCGGAACTCGTCGCAATGCGAATGCTCTCGACATTCCGCTGATCGCCGTCGGGAAACCACATGTAAGCGGCGTCCTGATAAACGAACGTCATACGCTGCGCTTCGTTCGAGCGGTTGGTCACGGTGAAGAGCGTATTGAGGTAGCCATCGCCGCGCCGCATCGTCGTCGCCATTCGCATATCGACTGGCGGCGCCATGGCGCGGATGCCCGCGGGCAGCAAGGACTGATACGTGCCCATCGACGTGACATGGCGCGAGTCAAAGCGCGCCAGTTCGGGCTCGACGGTCCAGTCCGTGCGCCATGTGAGGTAGGGCAGATAATAAGCCTGCGCGCGCGAACGCGACTCCATCATCAGGACCGCGTCGGGCTGGCAGAAATACTCAGCCCGATCGACGCCGTCCGGATCGCGCCAGCCCCGAATATCGAGCCCGAACCCGAGCGGGCCCAATTCGCGCTGAATCGTCAGCACCAAATTGGCGCGGTCATCAGTGATGTAGTGCGCGTCGGTGAACGGCCCGGAGGCCCGGGAGGAAACCGTGATTTGCGCCGCCGCCGGCTGCAGTGCCGTCAGTGTGAAGACGCTCAGGATGAAGAAGATTGCCCGCATGGCCCGGCTGTAGCGTCGGCTACCGGCGGCGCCAACCACGCTACCGCAGCGCAGGCCTAGAACCCCGAAATCGGTACTAAAACCCGTAAACCATCGGAACGTCGCCGCCGTCGCGTCGTTGGATTTCTACCAGAGGGAGATTTTCCTATGCGTTGCGACGTTTGCGGCAACGACTATGACAAGGCGTTCCAGGTCAGCGCCGCCGGCAAGACCATGACCTTCGACGCGTTTGAATGCGCTATCCATGCGCTCGCACCACGCTGCGGCCATTGCGAGTGTATGATTATCGGCCACGGCGTCGAGGCGGATGGCGTGATCTATTGCTGCGCTCACTGCGCGCGCCAACACGGCGACACCGACCTCAAAGACCGCGCCTAACACTAAGCTGACTAGGCGCGTCCTTCGATCGATTGGCTGCGCGCGCCGCCCGGGCGCGTGATGCCTTCAAGCGCTTCGCCGGCTTCATCGGCGCGCGCGTCCGCGATGTCGGCCAACGAGATGATGCCAACGAGGCGCTTGTCTGCGTCCACCACCGGCAAGCGCCGGACTTGGTTCTCGGCTAAGTTCGTGGCGATGTGCCCGATGTCTTCGTCCTCGTGACAATAGAGAACATCGTGCGTCATCACCTCGCCGACGGTTGTTTCCAACCCTTTGCCAATCGCTACGCCGCGCACCACGATATCGCGGTCCGTCACCATGCCCGCGAGGCGATCACCAGCCGCAACCGGCAGCGCGCCTAAGTCGGCGTCCGCCATGATACGCGCGGCTTCCTTGATCGTTGTTTCCGGTGACACCGTCTTCACGGCGCGGCTCATTGTGTCTTTGACAAGCATAGGGGTTCGCTCCTCGCAGCGCGTCGCCCCCACGCGAATCCAACAAACACGGCGCCGCAAAGTTCCGACCGTTTTGATGTGATCCACGTC
>CAYUOC010000178.1:0-7781 GCA_964446305.1 uncultured Terricaulis sp. | reverse complement strand
TCTGAAGTGCGCGTCGAAGACATGCTGGTGAACCCGTTGCGGCTTGGCTTCTTCGAGACGCTGCTCGAAATGGGCGCCAACATCGCCTACGAAGAGACGCGCGATCCGATCGGCGAACCGATCGCCAACTTCGTTGTCAAAGCCTCGAAACTGCACGGCGCAACACCGCCGGCGCGCCGCGCCCCGGCGATGATCGATGAGTTTCCGATTTTGGCGGCGGTGGCGGCCTTCGCCGACGGCGAAACCCGGATCACCGGCGCGGCCGAGCTGCGGGTGAAAGAAAGCGACCGCATCACGCTCATGGTGGAAGGCTTGCGCGCGTGTGGCGTCGAGGCCGAGGAGCTGCCCGACGGGCTGGTGGTCAACGGACGCGGGCCGAAAAGCGTTCGCGGCGGCGCCGAGGTCCGAACGCTTGGCGATCACCGCATTGCGATGTCGTTCCTGGTGCTGGGTCTCGCTTCGAAAGAACCCGTTACGGTTGATGACGCGGACATGATCGCCACATCCTTCCCCGGCTTTGCGAGCTTCATGCAAAGCCTTGGCGCGGACATTACAACGCTCTGAGGCCGATTAACCGGCGCTTCACCAAACTCCTAACGCGCTCCGTTAACAGCAATTGTGCATGGTGCCCCAAAATAAAGGTGTGGGGCTATGCGTGCACTTAACCTGCGCGCGCTCGTTCTGAGCGTGTGCGCGTTCTGCGTTGTGGGAAATGCTGAGGCTCAGCAGCAGCCTGCGCAGCAAACTGACTGGATCGTGCGCGGCGAAGCCCTCGCCCGCCGGATCGAAGCCGGCAATCTCATTATTACCGAAGACGTGAAGCGTCAGCGTGCGCTGACGGCGCAATCGCTCGAAGGCGAAGCGCGTCTGATGGTTCTCTACGATATGGCCGCCGATGACTATGTGGCCTCCGATGCGGAGGCGGCCGCGGCCTCGCTGGCGACCTTGGAACAGGAAGCGCGCCTGCAGGGCAACGCGCGCTTTGCGGCGATGGCTGGCGTTCTGCGCGCCTACGCCCCGGCGCTCGACGGCGACTACGTCGCCGCGCGTTCCAACCTGGCCGCGATGCTGGCGAACGTCACCGACGCCTATGTCCGCGCCGCGGGTGAGCGGCTGCGCGCCTATGCACTGACCGATCTCGGCATGTTCGCGAACTCTTTGGAAGCGGCTCGCGCCGGCCTCTTGCACCTTCCCGACACGCCGGAAACACGGGCGCTACGCTCCGGCCTGCATGATGCGATGGCTTACAACTCGGTGCGGGTGGGCGACTATGAAACCGCGCTGACGCACCTTGAGCGCACCGTTGAACTCGATCATGCCGCCGGCAGGCCGATCGACGGCGCGGTGATCATCAACAACGTTGCAGGCATGTTCGCGCAAGCGGGTGCGACCGATGAATCGCTTCGCCTCGCCCGCATCCATCGAAATGTAGTCGGCAACATCAACGATCCGTCGATGCAATTCTTCACCGGCATGCTGTGCGCTCGCGTTCACTTCCTCGCCGGCGATTACCGGACCGCGCTGCACTGCGCCGACGAAGCACGTCGCATTCAAGGTGCGCCGGTCGAGTATCTGACGCGCATGCTCGCTTATCGGGTTCACGCGCTGGCGCGGCTGGGTCAGGGCGAGGAAGCACGGGCCGCAATGCAAGAGCTGCGTCGCATGGCGGCTGAACGTGGCGACCCAGGCCTGAACGAGCGCCTCGATCTGATCGAGCCGGAAGTTCTGAACGCGGAAGGCCGCTATGCCGAAGCCTTTGCGGCGATGCTCCGCGCGCATGAAGGTTCGGACCGCCTACAAATGACGCGGTTTAACGCCGGCGTCCGCGAGTTGCGCGCGACGATGGAAAGCGAAGTGGCGCAGGCGGAGGCGCGCGCCGAGGCGCAGGCGATCCAATCGGAGCTGCAAGCGGAAACACTGAAAATGATGACGCTGGCCATGGTCTTGGCAGGCGGGTGTGTTGTCGGCTTGTTGGTTATCGCGTTCCTGATCTATCGCAGCCGCCGCCAAATGCTTGCCGCCGTTGGCCGCGCGGAAGAAGTGCTTGCCCGCCGCGGCGCCGATACGCCGGCAAATGATGACGGCAAGCGTCACGGTCCGACACAGCGCCTCGCCCATATCCTCGACGAGATCGAGCGTCGTGACATTGAGCTGAAACGGGCGTTCCAGGAGATCGACTCGGCGCGCGCGACGGCGGAACAGGCCAATGTCGCCAAGTCGCAATTCCTTGCGACCATGAGTCATGAACTGCGGACGCCGCTCAATGCGATCATCGGCTATGGCGAAATGCTGATAGAGAACGCGGAAGATCGCGGCGACAATCAGGATCGCGACGACCTCACCCGCATTCACGGCGCGGCGCACCGCTTGTTGGCGATGATCAATGATGTGCTTGATCTGTCCAAGATCGAAGCCGGGGCTGCGATCGTCTCGACCGATAGCGTCGATCTCGATGCGGTGATCGCAGAGACGGTAGCGACGGTAAAGCCGGCCGCCACCGCGAACGGCACAACGATTACGGTTGAGGCTGAGCTTTGCCTCGGCGCGCTTGAGACCGATGGCTTCAAGCTCAGCCAGTGCTTGCTGAATCTGATGTCGAATGCGGCGAAGTTCACGAAGGACGGCCAGATCAAGCTGGTCGCGCAGCGTGATCACGACTGGGTGACGTTCCATGTCATCGATACCGGCATCGGCATCTCGCCCGACGCACAGTCACGGCTGTTCCAGCCCTTTGTGCAGGCAGATGCTACGACCACGCGCGCCTATGGCGGCACAGGCTTGGGCCTTGCAATCACGCGCCGCTTAGCGCGTTTGCTGGGCGGCGACGTCACCTTGAAGAGCGCGGTTGGCCAAGGCTCGGCGTTCACGCTGCGGGTGCCGACGCGCCCGACGCTGGAACTCACCATCCCGGCCAACGACGCGCCTGCGCGCGACGCGGCCTAAGTTCCGAGTGAACTCCCTGCCCCGAAGCGCGTTGTCGCGCGCAGAGGAGCAGTGTCATGAGAAAGTTCGTTGTGACAGCGGTGCTGGCGCTCAGCGTCTCAGCAGGCGCGATTGCGTACGCCCAAGTTAAAGACCAACCGATGGAGGGCGTCCGCGCCGTGCCTATGGATTCTACGGCGCAGACAACGGCAATGGGACCGGAAACGCCTATCAACGCCGCCGATGCGCGGAGCTTGGCGAGCGATCAAGCCGTGGGCGACGCGCGCCGCTACTACCGCGCTCAATGCAATCAGTATGAATCCGCCGGTTTCTGCGAGTGCGTGACGGCCGGCGTTGCGCAAGCGCTGATGCCAGATGAGGTGCGCCTCGCCGGCCGCACCGTGGGTGAGCGCATCAATGCCCAAGGCGACGCCGCGTATTCATCGCGAACCGACGCAAGCGGCGCCATGAGTTCGGCCGAACGGATCGAACAAGTCGAAGGCCACTATGCCGACGCTTGCGCGCAGTTCCGGGGTTAAGGGGCCGGCGATCCTTCATCTTCGCGCGGTTGACTTCGCGCGAGGATGGAGGTGGCGGCCAAATCGCCGGTGACGTTGCCGAGCGTGCGGAAGATGTCAGGGATCACTTCGACAGCGATAAGAATGCCGAGCACTTCAGTAGGCACGCCAAGCGCCAAGCAGATCGGCGCGATCGACGCGATGAACGAGATTTGCCCCGGCAAGCCCACCGCCGCGATGCTGACAGCATAGGCGACGATAACGGCGCTGAGAATCTGCACGAAGCTTGGTTCGAGCCCGTAAAGGTGCGCCACGAAGAAGCAGACGGCGAGATTGGCCACCGGACTGGTGAAGCGGAACACCGCCACCGCAAGAGGCAGCGTTACGTCCGCAATGCGGGGCTGAATTTGCAAGCCGCGCAACGCTGCTTCAAGCATGGCTGGCAGAGAGGCGAGCGAAGATTGCGTCGAGGCAGCGATCGCCCAGACGGGCGTCGCGGCGGAGGTAAAGCGCGCGATCGGCTGACCGCCCCAGGTGACGGCGATGAGCCAAGCGATGAAGGTTGAGCCTGCGGTGACGCCGGTGACGATGACAACATATTGGGCGAGCGTGCCGGCGGCGGAGAAACCGGCGTGCAGCCCCACGCCAAGCGCCAGCGCGAACACGCCAAACGGGCCCGCCAAAAGCACCCAATGCACAATCACGATCATCGCTTCCGAAACCGCGCGGAAGAAATTGACGATCTGTGCGCGCATCTCCGGCTTCAGTGTCGCGGCGGCGAAGCCGAAGAAAATCGAGAAGACGACCAGCGCCAGCATGCCGTCCTCGGCCGCGGCTTTCACCGGATTGTAGGGCGCGAGGCTCTGCAGCCAGGCTACAAAGGTCGGAGGTTCGGTGATAGTGACGGCTTCATCGCCGACGCCGGCGATAAAGGCGTCCGCCGCTGCGCGATCGAGCGGCCAGATCGCCAGCCAACCATTGGTCACGAGCACGCTGTAGGTAGCGGCGAAGAACAGCAGCAGCGTGAACAAGCCGATGGCGCGGGCGACGAGGCCGCCAGTCTTGGCAGTATCCGCAACCGAGGCGATCGCGGTGATGAGCAGCGAGACCACCAGCGGCACCACGGTCATGCGCAATGTATTGAGCCAGAGACCGCCGAAGGCGCTGGCGATATCGGCGGCTTCCGTGAGCTGGGGCGCACTGCTGCGAATAAGCGCGCCGACAACGAGGCCAGCGACAAGAGCCAGCAGAACGAAAATGGAGATGGCTTTCACGCGTGACCTCGCCGAGTGGTCAGCGGTCCTAGCCGATGCTGCAACGCAGCGCTACTCCGCCGCGATGGCCTCGCGTTGCGCCGCCTTCTCCGTCGCGGCCGGCTTGCGTTTGAACTCCAGTACGCCGTCTTCGATCGGGCCGTAGCGCAGATCCATGATGTCGTGGCCGTACGACTGGTTCTGCTTCCACGGCGCCTTGCTCGTTTGCTTCGGAAGCAAATGGTTGGCGCGCTGGAAATAGCCGGATGAAAAGTCCGCGAACGGCTTGTCTTCGTGCGGCCCCTCGCCCAAACGCGGCGTCGCCGAGGCCAAGCCATACATGTCGAGATAATTGATCAAGCGGCAGGCATATTCGTTGATGAGATCAGCGCGTAACGTCCACGAAGCGTTGGTATAGCCAAACACGAAGGCCATGTTCGGCACATCCGAGAACATCGCACCCTTATAGGTGTAGCACTGGCCGGGCTCGATCTTCTTGCCATCGACGTTGATTTCGGCGCCGCCAAGCATGCGGAGGTTGAGGCCCGTCGCGGTGACGATAATGTCGGCCTCAAGCTCCTTGCCTGACTTGAGCTTGATTCCTTTTTCCGTGAAGCGCTCGATGTGATCGGTTTCGATCGAGGCTTTGCCTTCCTTGATCGCGATGAACATGTCGTTGTCGGGCACGAGGCAGAGGCGCTGCTCCCACGGATTGTAGGGCGGCGTGAAATGCGTCTGCATATCGTAATCGGGACCAAGCTGCTCGCGGACGAGGCCGAGCAGGCGTTCGCGGGTCTTCTCGGGACGATTGCGCGCCAAACGAAAGAAAATTTGTTGGAAGACGATCTTGCGCAGACGCGTGAGGTCATAGGCGAAATGGCGCGGCAAATTTTTGCGGCCCCAGTTTGCGAGCTTATCTTCAGCCGGCATCGACACCATGTAAGTCGGCGTGCGCTGGAGCATCGTGACGTGGGCGGCTTTGTCGGTCATCGACGGCACGAGCGTGACGGCGGTAGCGCCTGAGCCAATCACGACAACGCGCTTGCCGGCGTAGTCGAGGTCTTCCGGCCAATGCTGCGGGTGGACGATCCGGCCCTTAAAGGAGTCCGTCCCTTCCCATTTAGGCAGATAGCCTTCCTCGTAATTGTAGTAGCCCGCACAGACGTGGAAGAAGTTGCAGGTGAAGCGCTTCATGGCGCCCTCATGCTCCGCCTCAATGGTCCAAAGCGCATCTTCGGACGACCAGCTCGCGCGCACGACGCGGTGCTTGAAGCGGATGTGCTTATCGATGCCGTATTCGGCGGCGGTCTCGTGGACGTACTTCCAGATCGAGGGACCGTCAGCGATCGCCTTCTCTTCGGTCCACGGCTTGAACGAATAGCCGAGCGTGAACATGTCGCTGTCCGAGCGGACGCCCGGATAGCGGAAGAGATCCCAGGTGCCGCCCATGTCGGCGCGGTTCTCAAGGATGACGTAGCTCTTGTTTGGGCAATTGCGCTGCAGGAAGTAGCCGGCGCCAATGCCGGAGATGCCTGCGCCCACGACGACGACGTCGAAATGCTCTGTGCTCATGGGACTGAATCCCGCGCCGAAGTTGACGCGATGTCAAGATGCACGCGGCGGAAGGTTCAGGCGTCGAGGAGCGCGCGCCGTGACGCCAGTTGGTGATCAGCACCTTTGTCAACGTGAGCGGCCGCTAGCGTTGGCGTGCGTCTCTGCTAGACAGCGCCCATGATTATCGCCGTCGATGGGCCGACAGCCTCTGGAAAAGGCACCGTCGCGAAGACTTTAGCCGAGCATTACGGATTGAAGCGGCTCGACACCGGCTCGCTGTATCGCGCCGTGGGTCTGGCTGTGCTCGACGCGGGCGGCGATCCCTCGGATCTGAACGCCGCGGTCGCCGCGGCGGAAGCGTTGGACCTAGGCGCCATCGATGAGAGCCGCATCCGCTCCAGCGCCGCCGGGCTTGCCGCATCGAAGGTCGCGGTGATCCCCGATGTGCGTGCGGTGTTGCGCCGGGCGCAGCAAGTCTTTGCCAACGATCCGCAAGGCGCGGTGCTCGATGGCCGCGATATCGGCACCGTGATTTGCCCGAACGCCGACGTGAAGCTCTTCGTTACCGCCTCGCTGGAGGAGCGTACGCGCCGGCGGCTGGCCGAGCTTCGCGCCAGGGGCGAGCAGATCAGCTTTGAGGAATTGCAGGCCCAGATCGCCGAGCGCGACGAGCGCGACATGAGCCGCAAGGACTCCCCGCTCTACCAGGCGGCGGACGCGCTTGCGCTGGATACGACCCACCTCTCCATTGCCGAGGCGGCGGCGCACGCCATCGCCATCGTGGACGCGGCAATCACCCAGAAGCGCTGAATTTAGGGCCGATCCTCGCTTGCTGCGGCGGGCCTCCCTATCTATAGAGGGCCCGCTTCCTGAGGGTCACTTGGCCCCGGGCCGCTTGGCGTTACCTAAGCCAAATCTAAGGACGGCCCCATTGGGGGGCCGAGACCGCCGGATCCAACCGGTTGGCCCTTATCAATGTTGGAGTTGAAATACATATGGCGTCTGAAACGCAAAACCCTTCCTTGAACCCCACGCGCGACGATTTCGCCGCGATGCTCGACCAGAGCCTCGGTTCAAAGGGCATGATTGAAGGCCGCGTTATGCCGGCCACCGTGGTTGCGATCGAACACGATTTCGTCGTTGTCGACATTGGCCTCAAGACCGAAGGCCGCATCCCTCTCCGTGAATTCCTCGTCGACGACGGCGCTGGCCAACCGAAGGCCGGCGACATTGTCGAAGTTTATCTCGACCGTATCGAAAACGCGCTCGGCGACGCTGTCATCAGCCGCGAGAAGGCGCGCCGCGAAGAAGCCTGGACGCGTCTCGAAAAGTCGTTCGCTGCGCAAGAAGCAGTCAACGGCGCGCTCGTCGGCCGCGTGAAGGGCGGCTTCACCGTCGACCTCGGCGGCGCCAACGCGTTCTTGCCGGGTTCGCAAGTGGACATCCGTCCGGTTCGCGACGTCGGCCCGCTGATGAACATCGTGCAGCCGTTCGCGATCCTGAAGATGGACCGCCAGCGCGGCAACATCGTCGT
>CAYUOC010000177.1:0-7799 GCA_964446305.1 uncultured Terricaulis sp. | reverse complement strand
CGATCACGTCCAACAACAACAATTTCGTGCAGGCGCCGAACGGCCAGCCCACGCTGATCTCGCTCGATGACGCGCAGACGCTGTTCCACGAATTCGGCCATGCGCTGCACAGCCTGGTGTCGGAGGTGAATTATCCGGGGCTTGCCGGCACGCCGCGCGATTACGTGGAATATCCCAGCCAAGTGCACGAGCATTGGGTGCTTTCGCGCCCGATCCTCGATCGCTTCGCGCGCCACTACCGCACCAATGAGCCGATGCCGCAGGCTTTGGTCGACCGCATCAACAACGCGGCCACCTTCAACCAGGGCTATGAGACGGTGGAATATCTCTCCTCCGCGCTGGTGGACATGGCGCTGCACAACCGCGCCGACGCGGTGACCGATCCCGACGCGTTCGAGCGCGACACGCTCGCCGCGCTTGAGATGCCGCGCGAGATGGTGATGCGTCACCGCCTGCCGCAATTCGGGCACCTGTTCTCGTCCGACGCCTATTCGGCCGGCTATTATTCCTACCTCTGGTCGGAGGTGATGGACGCCGATACCTGGGAAATGTTCGAAAGCACCGGCAACGTGTTCGACCCGACCGCCGCCGCCGGCATGCGCAACATCATCCTCGGCGAAGGCAACATGTCCGATCGCGCCGAAGCCTATCGCCGCTTCCGCGGCCGCGATCCGGACGTGAACGCGCTGCTGCGCATGCGCGGCTTCCCCACGGGCGAAGGCGAAGCCAGCGGCGCGAACGACTAAGCGCGCTGCAACACTAACGTGAAGGGCGCGGGCGGAAACGTCCGCGCCCGTTTTGTTTGACCCCGCCGGTTGTTCTGGGGGCCCGCTTCAGCCCAACGGGGCCTTCGGCGGGGAAGCGTTAGAGGCTTACGAAGCTCTCGAAGCCGCCCCAGATCATCCGCTTGCCGTCGAATGGCAGGTTTTCCATCGTGCACTTGAGGCGCGGATCGGCCATCACCTTGGCCATCACCTCGTCGCGCTTGGCGCGTGAGTCATAGAGCGCGTATGAAAACACGACGATCTCGTCGTCCTTGGCCAGCACGGCGCGCGGGAACGAGGTCAATTCGCCGTAAGACACGTCATCGGCGGTCGCCTCCACGTAGCCGATCGCGCCGTGTTCCTTCCACACCACGCTCGCCTCGCGCGCCATCGCCTTATAGGCGTCGAGCTTGTCCTTCGGCACGGCGAGCAGAAAACCATCCACATACATGAGCGCCTCCTTGCGGCTTGATGTGCCAAGGACGTGCGGCGCGCCTTCGCGCCGACACGCCCCGCACCTTTAACGCCTGCGCCCCTATTGCGGTAGCGCCGCCTCCACGGCGAGCCCCAACCCTTCGATTTGGGGACGCACCACCGAGGCGTCGCCGACGACCACCCAGACAAACCGGCTGGGATCGATCACGGCGCGAGCCGCTGCGTCCATATCCGCCGCACTCATGGCGCGGTAGCGCCCGGCCACCGCCTCCCAATAATTATCCGGCCGCTGGTAAAGGTCGTTCGAGCGCAGCGCCCCGAGGATCGAGCCGGCAGTTTCATACGCGCCCGGCAATTGACGGATATTGCCGTTGATGGTGCGCGTATGCTCGCCTTCATCGACGCCCTGACTGGTTCTGAACGCATCGATCATCTCCCGTAGCACGCGGATCGAGTCGCCGGTGCGATCCGATTGCACCGGCGCGGTGATCACGTAAGGCGCCTGGTGCTCGCGCAATTGCACCGCCCCGCCGAGGCCGTAGGACCAGCCGCGCCGTTCGCGAATTTCAGTGTTGAGGCGAGAGAGGAAGCCCGCGCCCAACACTTCGTTGGCCGCATTCAGCGCCAGCGTGTCGTCATGGCCGGCAATCGGCAGCACCGCGCCGGCATAGATCACCGATTGCGGCGATTGCGGGCGGTCCACCAGCACGATGCGCGGCTGCGGATCGGGGATGGCGACCGAGAAATCCTTGACGCCGGCGGCCACGCCCGCCGCGCCGCGCCATGCGCCGAAACGGCCTTCAAGCGCACGCCGCACCTCCGTCAACGGGCGGTCGGAAACCACGAAGATTTTGCCCGTCTCCGGGCGAATCCACGTCTGGTGAAAACGCACCAGCGCCTCGCGATCGAGCGCGCCGACCGATTGCGCGCTGCCCAGGCCCGATGGCGGGCGGCCATAGGGATGGTTCGCCCCGTAGATGATCGGCGGCAGCGCGCGTTGCGCCAGACCATTCGGCTGCGTCGCTTCCGCCGCAATTGCCGCGAGTTGCTGATCGCGCAGGCGGGAAACGTCGTCCGCATTGAAATCCGGCCGCAGGATGATGTCGGCGAACAGATCAAGCGAAAGCCCGAGATTGGCCGACAGCGCCGTCAGCGTCACCGCCGAACGATCGAGCGACCCGCCGGCATTGATCGAAGCGCCCAGCCGCTCCTGCTCTTCGGCGATCTGCATCGCATCGCGCCCGCCCGCGCCCTCAGTCATGGCGGAGAGCACGAGGCGTTGGGCGCCGAAGCCCCCTTGCGGATCGGCGGCGACGCCAGCGTTGAAATCAAACGCCACCAACGTCACTGGAATCGCGTCGCGGCGGGCGTAGACAATCTCCATCCCGTTCGAGAGGCGCGCGCGCTCCACGTTCGGGAAATCCAGATCGGCGATCTCGCCGATCTGCGGCATCGGATCGCGCGGCGTGGAGGTTGGCGGCGTCGGATCGGGCGCGGGGCGACTGGTTGCGCTCGCCTCCTGATAGGCTTCGCGCGCGCCCGGATCGATGCGCAGCGCATGCACCGGGCGCGACAGCCAGCGGCCCATTGCGTCACGCACGCTTTCGGGCGTGGCCTGCCCGTAGGACAGCAGATTGCTGCGGAAAAAGCCGGGATCGCCCGCGATCACCGCGCCATTGGCCAGCGCCACCGTCTTGCCGTTGAAGCCGCCAACTTGCTCGATATTAAACAGCGCGCCCGCGACCTGCTGGGTCGCCACGCGCTGAATTTCCTCCGCCGTGGGGCCATGGGCGACGTAATCGGCGATGATCTGATCAAGCCGCTGCGACACCGCCTCCGCATCCACGCCGGGCTTCACGTCCACCGTGACGAAAAACATCGAAATGCGTTGGAACGGCAGCACGCTGGCGCTGACCGAAACCGCGCGCTCCTCCTCGCGCACCAGAATGCGGTCTAGCCGCGAGCTGTTCAGTCCGCCAAGCACCGAAGCGCCGATGGAAAGATCGGTCGTGTCCTCGTGCGTGAGGCCCGGCACGATCCAGGTGCGGTAGAGCCGCGTGTTCGACACACGATCGTGCATTACATCATCGATGCGCGCCTCGAGCGTGGGCACGTCCGCTTGCGCCGGCTCGTTCTGCGGCCCGCGCGGGATTTGCCCGAAGTAACGTTCAACCAATGGGCGCGCCTCGGCGGCGTTGATATCGCCCGCCAGCACCAGAACCGCATTGTTCGGCCCGTAATTGTCGCGGAACCATTGGCGCATGTCTTCGAGCGAGGCCGCATCCAGATCGGCCATCGAGCCGATCGTGGAATGGCGGTACGGATGGCCTTCGGGGAAGAGGCGCTCAAGGATGCGATAGAACGCAAGCCCATAAGGCTGGTTGTCGCCCTGGCGCTTTTCATTCTGCACGATGCCGCGCTGGGCGTCCAAACGCTCCTGCGTCAGCGCGCCGAGCAAATAGCCCATGCGCTCGCTTTCCAGATAAAGCACGCGCTCAAAAGCCGGGGTGGGCGCAGTTTCAAAATAATTGGTGCGGTCAAACCAGGTGGTGCCGTTCCAATTGGTCGCGCCCATGTCACGCAGCGGCTCGATCAGGTTCGGCACGTGCTCGGTGCCGTTGAACAGCATGATGTGCTCGAACAAGTGCGCGTAGCCGGTTTGGCCGGCGGGCTCGTCCTTGGAGCCGACATTGAACCACGACGCCACCGCCACGATCGGCGCCTTGCGGTCCTCGTGCACCAGCACCGTCAAGCCGTTGTCGAGCGTGAAGCTCTCGTACGGCACGTCCACGCCGGCCAGCAATTGTTCCACGCTGGCCGGCTGCTCCGCCTGCCCGCCGCCTGAACTCGCGCACCCCGCCAGCGCCATCGCGCAGAGCGCCAAGCCGATCACCGCCATCCGCATCGCAAACTCCCCCGTTTGAGCGGTCAGCAAAGCCGCTTGCGGCATCCCCGTCCAGGCGCGCGGCGACGAACGCCGCCAAATCGGCGTTCAGCCACGATTCAGGTTCCCACGCGCATGGCTTAGGCGGGAGCACATGTCATGCGCAGATTTTCCGCTTTTCTGGCCGCGGCCTTGATCGCGTTCGCCACCCTGGCCCCCGCTGCCGCCGAAGCGCGTGACCGGCGCGGCCGCCACGACGGCTACGATCGCGGTCATTATTCAGACCGTTACGACCGCCATCGCGGCCGCCACCGCGACAATGACGAAGCCATCGCCGCCGGCGTGATCGGCCTCGTCGTCGGCCTCGCCATCGGCGCCGCCGCCCAGGAGCGGCGGAACCGCGCCGAGGACGAGCGCTATTATGGGCGCGACGACGGCACTTATGACGAAGGCTATTACCAGGACGATCCCCGCTCCGCCTACGAGCAGGATTATGCGGATGCGCCCCGCTACTACGAGCGCCAGCCCGTGCCGCAATGCACGCGCCCCGAGCGCCAGTGGGATCGTTACGCCAATCGCTACGTCACCGTCGACATGCCCTGCTAAATTTGCGCACGGACATTTTTTGTTCGCACCAAGGCGCGCTATAGTACACGCATGCAATACGTGTGCGACGCGCTGAACGGGCGGACGTGGTTTCGCCTGGAGACGGAAGCCGAGGCTGAAGCCGAAGCGCGCGACATGCGCCACGCGGTCGACAAATATTTCCGCCGCGCCGAAGCCGGCGCGCGCGAAAGCTACCGCGCCCCGCCCGGCGCGCCCACGTTCGAGCAAGGCATCGGCCTCAAAGACCACATCGCGCGCGCGATGCCGCTTTTCCTCACGCTGCGCGCCGATGACGGCGAAGCGTTGGCCACCGCCATGCTGCCCCCGCAAGGGCGCAACCAGGCCGGCTTCCGCACCATCATCGTCGGCCCCGAAAACGCCGACCCCTACCGCGACCACGCCAGCGCCATCGAAGCGCTCGCGCGCCATTTCGGCGTGGAGCTGAAGCGGGAAGAGTGTTTTCCGTACGCGTGAGGGTTAGTGCCGACGAACGCGCACGCCGTCGCCATCATCGGTAACGAACGCACCTGCTTCCAGCTCATCACCATGAGCCGCAATCAATGCAGCCACGCGTCCCGCCAGCGCCGCTGCTGGCGCTGGCCGCAAACGCAGCACGCCGACGCGGGGCGCACCGTCGCGAAAAACCAATGCGCCGAAATCCGTGTCGATGGTGATGACCACCCTGCTTTCTGACATGGCGAGCGCGAGAATTGCAGCGTCGCCCGGATCGGCGCCGCGCTCCACGACCGTGACGAGATCGTGCCCATCCGCCCGCAGCCGCTCGATGACGGCGCGGGCGGCGGCGCTGTTATCGAGCAGGAGCTTCCGCTTCTTCACTGGCCGCCCCCACCGCCGCGCCGGACATGCGCGTCATGCCGGAAAGCTTACCGGCGTAGAGCAGCGCGGCCTTGATGTCGTCCGGCTCCAAGAATGGGAATTCGGCCAGCAACTCGGCCTCGCTCATCCCCGCGCCGAGATAGCCAAGCAAATGCTCCACCGCGAACCGCTGCCCGCGAATGATCGGCTTCCCGCCGAAAATGGCGGGGTCGGAGGTAATCCGGGCGAGGAGCGGGTTGGTCATATAGGGTACTCTATATCACAACTTGGGGACGCTTGCATCTGTCCGGTGCGCAAACGTGTTGCTTCTCGAATCGGTGTAAGTTCAGCCAACATGGCGTTTCGCCTCTCCCCGGAAGCGCTGCTTGAGCAACGCAAATCACTTGAGCCGGTTTCCGACCGCCATCGAGGCCACTTGTATTCGCTGCAAACGCAGCTCGGAACATGGTTGGTGCTTGGAAACGGCATTGCACTGTTCACAATTGCTCAAGCATCCTTCGCAGGGCAGCTTCAGCAAGACACATGGCTCTTCGTTGCTTGCGAGCGCTTCATCGCCGGACTCGCGATCGCATTCTTAGCAATGACAATATCTTACTTCCTGGCGCTGGCTGGGATGTACACGATAGCCAAGCTCTCGATTCAATTCCTCGTCTTGGCAGACGCTGATCGTCAGAGCATAAGCGAGGCAAGCGATGACCTGCGACACGCTCAAGCAAGCGCCATCGGTGAGATTGGAAAGGCGCCAGGTGTTGCTGCACGCATGCAATGCCTGACTGCACTTAACGTAGCTTTTTATGGTATATCAGGCGTATTGTCTGTTTGGGGGCTGAGCGCCTGTCTTCGCCTGACAATAGTGCCAGCACCATAACTCCGGCTCTTCGAAGGTTGGCGATGCTCTGCGTTCTCGCGGAGTGCGCCCCCCCCCTAATCCCCAACCATCTTCAACGCCGCGATGAACGCCTCTTGCGGGAGTTCTACTTTCCCGAATTGGCGCATCTTTTTCTTACCTTCTTTCTGCTTATCCAGCAGCTTGCGCTTGCGGCTGATGTCGCCGCCATAACATTTCGCGGTCACGTCCTTGCGCATTTCCTTCACGTTGTCGCGGGCGATGATCTTGCCGCCGATGGCGGCCTGGATGGCGACCTTGAACATCTGGGGCGGAATGATGTCGGCGAGCTTCTCGCAGAGTTCGCGCCCCTTGCCCTCGGCCTTGTCGCGGTGGACGATGCTGGCGAACGCGTCCACGGGATCCCCGTTGATGAGGATTTCCATCTTCACGAGGTCCGAGGTGCGGTACTCGTCCAGTTCGTAATCCATGGACCCGTAGCCGTGGGTGATGCTCTTGAGGCGGTCGTTGAAATCGACGAGGATTTCATTGAGCGGCAGGATGCAGGTCAGCATGACGCGGTTGGCGTCCAGGGTGTCCGTGTGATCCACCGAGCCGCGCTTTTCCATGACCAGCGCGAGGATGTCGCCCATCGAGTCGTTCGGGATGTGGATGGCGGCCTTGATGGTGGGTTCGCGCAGTTCCAGGATGGTGCCGGGGTCCGGCAGGTTCACGGGATTGTCCACCTCGATCATGTCGCCGCCCTGTTTCACGATGTGGTAGACCACGCTCGGATAGGTCGAGATGATGTCGACGTCGTGCTCGCGGCGGATGCGCTCCTGAATGATCTCCATGTGCAGGAGCCCGAGGAAGCCGCAGCGGAAACCGAAGCCGAGGGCGACGGAGCTTTCCGAGGAGTACACGAAGGCGGAGTCGTTGAGCCGGAGCCGGCCGAGCGCGGCCTTGAGCTTCTCGTAGTCGGAGGTGTCGACCGGATAGAGACCGCAGAACACCATCGGGCGGACCTCCTTGTAACCCGGCAGCATGTCGGTGGCGGGCTTGTTCGAAAGCGTGATCGTGTCGCCGGTCTTGATTTCGGCGGGATCCTTGATGTTGGACACGATGTAGCCGACGTCGCCGGCGCCGAGCGACGCGCACTTCGTCATCTTGGGCATGAAGACGCCGACCTCCTTGACCTCGGATTTCACGTTGTTGCTCAGCAGCAGCATGAAATCGCCGGCCTTGATCGTGCCGGAGAAGACGCGTACGTAGGAAATCACGCCGCGGTAGGAATCGTAGAGGGAATCGAAAACCAGCGCGCGCAGCTGCGGGTAATCGGTCCAGCGCGGCGGCGGCACGCGCGACACCACGGCCTCGAGGATGTCCTCGATGCCGATGCCGGACTTGCCGCTGGCGAGGATCGCCTCCTCGGCGGGAATCGTGAGGA
>CAYUOC010000176.1:0-7799 GCA_964446305.1 uncultured Terricaulis sp. | reverse complement strand
ATCTTCGACGCCTCCGTACTCACCAGTGCGCATCAGTTGGCTTTGAATGCTTCGGGGGTAACGACCGCGGAGCTCACCATTGTCGGCGGTTTAGGGGCGGACACCATAAGCGGGGGCACTCGGGATGACACTTTCACGGGGCGCGCCGGCAACGACGTGCTCATAGGCGGGGTGGGCGTGGACAGAGCGACATATGGCTTGGCTTCGACGGCGGCCACATGGGTGCGCAATCCCGATGGCACCTGGACGGTTACGGCAGGCGGTGACGGCACGGATACCTTGACCAGCGTCGAGTACCTCGACTTCACTGATCGCGACGTCTTTCTTGATCGCCCCGCGCGTACGTTTTCAGGCGATGGGACCAGCGATATTCTGTGGCAGCGCAATGACGGACTCGTCGTCACATGGAGCCTGCTTGGATCGGCTTTGACCGGGAGCGGTTCGCTGGGCGCCGTTGGCGCTGAATGGAGCCTCCTGGGCTCGGGCGATTTCAACGGTGATGGGCGCGATGATATTTTGTGGCGGCGCAACGACGGATTGGTTTCTAGCTGGAACATCGATGGCGGCGCGCGCACCAGCGCTGGCACGATCTTAAGTCCTGGCCTGGAATGGAGCTTCCTCGGCATCGGCGATTTCAATGGCGACGGACGCGATGATATCGCGTGGCGGCGAAACGATGGCCTCATTGTCGAGTGGCAAATGAACGGCCGGGCCATTGGGGCGTCTGCCGTCTTGCCGCAGCTTGGCGCGGAATGGACCTTAAGGGGGCTTGGCGATTTCAACGGCGATGGGCGCGATGACTTTCTATGGCAGCGCAATGACGGCCTTGCATTCATCTGGGGCATGAATGGTGGGACAATCGCCACGGCCGGGCCTACAAGCGCGCAACCGGGTTTGGCTTGGCATATCGTCGCCGTCGGCGACACCAATGGCGATGGGCGCGATGATATCATCTGGCAAAATGATAATGGCACCATTGTCGGCTGGCAGATGAATGGAACCGCGATCCTAACGTCAGGCTTGATCGGTTCTGTCAGCCCGACCCAATGGGATGTCGCCGGCATGGGCGATTATAACGGCGATGGACGCGACGATCTGCTCCTCCAAAACACAAACGGCGCCGTGGTGGTTTGGATACTCAACGGAAACCTCATCCAGCAATCGGGACTTGTCGGCAGCACCGGCGCTGAGTGGGACATTATCGGCGGAGGCTAAGGAATGGGCGGCGAGATTAGCTACTGGCTTGACGAACTGGTGCCCGTCTCACTGGATCCTAAACCCTGGCGGGCGACGCTGATGAAGCCTGAGTTCGGCGAGATGACGCCGGCGCGCCGAGCGAATGTGTTTATGGCACGATTTGAGCGCGTCAGTCATTTGGGCGAGAGCGGCTCCTTTTTTGATGGATCTAGCCAGTTCCTTAGGGCGCTTCTCTCACCTCGTCAGGGAGAAGGTCGAACGTGTGGACTTCTGAACTTGCAACGGAGAACGGTTTTATTCGGCGTCCAGTCCTCAAAGGTAGAGAACATCCCTTACTTGGCGATCAAACGCTTCCTGGTGCACGCGCCTGATGGCGTGCAATTGCGAGAGAAGCAACGCGTCCGCGAGCGATCGAGAAGGCGCTAGTGCACGCGTTATTCGCGCCGCCTGTCGAGGCCCGGATGATGGCCCGACCCGGCATCGCCCACTTGGATATTTTGGCGAAGCTTATCGTTGGGTTCGGCTCTGCCGGCTGAATAGGCAAAGGGTCGCTACGCGTTCTGATATCTGAAGCCGAGGCGCCCTCGAATCCAAAATGGCTGCGGTCGCTTGGCCGGCATTCCTAGTGCTACGCTCCATCATCCGCACATGCGGAAGGTCCTTCATCTGACCACAGCTCAGGAACGGTTGTCCGCGGCGCGCAACGCCTCGACGCGGAGGGCCGAAGCCAGGGATGCAGCGGGTCGATTTCGCGCCCGTTCCTGGTCGATAATCGCAATCATGACCGGCAGTGACACGGAGCGCGCCTTCGCCATGCTTTCCAAGCGCTCCCAAAAAGGGCGCTCGAGCGCAACCGAGGTGCGATGACCGGCGATACGCATCGATCGTTTTTCAAGTAGGCCTGAATCAGGGGGCATTGCGGTCCGCGTGTGATTCCGAAGCGAGTCCGATATGAGTTTTCTCACATTGCGAAGCCGCCGCCCAGTTATTGTACGCCGAAGCAGTGAAATTAAGCAGAGCCGCGCTTTTCACCCCTCGTTGAAGCGCATCTCGGCTTGGCTCCTTTCTCATCCCGCTGCGATCGCCGCCGCGTAGGGGCGCGCACCCGCATTGGACCCGAAACCTCGAACGCCTTCTACCAATCGACAACCAATGAGGCGGTGAGGCCGGCGTGCTTTTGGAGCAGCTGGCGCAACCTCTTGATGTCGAGGATGACCAATTGTCGGCCTTTCTGCTTTAAGATGTTATCGGCGGTGAGTTCACCAAACTCCTTGGTGACCGCCTCACGGTGAGTGCCAACGGCCGTGGCTATTCTCTGATGCGTTGGAGCGGGATTGATCACGATACCTGCAGGCGTTTGTTCTCCGTCTTTGGCCAAGCGCAAGAGTTCGCTTTGTATTCGAAACCGCACTTCGAGCGCTGCCGTTTCGAACAGACGATCGGTCAGCGACACTGTGAGACGCGCCAGAACGCGCGCGACCGCCAGCGCCACAATGCCATTTTCTCGCAGCAGCTGCTTGAAAGCGTCATCGGGACAAGCAGCGAGTAGACCGTCGCCGGCGGCGCTGACCGAAACCGTGCGTGGGGCGTCCGCCAATAGAGCAAGATCGCCGAAATGTTGGCCCGGACGCAGAAGCCGGATTTCAAGTCCTCGTCCTGGCATCGGCTCGAGGCGAACCCTAAATGCGCCCTCGCAAATGAAGAACACGTCGCGCTCAGCCGAGAGGTGAGAAATGATTTCCTCGCCCGCTCTCGTCCGGCGCCAAGTGGCCAGAGTTGCAAGACGATGTAGCTGTTCAGGGCTCGCTTCGCCAAGGATGCCAATCTTGCGCAAGTGCGCAACCGCGTCTTCATGATCCATGTCAGCGCAATCTCTTAAGTCTAAGATGTTGTACTTCATGCCGCGACCTCGGCCAGCGTTTTGTCGAGGCGGGCGCAAAACTGGAAGCACGCGCGGTCACCCCGCTTCCAGCGCCTGGCCGCGGGTCGAAACGCCAAAGATCGCAAGCGCGATCGCAAGCGTAACGAGCACCATGACAATCAGCGCCATGACGCCCGGCTGACCGGCGCGTTCGAATATGAAAACGATCAGCGCTGGCAACCCGATCGCTGCGACGCGTCCGACGGTGATGGCCAAGCCGATGGCGCGCATGCGCACCGGCGTGGGGAACAGTTCCGGCATGTAGCCACTAAGCGCAATGGCGCTAAAAGCGTAGATCGAGATGACGGTGAGCAGTCCCAAAGAAGCTAAGGCTTCGCCTGGAGCAAGTGCATACGCGATGCCCGCGCCTGCAGCGATGAGCGCCGTGACCGCTGAACTCCATCGCCGTTCGAAGCGGTCGCTTGCAAGCATGCCAAGAAACGCTCCGATGGGCGCGCCGCCAGTCATGATCAGAGACATAAGCAGGGCCTCCGGCACGTCTTGGCCTTCTGAAGCAAAGAAAGAGGGGAGCCAGCTGACAAAGCCAAGCGTAGCACAGACCACGGCGATATTGATGAGGGCAGCGATTGTAACGCGCAGCGCCATCGCTGCTGAAAGCACCGGCGGATGGTCGACGATTGCGGATGGCGCGTCCTCGGCGGCCTCGACGCCGGCTGGAGCAGCGCGCTCGAATGCAGCCACGGTCTCTTCGCTTTCGCTAACCCGCCCGCGTGCGGCGAGCCAGCGGGGAGATTCGGGCAAGAGAAAACGCAGAAGAAACGTCATCACCGACAAGGCGCAGACGCCAAATAAGAGCTGACGCCAACCGTCTGGGGCGGGAAGAACATAATAGCCGGCGAGCAGCGCCAACGGCGCCGCTGTCGTCGCAAGCACCGCCATTCGCGCGAGCCATCGTCCACGAACGCGCGCGGGCAGAATTTCAATGAGCATGCCGTAGGCGAGGACGTTCTCAACGCCGAGCCCGAACGCGGTGAGGCCGCGCCAGAGCGCTAACTCCAGAATGCCGCCAGCCAACGCGGCGCCCAATGCGCCCAAGGCAATGACCGCCGCGGCCAAGAGGATGACGGGCCTGCGCCCCAGCAGGTCGCCCGCCCAGCCTCCGGCGAAGGCGCCGGCGCCAAGACCTGCGGCTGTCGCGGTCGCGATCCATGAGACTTGATCCAGACCGGCGCCGCCAGCGACCAACGCGCCATTGATTCCGGACATGATGGCGAGGTCAACGCCGTCAACCACAAGTCCTGCGCCGACGACGCCGAACACCAGCCAGTGCCGGGGCGTGATCGGCAGACGGTCTAAGCGTGCGCCTATTGATGCTTGTGTCGAGGCCATCGGTCTTCCGGGAAGCGTTTGTGTTGGCATAGTCCAATTTGACTTTTGCGCCCACTCACGAACGACGCGCCGCGCGATCGCCGCCACTCTCTTTTGCCTTATCGGCGCCAAACCGGCCGTCCCGTTCAAGCGCCCATACTGCTCAAGCGCCACCTCGTTGTGCATTCAACTTCGCGGCGGCTTCGTGGAGGCTTTTGGGCTTCAGAATTGGTGTAGCGCCGCAGCACTACGATCTTAATGGCGCGTGTCGCTGAGTAGAATGCGGCTTGCGAGAGAGATTTCCGTGTCGCTGAGATCAAACAGCGAGCGCCATGTATGGTTGGCGTACGCCGCCGCTTCAGGCGCTACAATAATGGCTAGGCAATGGCCAGGCGGCGGCCCGGCCAGCGCCACAAAGCAGACCGAGTATCGGCCACCTGCTTTGCGCAAAACAGTCGTCGTGGCGTTGGCGCAGCGACCCGCAAATGCGTGATCGAGTGCCAATTGCAGCGCGCGGGCGTCCGCCTCACAGGCGCTGGTCAAACGGTTCTCACGCACGAGAAGATCGTCTGCGCGGTCGAGAATTCGCCGACAGGGTGTGTTCGCAATCGATAAAACGCCATGCCGGTCGACCAGTGCGACAGCAACTTGCAGCGTTTCGAGCGCTCGTTGTGCGAGCGCTGCTTCACCAGCCAGGGGCGGGGGGAGAGACGAGCTGTCCAAGCCGGTGATTGTGCGAACGGCGTTACCATAAAGCTATGTGAGATTGGTCACACTTGGCGCCGGTCAAATTGTTGTGGGTGCGAACAAAGCTTGGATAATGGCGTCGCGTAACTTAGGAATTCGGCGTTATGCCAGCAGGTTATCTAATTGCCGACGTGGAAGGCAGTACGCTGCGCTGGGAACGGGATGCGCGGGCGATGCGCGCGGCTATGGTTCGAACTGCCGGGTTGGTTGAGGCGGCGGTCGCAGGCCATGGCGGCCGGGTAGATCATGTCATCGCCGACGAAATGTTCGCGATTTTTGAATATGGGGATGTGCTGGCTTGCGCTCTCGACATCCAGCGCCGCATGCAAGCTGAGCGGTTCGAGGACGTTGGCGGTTTAGCACTACGCATCGGCGTGCATGTGGGGCCGGTTGGAACGGCAGGCGCGCCCGATCCCGTCACCGCCAACAGAACATCGCGCGTCGCGGCCTGCGCCTGGGGCGGCCAGGTCCTCGTCAGCGGCGACGCGCGCGATACGTTTGCGCTGCCTCCGGGCGCCTGGACCGAAGATTTCGGAGCCGTACGGCTGCGCGGCGTGTTCTCGCCGATGCGGCTCTACGGCCTGCTTGGTGCTGGGCTCAACCGGACGATCTTTCCGCCACTGCGCTCGCATCATCTCGAGCCCGTGGCCTTACCCGCTGTGAGCGGTCCGCTGATCGGGCGGGACGCCGATCTCAGCGAGATTACGCGAGCTCTGTGCGAGCGCGGCGTCCGCCATCTCACTATTGTGGCCCCCGCCGGCGCCGGCAAGACCCATCTGGCCCTTGCAGCGGCGCATGCTTCGAGTGAAGACCGCACGGCTGTCTTCGTGACGCTCGATCCGGGCGGCGATAACCTTCAAGCTGCGCTCTTGCGCGCGCTGTCACTGCCGGCGTTGCTTGGAGTGGCGAGCGACCAGCAGCTGATTGAATTCTTACGCGACAAACAGGCGCTCATCGTGATCGATAACGCCGAGGCCGGCGCCTCCGGCGATGACTTTCTCGACCGCATGCTTGATGTTTGCCCGGGTCTTGTCGTGCTTGCGGCAAGCAGGGCGCCGATGCAGGGCGCGCATGAAGAGCTTCATCCTCTGCAGGGGCTTCGTTGCGGCTCGGACGATGTGGCGTCCGTCGTCGGCTCGCCCGCTTACGAGTATTTCGCGCATGAACTACGCCGTATCGGCGGGGCGCTCGAACTCGACGACACATCGGCTCGTCTGTTCGAAACCATCAGCAGGAGGGTGTCTGGCTCACCCTTGGCTCTGCGGCTCGCTGCGCGTTGCGCGCGGGTGGTGCCGCTGGCCGACATTGCCGGTCAACTCGCCGCCAGCGTCGACTTTTTGTCGAAAGCACTGCAGCCGCATGAAGGGTATGACGGGCTTCGCGCCGTATTTGACTCTTCTTGGGGTTTGCTGAACCCCGACAGCCAGCGCCTGCTCGCGCGTCTTTCCGTCATTCACGGAAGCTTCGAGTATCAGGACGCGCAGTCGATCTGCGAGTGCGAGCTGGCCGCGCTCGCGGACCTCGAACTCCGCGGCCTGGTTGAGCGCCATGGCGAACGGCTTTCACTTCACCCGCTTATCAAGGAATACGCGCGTGAACGGCTCGATGTCGATGTCGACGACGCGAGGCGAACCGCCTTGCGGCATTGTCAGCGCTATCTGGCGCTGATCCAAGGGGCCGCCGGTACGGAACGCGTGTCGATCATCAACACATCCTACTCCGACCTGCGCGCGGCTTGGACGTTTGCGATAAAGCACGAGAGCGAAGTGGCCCGGCTCGCGGCTGAGCCTCTGTTTTATGCGTTCGTGGCTGGCTTCAAATTTGAAGAGGCGGCGGAGCTGTTTTCTGCGCCCGCCGCCGATCCCGGCTTGAGCGTCCGTTCGATGGCGTTCAAAGCCAACAGCTTGGTGCAATTGGGCGCGCTTGCCGAGGGACGTTCTTTGGTTGGTGCGGTCCTAACGCAGGCCCGCGAGCCGCTTTCGCTCGCTCACGCCGCACAGGCGCTTGGCAATGTTGAGCATATCGAAGGCAATTACGAGGCAGCGCGCGCCGCTTACGAGCGCGCGCGTGCATGGCGAGAAGAAGCATCCGACCTCCGTGGCCTCGCTTACACGCACCTTGCGCTCGCCATGCTTGCCATTGCGCTTGCAGACAGCCGCGCCGCGCATGATGATCTTGAACGCGCGCACCGCGCCGTTCAAGCCGTAGGCCTTCACGAGCTCCTGCAACCGGCGCGTTTGGCCATGGCGGACTTGGCGCTGCTCGAAGGTCGCGCCGATCATGCCGATGCGGTTCTCAACGACGCGCTCGCCGCACAACCGGCCTCTGCTCAACAAATGTGCCGGGCGCTTTTGCGTCAGGCGGGTTTACTCACGCGCCAGGAGCACTACCCATCCGCCCGCCTGCGTCTCATCGAGGCGGCTGCGATTGCCGACACCGCGGGAGACTTACGCGGCAAGCTGATGGCCTTTCTGGAGCTAGGGCGCATAGACACAAAAGCAGGCGTCTTGCTTGAGGCGAAGGCCACCTTGCTGCGCGCCTGCCGCGAGGCGCTGCGGCTGGGTGCGGCGCCGCTGTTGCGCCAAACCTTGCTCGCATTGGCCGA
>CAYUOC010000175.1:0-7961 GCA_964446305.1 uncultured Terricaulis sp. | reverse complement strand
CACGTCTCGTGCGCACGATGACAGCCTTAGCAACCTCACCTTTTTTGACCTTCGCAGTAGGCAATGCTTCCTTGACCGACACGACGATTACGTCGCCAAGACCCGCATAACGGCGACGCGAGCCACCAATCACTTTGATGCACTGCACACGGCGCGCGCCAGTGTTGTCAGCTACATCTAAATTACTCTGCATCTGAATCATGACTAATCCTTACCCCTGCGCTGCCTGGCCGGATGCGGCATCGTTATACATGACAGCCCAGCGCTTCGTGCGCGACATGGGCTTGGATTCGATAATCCGTACGACATCGCCGGTTTTAAAGCGGCTTTCTTCATCGTGCGCCGCATACTTCTTCGAGCGGCGAATAGTCTTTTTATAAATTGGATGGGCAACGCGGCGATCGACACGCACGATGACGGTCTTCTCGCTCTTATCGCTCACCACAACACCTTGCAGCACGCGCTTCGGCATGGCTTACCCTTTCTTATTCTGGTTCAGCAGGGTAAAGATGCGCGCAATTGTGCGGCGTACTTCACAGAACCTGCTCATATTGGTCAATTCGCCCGTTGCGGCCTGAAAACGCAGGTTGAACTGCTCCTTTTTCAGGTCACGGACCATCCCCATCAGCTCTTCTCTGCTCTTGCCTTTGAGTTCCTGGGTTTTCATGGCTATTCTCCTTCCGCTACGCGGGCGACGAATTTCGTTTTAATCGGCAATTTGGCGGATGCCCGCTCAAACGCTTCACGGGCAACATTCTCCGGCACGCCATCGATTTCAAACAGGATACGCCCCGGCTTCACGCGCGCAGCCCAGTACTCTACAGAACCCTTACCGCTGCCCATGCGCACTTCCGCCGGCTTTGCGGTTACCGGTACATCGGGGAACACGCGAATCCACAAGCGGCCAACGCGCTTCACATAGCGGGAGATTGCACGTCGCGAGGCTTCAATTTGCCGCGCGGTGATGCGTTCCGGCTCCATGGCCTTCAGGCCATATTCACCAAAATTCAGCGTATAGCCGCCTTTCGCATTCCCGTGAATGCGGCCTTTATGGGTTTTGCGGTACTTTGTTTTCTTTGGGCTAAGCATAATTCTTCTCGAATCTTTCAGTTATTATCCGGCAAATGCCTCAGTGCCCGGCTGCTCACTGGCAATCTTCGTCTGCTGGCTCTGCTTACCGAGGATCTCACCTTTAAACACCCATACTTTAATGCCGATGATGCCGTATGCTGTTTTCGCTTCCGCAACACCGTAATCCACGTCACCGCGCAGGGTATGCAACGGCACACGCCCTTCACGGTACCATTCCATACGCGCGATTTCCGCACCGCCGAGACGGCCCGACACGTTAATACGAATGCCTTGCGCGCCGAGGCGCATGGCCGATTGCATCGCGCGCTTCATGGCGCGGCGGAACGCAACACGGCGCTCGAGTTGTTGAGCAACGCCTTCAGCGACCAGCATCGCATCGGTTTCCGGCTTGCGGACTTCGACGAGGTTCAGGTGAACCTCGGCGCCCGGCGCCATCTTGCTGAGCTCCTTGCGGAGCTTTTCGATGTCAGCGCCCTTCTTGCCGATGACAACGCCAGGCTTTGCGGTGTGAACCGTGACGCGGCACTTCTTCAGCGGACGCTCAATGATGATCTTCGAGATGCCGGCGGCAGCCAGCTTCTCGCGCAGGAACGCGCGGATCTTGATGTCTTCGTGGAGGAGACGCGCATAGTCCTTCGTGTTGGCATACCAACGCGAATCCCATGTGCGGTTCACGCCCAGGCGCAGACCGATCGGATTGACTTTCTGACCCATTAGGCGGCCTCAGCTTTTTCGGGCTGCTTCGAGGTATCGCGCAGCACGATGGTGAGTTGAGAGAACATTTTCTCGATACGAACGCCGCGGCCACGAGCGCGCGTGTGCATGCGCTTCATGGTGATGTTCTTGCCGACGTGCGCTTGCGCGACGACGAGGCTGTCGACATCGAGGCTGTGATTGTTCTCGGCGTTGTCGATCGCCGACTTCAGGCACTTCAGCACGTCCTTGGCGATGCGCTTCTGGCTGAAGCGCAGCTCGTTCACGGCCTTCTCGGCCGAGAGACCACGGATCGACTGAGCGACTAGGTTCAGCTTTTGCGGGCTGATGCGGAGCGTGCGCAGGATCGCCTTCGATTCGTTCGAAGCTTCGCGGCGGCGATTCTTGCCGTCCGGCGTGCGCTGCTTTTCTGAGGCGGCGATCATGGCTTACTTCCTCTTCGCCTTCTTGTCGGCGCCGTGGCCGAAATAGTTCCGCGTGGGCGCGAACTCGCCGAGCTTGTGACCGACCATGTCCTCGCTCACGAGCACCGGCGTGAATTGCTTGCCGTTGTGAACTTGGAAGGTGAGGCCGACGAATTGCGGCATGATGGTGGAGCGGCGCGACCACGTCTTGATCTGCTCACGACGACCGCCGCCAGCGGCCTTCTCGGCCTTCTGGAGCAGATAGCCGTCAACGAACGGGCCTTTCCAAACAGAACGCGGCATTCGCTTAGCTCACTTTCTTCGAGTGACGACGACGGATGATCAGACGATCCGACGGCTTGGTTTTGCGGGTCTTGGGACCGCGGGTTTTCTTGCCCCAGGGCGTAACCGGGTGACGGCCGCCTGAGGTCTTGCCTTCACCACCGCCGTGGGGGTGATCGACGGGGTTCATCGCGACGCCGCGCACGCTGGGCTTGCGGCCCAACCACTTCGTGCGACCAGCCTTGCCCCAGACTTCGTTCATGTTGTCGGGGTTCGACACGGCGCCGATCGTGGCCATGCAGACGTCTTGAACCATACGCACTTCACCCGAGGCCATGCGGAGCTGGGCAAAGCCAGAGTCACGGCCAACGACTTGCGCGTAGGTGCCGGCCGAGCGCGCCATCTGGGCGCCCTTCAGCGGCTTCAGTTCGATGTTGTGCACGATGGTGCCGACCGGGATCGACTTCAGCGGCATCGCATTGCCTGGCTTCACGTCGACGCGCTCGTTGGCGATGACCGTGTCACCGACCTTCAAACGTTGCGGCGCGATGATGTAGGCAACTTCGCCATCTGTGTACTTGATCAGCGCAATCCAGGCGGTGCGGTTCGGATCGTACTCAAGCCGCTCGACCTTCGCTTCAACGCCCCACTTGCGGCGCTTGAAGTCGATCTTGCGATATGTGCGCTTGTGGCCGCCACCAGTGCGGAACGCAGTCACGCGGCCGACATTGTTGCGACCGCCCGACTTCGTCAGGCCTTCGGTCAGCGCCTTCACCGGCTTGCCTTTGTGCAGCTCGCTGCGATCAACGATCACGAGCTGACGGCGGCCAGGCGAGGTCGGGCGGAAAGTCTTCAACGCCATCTTAGAGCCCCGTCGTCACGTCGATTGAGTAACCGTCGAGCAGGGTCACGACCGCGTTCTTGTGGTCGGAGCGCTTGCCCGGCGTGCCGCGGAAGTTCTTCGTCTTGCCTTTGCGGACGATGGTGTTCACCGCGCCCACTTTGACTTTGAAAAGAGCTTCAACAGCTTCCTTGATGTCCGTCTTCGTCGCCGTGAGCGGAACGCGGAAGACAACCTTGTTCTGCTCGGAAAGCAGGGTGGCCTTTTCCGTGATCACCGGCGCGAGGATGGTGTCGTAGTGTTTGTTCTTGAGCGCGCTCATGCCGCGGCCCCTTCTTCAGTCTTCTTCTTCGGAGCAGCGCGCTTCTTCGGCGCGGCCTTGGCTTCGCCGGCCTTGCCCTTGAAGCGCTCGTGGATGGCGTTCACGGCATCCTGCGTCAGCACCACTTTGCCGGCGCGGAGAACGTCATAAACGTTGAGGCCGGCGTTCGGCAGAATGTCGACATGCGCCAGATTGCGAGCGGCGCGCGCAACGCTTACGTCGACCTTATCGCCGGCGATGAAGAGCACTTTGTCGAGCTTCAGGTTGGTCAGCGACTTCTGCAGCGCAGCCGTCTTGCCGTCCTTCACCGTCAGCGCGTCGATCACGATGATGTCGCCGGCGTTGGCGCGGGCCGACAGAGCGTGGCGCAGAGCGAGCGCACGGAATTTCTTCGTCAGGTCGTGCGAGTAGTCGCGCGGCAGACGATTATGTGCATGACCACCGCCGCGGAAAATCGGAGCGTTCGCCGCGCCGTGACGCGCCTGGCCCGTACCCTTTTGCTTGTAGAGCTTAGAGTGCGAGCGCGAGACTTCGCCGCGCGATTGAGTCTTGTGCGTGCCTGCACGGCGCTTGGCGAGTTGGTACTTCACCATGCGATGCAGGATGTCTTTGCGGACTTCCTTGATCCCGAAGATCGTCTCGTCGAGATCGACAGAGCCGCCCTTCTTGCCATCGAGTGTTTGAACGTCGAGTTTCATGTCCGCCCTCACTCAGCCGCGGCTTGCGCTTGGCGGATGCCAGCGGGTTTCGGCGCTTCCTTCGGAAGAGCGACCTTCGCTGCATCGCGCACTTCAACCCAGCCGCCTTCGGCGCCGGGCACTGCGCCACGGACAAACAAAAGTCCGCGCTCGGCATCGACGCGGACGATTTGCAGATTTTGAACAGAGACGCGCTCGTCACCCAGGTGACCGGCCATCTTCTTGCCCTTGAAAACTTTACCCGGATCTTGGCGCTGACCGGTCGAGCCGTGCGAGCGGTGCGAGACCGAGACGCCGTGCGTGGCGCGCAGACCGCCGAAGTTCCAGCGCTTCATGGCGCCGGCAAAGCCCTTGCCGATGCTGATGCCGGCGACATCGACCTTTTGGCCCGGGACGAAGTGTTCAGCCGAGATCACCGCGCCGACCGGCAGCAAGTTGTCTTCGCTGACGCGGAATTCGCGAACGATCGCCTTCGGCTCGACCTTGGCGCGGGCGAACTGACCACGCTCGGCGGCGGTCTTGTTCTTCGCCTTCGTCGCGCCGGCGGCGAGTTGCACGGCGTTGTAGCCATCGCCCTTCGCTTCACGCGCGGGCGCCGCGCCCTTCTCGTTCTTGCGCGACTTTTTCGGCTTCAGCGCAACCGCTTGGCCTTCGGAGTTCTTGTACTCCTCGGCGTTGACAGTGCGGCGGCCAACGACTTGGCAGCCAGCGAGATCAAGCACAGTGACCGGAATGTGCGCGTTGTCTTCACCGAAGACACGCATCATGCCGACCTTCTTGGCGATCACGCCAGTGCGACGGGATTGTTCATTGCTCATCGCGATCAACCCAGCACTTGGATTTGAACATCGACGCCAGCCGACAGATCGAGCTTCATCAGCGCATCGACCGTTTGCGGCGTCGGTTGAACGATATCGAGCACGCGCTTGAACGTGCGAATTTCGAACTGCTCGCGGCTCTTCTTATCAACGTGCGGCGAGCGGTTGACGGTGAACTTCTCGATGCGCGTCGGCAGCGGCACCGGGCCGATGACCGTCGCGCCCGTGCGCTTAGCCGTCGACACGATTTCCTTCGCCGACAGATCAAGCGTGCGGTGATCAAAGGCCTTGAGCCTGATCCGGATGTTTTGCTGCATCATCGCAAAGTCTTCCCAAATTCACCTGCGCCGCGACTTGCACCGCTGAACGCAAAATTCGGCGACGCGCTTCTTTTGAAGCTCGCCGACGAGAAAAACGCCGCCCCGAGCAGGACGGCGCTTTGAAAGAGTGGATCGCAAAAAACGCTGCTCTTGCGGGGCCTTCGACCCCGCGCGCTCGACCCCGCTTGTCCCCTCGGGACCTTCTGGGAAGCTGCCGCGTAGCTTGCGAACCGCGTCTAAGCATAAGCTTACGGCCGGCTCGAAGGGGCGTGTCCTACAGAGGTGAAACCGGGGCGTCAAGGCGCGTTTCGCGCATGTCTCAACTGCCGCTCAGCTCCCCTTGTAGGACGGAAACGCTCTCCCTGGCGCCCGCCCCGCGCCAAAGCGCAAGGGGCGGTCGCCGGGTCGTCCTATTGGCCTACTGTTACCTCGCCCGAGCCCCAGACTTCCTGGCGGATGGAGCCCGTAACGGATGGGGCCGAGATGCTGCCCGAACCGGCGATTTCCGCGTCGATATTGCCGACCGGGGCGGTGACGTCGACCCCGCCCGAACCCACGATCGAGACATTAAGATCCTGCACGGTGGCCGCGATCGAGACGTCGCCCGAGCCGGCCAGATCGATGCTGGCCAGGGTGATAGCGCCGCCTTGAACGGTGACGCTGCCCGAACCCGCGCCGTCGGAATTCAGCTCGCCGGTCAGCGAGGCCATCGTAACGGTTCCCGAGCCGGCGATGTCGATGGTGGCGCCGCTAGCGATTGCGCCGGTCACCACATCGGCCGAACCGGCGATGTCGGCGTCCAAGCTTTGCGCGGCGCCCACATTCACGTTGCCGGACCCGGCGATGTCCATGGTCAGGGCGCCCGCCACATCTCCAGCGATTGTCGTGCTGCAGCCACTGACTTCAAGCTCCAGCGATTGCGTGGCGCCAATTTCGGTCGTGCCCGCGCCGCTGCGGTCGAGATCGAGGCCGCGGGGGGCGCGGATCGTGATCCGGGGCAGCTCGGCCGCTCCCAATTCACCATCGCCGTAGCCGCGCACCGTGGCGCTGCCATCTTCGCCGCAGCCACGGACTCGGCCTCGCAATTGGCCATCGATCAGCACGCGGCCGTTCTCCGCGGCCACAGTCGGCATCGGCAATTGGCCGGCCTGATTGTCAATTTCGATCGAGAAGTCCGCCCGGTCCTCGGGCGTGATGGTGACGTAAGCCGCGATGTTGCGAATGCGGAGTTCACCGCCCTCGAAGCTAGCAGCGGCCATGGAGCCAGGGCTGGTGGAAACGACCGGGGCAATGCCGTGGCCGCCCTCCTCGTCATCCCACTCCATATGGACCCAGTTTGGGCCGCCGAACGCTGCGAACACGCCGAAAATGATTGCGAAGGCGATCGCCGCCACAAACACAAACCGTTCCATCCAAACGCCTCCCTCACGCCCTGACGGGCTGGCTCGCTTGCCCCTAAGATGCGCCCAACCCCGCTGGCGGATGCAAATATCTGAAACGCGGCCCCATGCGACGTCCCTCGATACCACAAACGTCACATCGCGAGAGCGCCAAACGAAAAGACCCCGGAGATCGCTCTCCGGGGCCTTCGTCTTGTCGCCTAAGCGTTCAGACTATTCGAGGACCTTCGCCACGACGCCCGAACCGACGGTGCGGCCGCCTTCGCGGATGGCGAAGCGGAGACCTTGGTCCATGGCGATCGGGTTGATCAGCTCAACCGTCATTTTGATGTTGTCGCCCGGCATAACCATTTCGACGCCTTCCGGCAGTTGAACGATGCCGGTCACGTCGGTCGTGCGGAAGTAGAATTGCGGACGATAGTTCGTGAAGAACGGCGTGTGACGGCCGCCTTCTTCCTTCGTCAGAACGTACACTTCGGCTTCGAACTTCTTGTGCGGGGTGATCGAGCCCGGCTTCGCGAGAACTTGGCCCCGCTCAACGCCTTCGCGATCGATACCACGGAGCAGCGCGCCGATGTTGTCGCCGGCTTGGCCCTGGTCGAGCAGCTTGCGGAACATTTCGACGCCCGTGCAGGTCGACTTCACAGTCGGACGGATACCGATGATTTCGATTTCGTCGCCAACCTTCACGATGCCCTTTTCGACGCGGCCCGTGACGACCGTGCCGCGGCCCGAGATCGAAAACACGTCTTCGACCGGCATCAGGAACGGCATGTCCAGCGGACGCGCCGGTTGCGGGATGTAGGTGTCGACGGCGGTCATGAGGCTCATGATCGCGTCTTCGCCGATCGGCGGGTCGCGGCCTTCAACCGCCGCGAGGGCCGAGCCCTTCACGATCGGGATTTCGTCGCCCGGGAACTGGTACGACGAAAGAAGTTCGCGAACTTCCATTTCGACCAGGTCGAGGAGTTCGGCGTCGTCGACCATGTCGACCTTGTTCATGAACACGACCAGCGCCGGAACGCCGACCTGACGGGCGAGCAGGATGTGCTCGCGCGTTTGCGGCATCG
>CAYUOC010000174.1:0-7994 GCA_964446305.1 uncultured Terricaulis sp. | reverse complement strand
GGAACGCGTGTATAGGTGCAAGCCTATCGAGGGTTCGAATCCCTCTCTGTCCGCCGAATTTCTGGCCTCGAAAACCCAGCTAAATTAGCGAAAATCGCGCAAATTTCGTTGGCCGTTTTGGGCGTACCCACGACTTTACCCACGCTTGCGCGCCCGAAAGTGGCCGGGGTAGGCGCGTGCCGCCCGGTGAGCGAGCGCGGCGGGCCCTCAGCCTCGCTAAATCAGGGCGCTTGCCGGGTGGCGACACCGCTACGCGGCGTGGGCATTCGATCAGTTCGAAAACAGACGCGGAAAGCGCGCAAAGGATTCTCAGACCAATTCCCCCGCGACACTAGTGCACTGGCCGTTGCAGCGGGGTCAGCGCATCCTTGTTCATTATGTTGCGGGGGTTGCGACACGGATACACCGGGTTTGCCCAGGTGCTTGCGGTGCTGGCGTTCATCGCCATCGCTGTGCGAGCGTTCGTGCCCGCAGGCTACATGGTCGGGTCTGTCGGCCCGTCGCAGCAGGTAGCGATCTATCTTTGCTCCGGGCACGAGGCGGTGCTCGATCTCAGCAAAGGCCAGACGCCGCAGCGGCAGGATGGTTCTGATCAGAACGCGCCGTGCGTGTTTGCTGCCGCTGCGCACTTTGCGACGTCCGTAGCTTTCTTTGAGACGCCCGCGCCATTGGCCCGTGAATCGACGGCGCACTACCAAGTCGCGGCGATAGCGCCCGGACGCGGCCTTGCTGCACCGCCGCCGTGGGCGACTGGTCCTCCACTTTCAGCTTGAGATTGCTCTAGCCGCGAATCATTCGGTGCGCGCAGCCCGACGTTTGCACGTCGGATAGCGTTTCAACGAACAGCCGCGATCTGGACCCGCGACCGATGCCGAAGAGGCTTGGTCCATCAAACTCACATGCAATCGAGCAAGTCCGCATGCGCTGAAAGCGCTGCGCAATGAACCCTACGAAAGACATCACAAATGAAAGCCCGCTTCCTCCTCACTGCCGCCCTTTGCTTGGCGCCGTCGCTTGCGATGGCTCAGGAATCCGAACAGCGCGATTCTTGGGCAAATGAGCCGATTATTGTCGTAGGCCAGCGGCCGAGCCTGGCGGCTCCGAATGCTTCGACGGCGACGCGCACTGACACGCCGGTAGAAGAGATCCCGCAGTCGATCCAGACGCTGACGCGCACGCTGATCGAGGAGCAGGATCAGCAGACGTTAACCGGCGCGCTCGTGAACGTGTCCGGCGTGACGCCGACGAGCACGCTGCAGACAGTGCTGATGCCAACGCTCGTTCGCGGCTTTGGCGTCAATTACTACTATGACGGCATTCCGACCTATCAGCTTCCGGCTGGCGTCGGCGATGCGGCAACGTTGATCAATGTCGAGCGCATTGAGGTGGCGAAGGGCCCGACGAGCACGCTCTATGGCGGTGGTTCGGGTGCGCCGCTCTCGGGGCTGATCAATGTCGTATCGCGCGATCCGGGCGCCGAATTCAGTGGTTCGGTCGGGCTGCGCACCGGCAGCTTCAACACGTTAGGCTTCGACGCCGACTTGAACATTCCGCTGGGCGAGAACGTCGCGTTTCGCATCAACGGCATGGCGGAGCAGGCGGATAGCTTCATCGATTTCATCGACAGCGAACGCTATGCGATCTTTCCGACGCTCGCGTGGGAAATCTCGCCGGCCACGCGCCTCGTCATTCGTGGCCGCTTCAATCACTTGGAGCAGCAGGAATATGCAGGCGTGCCGTATGAGACGATCGCGTCGTTTGACCGCAACCAATACGCGGGCGCCAGTGACGCGCCGCCGACCGAGATCGAAAACCGACAGATCAGCGCGTTTTTGACACACAGCTTCTCGGATCAGCTCGAAGCCAATGTCGCGGTGAGCCGCTATGAGGGCTCGTTCGAAGAGTGGGCGTCGTTCCCGTACGGCCAGATCGCTGGCACGACCTACAATTTCGGCAACGGCTATCTGCCTTCCGATAGCGTGAAGACCTACGCAACCGCGAGCCTTGTCGCGCGCTTTGGCAGAGGTTCCGTGACGCATCAGCTGCTGGTCGGCGCTGACTACGACGATACGGACTATTTCGGCGCCATGTACTTCAACCCCGCGTGGGCGGTGCTGGACTATGCTGCTGCAAATCCCACTGCGCCATTCGGCCCCGTCCCGCCGCTTTTCTTTGATCAAAACGACCGGCTGAAGACATCGGCGGTGTTCGTGCAGGATCAAATCGGCATTGGCGACCGGCTCGATGTAACGGTTGGCCTGCGCTGGACGCGCCTGGACATTCACAGCGTCATCAATGATGGGTTCTTTGATTACGTTACCGATCGCACTGATGAAGAAATCACGCCGCGCGTTGGACTGACGTATGAGGTCTCGGACGGCGTGTCGTTGTTCGCTGGCTACGGCGAGGGCTTCCAAGGTGTCGTTGGCGCCGGCTTCTATGGCCTCTCTGCGCCGGAGCCTGAAACGTCACAATCATACGAAGCGGGCGTAAAGTTCGCATCGCCGATTGAAGGGCTGACGGGCACCATCTCGTTCTTCCAGATCGCGCGTCAAAATGTCTTGACGCCGGACCCGATCATTCCGTTCGCCTACGTTCAGACCGGCGAACAACGTGCACGTGGCGTGGAACTTGATCTCGTCTATGAGCCAAGCGCGGCTCTCTCGATCCTCTTCAACTACACCTACACCGATGCAGAGGTGACTGAGGACACCGTGTTGCCCGTGGGCGACCGCCTGCGCGCTGTGCCGCAACAATCGGGACGTCTGGCGGCGCGCTATCGGTTTGAGGGCGCGCTAGAAAACCTCGAGATCGGCGGCGGGGTGACTTACGTGTCAGAGCGTGAGCTGACGCTGCCGAACACGCTCTCGATCGACGGGATGATCACTGCGGACGCCCAAGCCTCGTACGATTTTGGCCCGGCATCGCTTTCGCTCTCGGTCGTCAACCTCTTCGACGACGACGGCTTCGAACCGTTCCAATATTTCGGCGGCGCTTATGTGATCCCCACGCAGCCTCGTTCAGCGTTCGTCACGCTGCGCACGTCGTTCTGAGGGAGGGGTAGATGACCGACTTCAGCCGTCGCGCCGCGCTTCTTGCAGCCATGCTGACGCCCATTGCGGCGTCGGCTTGTTCGCGCGGGCAATCTCAAGCATCGTCAGGCGTCGGAGATACGCCTGACGGGCCTGTCGTGCACGACATGAGCGACATGCCGGCGTCTTGGACGCAGGACAACCAGATTGTTATGCTTTGCTACCCGCGCATGACGATCCTCGATCTCATCGGGCCGCAATACATGTTCTCGGCACTGATGGGTGCGACAGTGCATTTGGTCGCGAAAACCCGTGATCCGATCACGAGCGATACCGGCGTCACGATCGTTCCAACGGCGACGTTTGATGAAGTGCCCGCGAACATCTCGGTGCTGTTCGTGCCTGGCGGCACGGACGGAACGCTGGCGGCGATGCGAGATGATGAAACGCGCGCGTTTGTCGCCGATAGGGGCTCGCGGGCGACCTATGTGACGTCGGTCTGCACTGGATCGCTTATTTTGGGTGCCGCGGGTCTGTTGCGTGGCTACCAGGCAACGTCTCACTGGGCAGCGCGCGAAGCGCTGACAGAGTTTGGCGCAACGCCCGTTGACGCCCGTGTTGTGAAAGATCGCAACCGCATCACTGGCGGCGGTGTCACCGCAGGTTTGGACTTCGGTTTGCAGATGTTGGCCGAGATGCGCGACCGCACCTACGCGGAGGGCGTGCAGCTCATGTGCGAATACGATCCGCATCCGCCATTTAACGCTGGTTCGGTACACACCGCGCCCATCCATGTCCGCGCCATGATCCAGGCCATGGTGGCGCCATTTCCAGGGCAGGTGCGCGATGTGGCGCGCGAGATCGCCGTTTCGGCGGGATGAAGCTGAACGAGTATCAGGGAGAGTTGTTATGAAAAGCCAATTCGCTGCGCTCGCCGCGTTTCTGCTTGCGAGCGCATGCGCTTCGATACCGCCGTCCGTGGCGCAACAAGATTTCGCCATCCGCTTCGACGCGCGGGCGGGGGAGCAGAGCTTGCGCTGCGGCCAGTCCTATTCGGGGCTCGGCAGCACCAATGCGTCGGTGATGTTGCAGGATTTCCGGATCTATGTGTCGAACTTCCGGCTCATCCGCCGAGACGGCGCTGAAGCGCCGCTGCAGCTGACGTCTGATGGCGTTTTCCAGAGTAATCGCGTCGCGCTGCTCGATTTTGAGAATGCGACCGGAAACTGCAACGGCAACTCGGCAACCAACACGGTCGTGCGGGGCAGAGCGCCGGCAGGCGACTATGTTGGTCTCGTCTTCGACATTGGCGTTCCGGTTGAGCTCAATCACCAGGATACGACGATCGCGTCGCCGCCGCTCAACTTCTCCGCGCTCACTTGGCCATGGCGTTATGGCTACAAGTTCACGACGATTGATCTCGAAACGGGTCGCGAGCACGGCGGATCAAACATGGGCCACGCCGCCAGCGGATTTTCCATTCACCTCGGCAGCGTCGATTGTGGTGAAGGCCCAATGACGACGCCGCCCGAGCAGCCGTGTGCAACGTCTAACCGGCCGTCGTACCGGCTCGATGCTTTCGATCTGGCGCATCAGATTGTTGTGCTCGATCTCGCCGCGTTGGTGGCGGGAAGCGACATCACCGGGAATGCGCCAGGAAGTGTCTCGGGCTGCATGTCCGGCGCGGGCGATGACGATTGCGTGCCAGTTATGGATCGCTTTGGGTTGAGCTTCCGCGGGCAGCCTTCGCACGGTCAGCGCTTCGTCCGCGTTGCTGAAGCGCATTGAACGTGAACTGGGGAAACGCACTCGCCGCGCTCGCTGCTGTCCCATTCCTGATGGGATTGGCAGCCGTCGGCGAGTTGCGCAACCTCGGCAACTTTGTGCAGAGCCGCTACGATTTTGGCTTGCCCGAGTGGGCGCCTGCGCCTTTGGAACCTCAAGGCAATCCGACGACGCCTGCCAAAGTCGAGTTAGGCAGGCGGCTCTTCTATGACGCGCGCTTGTCGCGTGATGGGTCTATGTCTTGCGCGAGCTGCCATCGGCAGGAGCTTGCGTTCACTGACGGGCGCGCGACGTCTCCTGGCGTGACAGGTCAGCGTACGCACCGCAATTCCATGTCGCTGGCGAACGCGGGCTATCAGCCGGTGCTCACCTGGGCGAACCCGCTGATGCATTCGCTTGAGCAGCAAGCACTCGTGCCTTTGACAGGGCAGGAGCCGGTTGAGCTTGGCCTTGCGGGCATGGACGATGAGGTGCGTGAGCGGCTGCAAGCTGAGCGCATCTATCGGCGCTTGTTCAGAGAAGCGTTTCCCGAGGTGCGCGGTGAGATTTCGCTGGCGACGATCACGCGCGCTCTTGGCGCATTTCAGCGTACGATCGTATCGGTGCGCTCACCTTACGATCGCTATCGCTACGAAGGCGACGTCAACGCAGTGTCGGACGCCGTCATTCGTGGTGAGGCGCTATTCTTCAGCGAGCGACTGGAGTGCCACCACTGCCACAATGGACTGCACTTCTCTGATACGGTGCTGCATGAGCGCAACCGGCTGGGCGAAATCGCCTTTCACAATACTGGGCTCTACAACATTGACGGTCGCGGCGCGTATCCGCCTGACGATACAGGCATCGCCGAGATCACGGGCAGGCCAGAAGACATGGGCCGCTTTCGTGCGCCGAGCCTGCGCAATGTCGCTGTCACCGCGCCCTACATGCATGATGGATCAGTGGCGACGCTCGATGAAGTGCTGGACCACTATGCGGCGGGCGGGCGCACAATCCATGGCGGCCCGTACGCTGGCGTGGGTCGCGACAATCCGCTGAAGAGTTCGTTCGTGCCCGGGTTTGAGGTGAGTACGCAGGAGCGCGCCGACCTCATCGCGTTCCTGCAGGCGCTGACGGACGAACAATTTTTGCACGACCCACGCTATTCTGACCCATGGGCGCAAGAGGAGAGACGGCAATGAAGCGAGTTCTAGGCGCGTTGCTGGCGGCGTTCGCATTGTCAGCGTCACCCGCTAGCGCCCACACGACTTTGGAGCGCGCCTCGCCGGCAAGCGGCAGCGTGTTGGCTGAATCGCCGGATCAAGTAACGCTCTCATTCGGAGAGCCGACGCGACTCACGGCAGTATCCGTAACGACCGCATCTGGTGATCGGCGTGTTGAGTTCACGCCTGCTGGCAGCGCTACGACGTTCACGGTGGCCGCGCCTGAACTCGCGCCAGGCCGCAACGAGATTGTGTGGCGGGCGCTTTCGCGTGACGGGCATCCCGTTCAAGGCTCAATCATCATCGTGATCCGCCCACCGGCGCAGTGATGCTCGAAATCCTTGCTGCAATCACTAAGGCCGTTCTCTATGGCGCCGCGCTGAGCGGTGCGGGTAGCGCACTTGCGCGCGCATCGCTCTCCTCGGCGGTTGCGCGTCACCGGGTGCGATCGATCGCACGATGGGCGGGCGTGGTACTGGCGATTGCAGCCGTCGTCAGCGCAATCCTGCTGGTGGTGCGGCTCGGGAATTATTGGGATATCACGACATTGGCGGCGGTCTTCTTGTCGCCGCTGGGATTGACGCTCGCGTGTCTCTTCGTCGGCGGCGCCTGGCTCGCCTCTGACGCGCCGCCGATCTCCGGCGCGGTCGCTGCGCTGCTGATAGTTTCGGCGTTTGCGATCTCCGGTCACGCGGCGGCCCGCAACGCACCACTTGCCATCGTGATGGCCATCCATGTGGCTGCAGCCGCCTGGTGGGTTGGCGGCCTTTGGATATTGCTGCGCGCGAGTAAGACGGAGGAGGCCGCGACGTTCGCCGAATTGGTGCGACGCTTTTCTAGTCAAGCGCTTTGGATTGTTGGCGCCCTTGTGGCCGCTGGCATTGTCGCGGCTGCGTTCCTACTTCAGTTCAAATTCGACTTCTCGCGCGATTACGATCGCGGCTTGGCGCTGAAGATCGGGTTTGCGTGTGCGCTGCTGGCTGTTGCCGCGCTCAACAAGTTCTTACTGATGCCGGGCCTTGAGCGACGCCTGACAGCGCAGCCGGCTCTGCGCCGATCGATTGCCGGAGAATTGTCTTTGGTCGCCTGTATCGTGGCGGCGACTGCCTCACTTACGACGTTCGCATCACCCCACGAAGCAGCGATTGCGCCTGCCGAGACGATCGCCGTCAGCGGGCCGATCGAGATTATTGATCCGTGGGCTGCGGCGACACCGAGGGGCGTTGATACCGGGGGAGGTTATTTGTCGATCGTCAATCGACAAGATGTCGAAGACAGCTTGATCAGCGTATCCAGCCCGCGTGCGGCGCGCGTGAGCTTGCACGAGATGAACATGGACGGAGGCGTCATGCGCATGCGCGCGCTCGAAGAGATACCAATTGCGCCTGGCGAGCGCCTCGATCTGACAGCCGGCAGCTACCACTTGATGTTCGAGGAGATCGATGCGCCTTTTGTTGAGGGCGAGAACGTCCCTGTCACACTTACTTTTCGTGAGCGTGGTCAAGTGGAGCTAGTTTTTCCCGTGCGCCGCGGGGCTGGACACGCGCACTAAGGCGACCCCCGAAATTCTTGGATATTGGTTTCTCGCTGTGGCCAAGTCTACGCCAGCTTCTGGGATCTCGCTGACGTGTTAGCGTTCGCGTGCAGTGTCTGGAATGCACCTCACGCTCGTTGCCTGCGACATGTTCGCCGACGCAATTCGGCGACATCGGCTCTTGTTCACCAGGGGGCAGTGTTGCGCGCGAGCCAGTCACTCGATCGCCGGTGACCGCTACCCCATGCCTATCCACGCAACGGAGCCAACTTCACGCGCGCGCATGCGATACCGGGCGATAGCGCATTATCGCCCGTCGCCGAAACCAACCTTTACTTGAGCGGCGAGGGCGATATCACACGCTACCGGGCCATAGCACCTCGCGGGGCCTCTCTGTCCGCCACCCCGCACATAAAAAACAGAGACAGGAAGCGGGTCGAA
>CAYUOC010000173.1:0-8014 GCA_964446305.1 uncultured Terricaulis sp. | reverse complement strand
GTGTCGCCGGGATCGTTGCGCTCGAACACGACGATGTCGTGCCGCGGATCGCGCAGCTTCATCGAGATAGCGAAGACCAAGGCGGCCGGGCCGCCGCCGACGCAGGCGATACGCATGAGTTAGTTTATATATGAAATATTAGAACGGGCAAGCGAAACGGGACGGACGCGGTTCGCTAATCAGCCGCTGATTTCGAAGAAGTTGCTGGCATGACCTTCAGAATTGGCCGTGGCGCGGGTCATCTCTTGCTCGGCTTCTTCCTGGTGACCCATGCGTTGAAGGCTGAGACCGCGGCCGTAGCGCGCAACGGCGTTGTTCTCGTTCTCAAACACGAGATCACCGAAGGTGAAGTAGGCGCGGCGCAGGTCGCGTAAGGCGCGCTCTTCCTCGCCGAGCGATTCAAGGGCGATCGAGCGGAAGTAGTGGGCGGTGGCGGTGTGCATGCGCGACACGCGCGCGCCAATGACCCGGCCGCAGGCCCGCACGGCGGTTTGCGCGTCGCCGGATAAGCAAGATTGCCAGTAACGGTAAGTCGGGCTGAGTTGGCTCAGATTGCCTGCCGTGCCGGACGGTGGATCGGACATGCCGGGACCGGCCTGCGCGAACACCGGCGTCGCGGCCAGGGTCGCGGTCAAGATGGCAGCGGCGGCAAGCACACGCACGGCGGAACCCTCCAAAGACAACTCTCGTGAGAATGCGACGAATGGCGGGCGACCGCAACCGGCCACGACCCGTTTGATCAGGGCCGCAGGCCGGCGCTGCCGTAGAATTCGTCGATATCCTCGTCGAGCTCCAGCGCGCGACTGATGTCGGCTTGGCCGTCTTGGCGGCCAAGCCGCGTCGCGGTCACGCCCCGGCCATAGAGGCCGGGCGCGGAGTCGGGATTGCGTTCGACGGCGGCGTTGAAGTCCGCGAGTGCGCCAGCGTAATCGCCTTGGCGGAATCTGAGAAAGCCGCGGGAGAAGTGGACGTAGGCGTCTTGCTCCGCGATGCGGATGGCTTCCTCGCAGGCGGCGTGGGCTGTTTCCCAATCTGCGCCCGAGGCGGCGCGGCCTTCGCAGCGCGCAGCGTGATAATACGGCTGCTCCGGCGCTTTGCGGGACGCTTCGTCGTACTCGGCCGTGGCGCGGACATAGTCGCCTTGATTGAAGAAGATGGCGCCACGACGATAATTGGGGTGGCCGAGCTCCGCGTCGGCGGCGATCGCGCGATCATAGTCTGCGAGCGCTTCGTCGTAGCGCTCCATGTATTCAAAGAGTGTGGCGCGATTTATGTAGCCGTAGGGATCGCGCGGGTAGGCGCCGATCGAGTCGGTGAACATGCGAAGCGCGATCGCCAGATCGCGTTCGGCGGCGGCGCTATCGCCAAGGTCGTTATAGTGGCGGGCGCGATTATAGTGCGCTGTTGCCGTGTGCCAGCGCGTGACGCGTTCGCCAATAATGCGCCCGCAGCTCAGGATGGCGCCGCGTTCATCGGTTTCGCCCAGGCCCATGCAACGCGCCCAGTGCGTGCCGTATGCAATGCGCCGCGTTCGCGGTTGTGGGATTTGCGCTTCCTCGGGCGGCGCTGCAGCGGGAACATCATCGGCTTCGGTTTCGGCGGGTTGCGCGAATGCCGCGCCGGAAAGCGCAATAGCAAAAGCTGCCGCAATGGCGATCGCGCGCATTGGCTCTAACCCCGTGGCGGACGGGGGGAGCTTATCAGCGGCTCGGCGTCGTCGCGATCACAAGTGTGCGTTCGAGGCCAGCGTCGCGGTCGTCCAGGGCGGCGTGATAATCTGGCGCGTGTTCCATGGAGAGTATCGCTGGCGGATTGGGATAGCGCATTGCGGCGACATCATCCCAGCGGCCAACACTGGGGCCGGCCTTTGCCTCGCGCAGCACCGAGAGGATGCGGCCGCTAAAGAGCAGGTGGCCGCCGGTGCGATAGACCGTGCGCATTGCGACCAGGCCGTAGCGCATGTAAGCGGCGCGGCCGGAGACGCCAGCTTGCGTGGTGCGGTACTGAGCGGCTCCGTAATAGCCGAGAAAGTTGACCATTGCCGGCGCGTAGCTGGCCGGTTGAGCCAACAAGCGCCCGATGTTTGCGGCGCCGGGCATGACATCGGCGCGGAAGCTGAGCGCTTGTGCGTCTTGCACGATGGGGCCCTGGGGCTTGCTCAGAATGCCTAGCGCGATCAGGGTTTTCAGCACGCCGAGCAGCAGCTGCGGCGGACGGCGGAGCTTCACGCGGGCGACGTAAGCGTCCTCAGCCGAGGCGAGGGCGAGGGGCAGGGATGCCGGATCGCCGCCGGTGGCGATGACGAAATGTTGCCAGTAGGCGCCGTCCGGATCGCCGCCGATCATCGTAAAGTCGGTGCGGCTCCGCCAGCGTTCGGTCACACCGGGGGCGAGCGCGCCGGGTTCGCCACGAACCGCGATGAACCAGTGCGGTTCTTCGCCTTTGGTGATCGTATAGACCGGCTCACGCGCGCCGATCAGCCACAGCGTAACGATGAGCGCCCCGATCAGCGCCACGATGATCAGCGCGATGATCATCTCAGTTGGACCAGTAGATGTATTCTTGGTCCTCGGTCCAAGGTGCGTTCAGCGGCACATCGATCCGGACCGGGCCTTCGATCAGGGCAGGCCAGAGCGGGCGCGCCAGATTGGCGTTCTGAGCTTCGATCATCGCGCGCATGGCCGCGACACGTTCCGGCTCTTGGGCTGATAGATCGTGTTGTTCCGTTGGATCTTGCGCCAGATTGAAGAGCCAAACGCGGTCGGGCGTTTCGCTGACTTGCAGCTTCCAATCGCCGTCGCGCACCGCGCGATAGGGCCCGGAGCGCCAGAAGATGCGTTGGTTCGGCGCGCCTTGTGCTTCGCCACGCAAGAAGGGCAGCAGATTGACGCCATCGCTCTGGGGTTGCGTTGGCGCGCCCGAGGCGGCGGCGGCGGTGGCGAAAATGTCCATGTGGGTGGCCGGGCCGGCGATGCGTTGGCCGCTCGGAAGCCCGCCTGGCCAGCGCACGAAGTAGGGCGAGCGGATGCCGCCTTCGAAGAAGGTCGACTTCCAGCCGCGGAACGGCGCGTTGATATCGGCGAGGCCAGTGTACCAGGCGCCGCCATTGTCGCTGACGAAGATCACGATGGTGTTGTCGTCGATGCCGTTGTCGCGCAGCGCCTGCATGACACGGCCGACGCCGCGATCGAGCGAGCGGATCATCGCGCCATAAACGCGCTGCGTGTGATCGGGGATGGCGGCGAGAGCGTCGTAGTCTTCGCGCGTCGCTTGCAGTGGCGTGTGGGCGGCGGTGAAGCTCAGATAGAGGAAGAAGGGCCGATTGCGGTTGGCTTCGATGGCGGCGGCGGCCTCCTCAGCGAAATAGTCGGTGACGTAGCCGCGCGGGCGCATGCGCGCGTCGCCATCGGCGCCGTGCCAATCGACAGCGTAGGGCAGATTGGCCCAAAGGAAGCGATCGATCGGATCGAAGTCGAGGCGCGCATTGACGACATTCGGATCGTTCGGCGGCAAGAACATCGCAGCACCCTGCATGATGCCGAGCGATTCATTGAAGCCTTGCGCCTCCGGCCGCATATCCGGCACTTCGCCAAGGTGCCACTTGCCGATGAGCATGGTGTGATAACCTTGGCCCTGCAGCATTTCGGCGATCGTGACTTCGCTTGGCGGCAGGCCAAGCGTGGCGCGTGGCGGCACGTCAGCGACGCGTTCCTCGTGGAAAATCGGCTGTCGCAGTGAGTCCGGATTGGCGTGCGAGATGTAACGCGCGAAGGCTTGCGGTGCGGAGGTGAACTCAAAGCCAAAGCGGGTCGGATAGCGGCCGGTCATGATTGCGGCGCGCGAAGGCGAGCAGGTGGCGTTGCTGGCGTAGCCCTGATCAACGATGACGCCGGTGCGGCCGATGGCGTCGATGTTCGGCGTCTGCACGATGCCGGCAACGCCGCCGCCATTGATGGAAATGTCGTTGTAGCCAAGATCGTCGGCGACGATGACGATGATATTAGGCGGGCGCGCGCCGGTGGGCGCTTCAGCCGGGCCTTGCGACCAGGCGATGTCGCGGTTGGCGCCGATCGGATGCTGAATGTTGCCGATGATCCCCGGCAGGTAATACCAATATTGCTTCCAGAGCAGGAAGCCGCCGAGGCCGAGCAGCGCCAACACGCCGCCGATGATTGCCAGCCGTTTCATGGGCGTGCTCCCTAAAATCGCAGATGGTGTGAACGCAGCATCCCGCCCTCGCGCGGCAGCGAGATGACGTCGCCGTCGCGCATCGCGAAAACCGGGCCGTCATAGTTGCGTTTGGCGTCCTGCACGAAGGTGTGGGCGAGGCCGGGGAGCGGCGTTTGCGGCAGAAAGTGCGTGATCGCGAGCGCGCCGACGCCGGCTTCTTGTGCGACATGGCCCGCGTCCTCAGGTGAGGTGTGATAGTCGAGAATGTCGTGAAAGATCGCGCCGATGTTCTCGCGGCCGGCGTCGCGTGCGGCTTGATGCATGATCGCGTCGAGGCGCGGTGAGATCGCTTCGTGAATAAGCAAATCCGCGCCGCGCGCCGCTTGCGTCAGCGACGCGGAACGAGAGGTGTCGCCACTGATGACAATACTGCGGCCGCCATACTCCACACGATAACCGACAGCCTCGGTCGGGGCATGATCGACCCGGAACGCGACAATGCGGACACCATCGGCGTTGTGCACCTCGGTCTCTTCGCCATCCGCCAGCGGCAGGGCAAATTCGCGCGCCGTCATTCCGGCGCCACCGGGCGGCATGACCTCGGGCCCGTGGTGCGCCGCACGATAGGATTGATCGAGCGCGTAGGCCTCGTTCAACCCTGCCACGACGCGCGCCGTGCCCGGAAGGCCGACAACGAGAAGCGGCGTCTCTGCGGGGCCGTTGGCCCAGTGTTGAAGCGCGACCGTGTCGAGGCCATCGATGTGATCGGAGTGAATGTGCGTGAGAAAGAGCGCTTCGATTTCGCTCTGATTGACGCCCATCAGCGAAAGCGTTTCGGAGGCGCCATCGCCGGCGTCGAAAACGAAAGTATGCTGGCCTGCGATGACAGCAAGGCACGGGCCGGCGCGTGTCCGATCCGGCAACGGCGAACCGGTGCCGCAGAAAGCGGCGTGGAGGCCGTCCGGGAGCTGGGCGCGCAGCGATGTTTGCATGGCGCTGCGGGCCGAGCGTTCGAGCAGACGTGTCGAGATTTCACCGCGGAACGCGTAAGCGCCGGCGCCGAGTGCGATCAGCACGACGGCTAGTCCCCCAAGCCACGCCCTTGCTTTCACTGCGTTCTCCCCGGACCTGGCCAATTCGCACTTGCATCATGCGCAAGAATAGGCACTAATAGTGCCAATATATGCTGGCGGCATCCGCTGTCAATGCGGAGTCGCGAGAGGGGCCCGATCATGGAAGTTCTGCGCACACCCGACGAACGTTTCGCCAATCTCCCCGATTTTGCCTACGCGGCGCGTTATACGGACATTCGCGACGCCTCCGGTGCGACGCTACGGATCGCGGCGATCGATGAAGGTCCGCGCGACAAGCCGCCGGTCTTGCTGATGCACGGCGAGCCGAGCTGGTCGTTTCTCTATCGTAAAATGATCGCGCGCCTCGTTGCGCATGGCCACCACGTCATCGCGCCGGATCTCGTTGGCTTCGGGCGCTCGGACAAACCCGCTTCGCGCGACGATTACACATACGAAGCGCATGTGAAGTGGATGAGCGATTGGCTCGTCGCCAATGATCTGCGCGAGATCACGTTGTTCTGCCAGGATTGGGGCGGTTTGATTGGGCTTCGCCTCGTCGCCGCGTTTCCAGAGCGCTTCGCGCGCGTGGTCGCGGGCAACACGTTCTTGCCGGCGGGTTCTGGCGCAAATCCGGCCTTTGAAGCGTGGCGCACGTTCAGTCAGACCGTGCCGGTGTTTCCGACCGGCAACATTTTGAACGGCGGAACCGTGCGCGAACTCACTCAGGCTGAGATGGACGCGTATGAAGCGCCATATCCGGACGAGAGCTACAAAGCCGGCGCGCGCCAGTTTCCCGCGCTCGTTCCCGTCGCGCCCGATATGCCCTCGGTGAAAGAAAACCTCGAGGCCTGGAAGGTGCTCGAAACGTTCGACAAGCCTTTCCTCACCGCGTTCAGCGATCAGGATCCCATCACACGCGGCGCCGATAAGCGCCTCCAAGATCGCATTCCCGGCTGCAAAGGCCAGAACCACACGACGATCGTTGGCGGCGGCCACTTCCTTCAGGAAGACAAGCCGGAAGACCTGGCCGACGTGATCGACGCCTTCATCAAGGCGACCGCGTGAGCGCACGCGCCGCCAAGATCGCCGCACCTGTCGAACTCGATGGCCGGCGTCAACGCTCGGATGCGAGTCGCCGCAAGATCGCGCTTGCCATGCTCGACTTGTTGCGCGAGGGCGAGGCCGATCCAAGCGCCGATCTGGTGGCGGAGCGCGCGGGCGTTGGCCGGCGTACCGTGTTTCGACTGTTCTCCGACATGGAGGGCGTGTTCCGCGAAATGCATGCGATCATGACATCGCGGCTGACGCCAGAATTTGCGCGCCCGCTCACTGCCGCGACCTGGCGCGGGCGTCTCGATGAACTGATCGAGCGGCGCGCCAAGGCGTTTGAGCAGATGTTGCCAATCAAGACGGCCGCCGACGCGCGCCGCTATACCTCGAATTTTCTGACGACCGAGCACAAGAACATCACGCGCCTTCAGCGTCAGGCGTTGCTGGCCATGTTGCCCGCGACATACGCGCGTAACGAGATGCTTGAAGCGCTCGATCTCGCGCTGAGCTTCGAAGCTTGGCGGCGCCTGCGCTATGAGCAGGGGCTGAGCGTGAAGCACGCGCAGGAGGTTCTGCGCCGCATGATCAGCGCGCTGGTGGATTAGCCGCCACGGTGCGAAAGCCGATGTGCGACATGCCAAGTCCTTCATCGCCCGGCTGCCGCGAGCCACTCCGATAGCGCGAGCAGAAATTCGGCGCACACAATTGCGAGCCGCCCTTGATCACGCGCGTGGGCGCGTCCGCCGCGCGCGCTGCATCGAGCCCGTCGGCGCCGACGAAGCGGTCCGACGTCCATTCCCAGACGTTGCCGGTCATGTCGTAGAGCCCGTTGGCGTTGGCGGGAAAGCAGCCAACCGGCGCGAGACCGATGAAGCCATCTTCGCCCGTATCCTGAAATGGGAAGACGCCCTGCCAAGTATTGGCCCGCGGGGCGCCGTGTTCGTCGAACGCCTCGGCGCGGCGATCGGCAGGCGCGGGCGCGCTGCCGCGCGCGGCGAACTCCCACTCATTCTCGGTCGGCAGCCGCCGGCCTGCCCATTGGGCGTAGGCGGCCGCGTCTTCATAGGCGACGGCAACCACAGGGTAGGCGTCACGGCCCTCGATCGAGGAGCCGGCGCCGTCCGGATGCCGCCAGTTTGCGCTGGGATCGATACGCCAACGCGCTTGCGCGCGATCGAACACCGCCGCACCCAGTCGCGCGCCGTCCTGGCCGGTGCGCTCCGCGACAGTGACGTAATTCGTCGCCGCGACGAAAGCCGCATACTGCGCGTTGGTGACCTCGTGGGCATCGATGCTGAACGCCGCGACATCACCGGCGCCGCCGACCTGTTCCTCCGGCTCAAACCGGTTGGGACCGCGATCAAGGCGTCCGCCGGCGATGGCGATCTCGGCCCCGGCGTTGAGCGGCGCGCATGCGGCCACAGCAGCGTTTGGCGCACGCGAAGGCTGTCCGCAGGCCGCCAACAGCGCCGCAGCGAGCGCCAAGATCGTAAATTTCAGCCTCGCCACCGCCGCTCCTCGGCCTTTGCCTGAAAAAACCCAGGCGCCGGACTTGCAAGCCGCCCCGGCGCTCGTCATTAAGCGGGCCTCCGGAGAGGTGCTAGAGTGGCTGAATAGGCCGGTCTCGAAAACCGGAGTACGTGCAAGCGTACCGAGGGTTCGAATCCCTCCCTCTCCGCCAGATTCCCCGAGACATTCAAACACGAAGCCCGCTTGCGGGC
>CAYUOC010000172.1:0-8018 GCA_964446305.1 uncultured Terricaulis sp. | reverse complement strand
AACATCAGGGAATAAAACTTGGTCATTGCTCTTGCTCCTCTTGGGTCCGGGGCGTGTGCCCCGCGTCCATGAGGAGAAGGTAGGGGAAGGTTAGCGATGTCGCTGTGACGCCGGTCACGGGGTGACCAAGTGGAACTGATCTTGGTGTTTGGCGGCTCTTTCTGCTACCGTACCAATGCGACGGAACGCGCGCTCCTTGGAGTCCAACATGGAATTGAGCGTTGATACCTTGGTGTCGTTCGCCCTAGGCGCGGGTTTCACCGTAGTGTGCTATCAGCTTGAGGTTCTCAGACAGCTTGTTGCTATCAAGTTGAAGATAAAAGCCGACGCGAAAGCGTCCGAATCACGCGACGCAGACAACGCGGCCGCGACGCAAGAGTTGGCTGGGCGCGTTGATCTCATTGAAAAGGCGTTGAAGGCCGACGCGAGCGCAACGCCGACGTTGACCGTGGTTGAAGGTGGAAAGTCTAAGAGCGCTTAAAAGCGCCGCTAAGCCTCGTCCCGCAGCGCCCTAAGCCGCAGCGTCTCACGATAAACCCGCAGCTTCTCATCTTTGTCGCGCCCGAGATCGTAGAGCAGGTCCCAGCTGTAGAGGCCGGTGTCGTGGCCGTCGTCGAAGCTGATGCGGACGGCGTAGCGGCCGACGGCGTCGGCTTTCACGACGTTGACATTGGCTTTGCCGGTGACGGGCGGCGGGACATTGCCGCCGTGGCCTTTGTTCTCGGCGCTCGGGCTTTCGACGCGTAGCAGTTCGAACGGAATCTCGAATGTCTCGCCGTCATCGAAGGCGATCATCAGCGCGCGCGCTTCGCGATCGAAAACGAGATCGGTGGGCCAGGGGCGTGGGGTGATTGCTTCTGCGCTCATTCATCCGCTCCCAGCTCTCGCGCTTCGTCGATCAGCATGATCGGCACGCCGTCGCGCACGGGATAGGCGAGGCGGGCGCTTTCGCTGATCAGTTCCTGGCGCTCGCGATCGTAGCGCAAAGGTTTGCGTGATGAGGGGCAGACGAGCACTTCCAGGAGCTTGGGATCGACCTCGCTCATTGGATCGGCCGCTGATCGCCGTCGCCGGCGGCGCGGTCCCATTCGAGCAACGCGAGCAAAGCCTGCGTGCGCTCTTCGAGCGTCACCGCTTCGAGCATCGCTTGCTTGGCGGCGGGATCGAACGGGCAGATTTGCGCGGCGACGTTGACGATGGTTTCCGTCGGCGCCTGCTCGACGGATTCCCAATCGACCTGGAAGCCGTGCAACGACGCGTAGCTCTTTAGCGATTTGATTAGGCCGTCGCGGTCGATCCGTTCGCCGCGTGCTTGCACGAAATCGTTTTCGAAGGAGTCGAAGCTCACCAAGGCTTGGCGATAGGGCGTGCCGGTTTCGAGCTCTTGGTTGAGATCGAAACGGCAAATCCCGGTCAGCGTGATGAGATAGCGCCCGTCATCGGTTTCCGAGAACGCGGTGATGCGCCCGACTGTGCCGACGTCCGAGAGATCGGGCGCGGGGTTATCTTCATCGCCGATGGCCGGCTGGATCATGCCGATGAGGCGATCGCCGCCGAGCGCGTCATCGACCATGTTGAGATAACGCGGCTCGAACACGTTGAGCGCCAGCACGCCGCGCGGCATCAGGATCGCGCCGACGAGCGGAAAGAGCGGGATCGTCTGCGGCAGGTCCGCAGGCTTGCGATAACCGAACGCGCTCACGAGAACAAAATCGCCGACAGCTTGCGGCGCCCGTTCTTCGTCACGTCAGACATCGGGCCGGCGGCTTCGAAAATCTTCAGGAGCTGCGCGCGCGCCGCTCCCTCATTCCATTCGCGGTTCTTCTCGATGATGGTGAGGAGTTGTTCGCTCGCGCCTTCGAGATCGCCGCGCGCTGAGAGCGCTTCGGCGTATTCGAAGCGGGCTTGATGATCGTTCGGGTTGGCGGCGACTTTGGCGCCGAGTTCGTCATTGTCGCCCGCGTCTCCGGCTTTAGCCGCAAGTTCAAGCGCGGCGCGGACGCCGGCGATGTCTGGGTCGTTGGCCTTTTCGGGCGGCGCCAGCGAGAGAATTTCCTCCGCGTCGGCGAGGTCGCCGGTGCTGATCGCGAGCCGCGCCATGCCGGCGATGGCTTTGACGTTGGTTTGATCGAGTTGCAGCACCGCGGTGAACGCCTGCGCGGCGCCGCCGATATCGCCCAGCTTCAGCGACTCCGCCGCTTGTTCGAGCAGCGGCTCGATTTCAGCAGTCATGTCGGCGCCAGCGAGGCGGTCGACGAAGAGTTTGATCTGGCTTTCGGGAATGGCGCCCATGAAGCCATCGACAGGGCGGCCTTGATCGAAGGCGTAGACAGCCGGGATCGAGCGCACGCCGAGCTGACCGGCGACGCCGGGGTTCTCATCGATGTTGATCTTCACCATGCGCACTTTGCCGCCGGCGCCGTGCACGGCCTTTTCCAACATGGGGCCAAGCGTGCGGCAGGGGCCGCACCACGGCGCCCAGAAATCGACGATCACTGGTGTTTCGCGCGATTGCTCGACGACGTCGGCCATGAAGCCTTGGTCGGTGCCCTCTTTCACAATCTCCGAAGCGGGTGGCGCTGCGCCGTCAATAAAAGTCATGCATTCCCTCGTTCGCGCCTAAAGATGGGCTGGGCCAGCGTCCGGTTCAATTCTCGCCGGTATTCCGTGCGCGTCAAACCTCAGCCGAATGGGCTCGCGGCCGAGGGAGCGGACGAATTTTAGAAGGTCCGCCGGGCTCATGGCGGTGGTGGCGTCGTTCTTCAGCGGGTGAAAGTTCACCGGGTCATGCGCGAAGAGCGCATCGTCCAGCACCAGCGTGACCTCGCGTTCGGGATCGTTGATGACAGCAAACACGGTCACGGAACCGGGCTCGACGCCCAGATGCTGCATCAGGCGCTCCGGCGAACCGAAAGAAAAGCGCCCGGCGCCCAGGAGTTTGGATGTTGCGTTGAGATCGATGACGGTGTCGGCGATGGCGGAGATCAGGAAGATCGCGCCCTTCTTGTCCTTGAGGAACAGGTTCTTGGTGTGGCCGCCGGGCATGCTGGCTTTCAGATCGGCGCCGTCGTCGACCGTGAACACCGGCCGGTGCCGGTGCGTCACATGAGCGATGCCAAGGGCATCGAAGCGGGCGAAAAGATCAGCTTCCGTCGCGGGCATTACGCGCATCCCCTTGGCGCAAGCGGCGCGGAGCGTCTAGGAGGAAGGGGATGAAACTTACCTGTTATCAAGTCGATCCGCAGCCGGCCGAGATGGTGCCGGGTTCGCCCGATCGCGAATGGATGGATCGCTTCTCGGACCGCCACCCGTATCGCTGCCTGCCGCTGGTTGTCGCCAACACGACAGGCTGGGCGCTGCTTTCGCCGGTGAGCTTTACGGCGACATGGACGGGTGGGCCGCGCATCGAAGACATTCGCCTCGATCCGGACGACGGAACGCCGCGTGGACTGCTCGATCGCTGGGCTGTATCGCACTTCTCCGGCGGCGTGCTGACGTTTCATACCGGCTGGCTGTTTCGCACTGAGCCTGGTTGGGATTTGTGGTGCGGCGGCCCGCCTAATCACATCAAGGATGGCATCCAACCGCTTGCCGGCGTGATCGAAACCTACTGGCTGCCGTTTCCTTTCACGATGAACTGGCGTTTCACGCGCCCGGGCATGGTTTCGTTCAAAAAGGGCGAGCCGTTCTGCTTCGTCTATCCGTTGCCGCACGAGCAGATGGATGAAATCCAACCGATCGTGAAATCGCTGGATTCCGATCCTGAGTTGAAGCGCCAATACGAAGCGTGGGGCGCAAGCCGGACCAACTTCCTGGATAAACTCGCCGACAAGGACGCCGAGGCGGTGAAGAACGGTTGGCAGCGCGACTATTTCCGCGGCCGGACGCCTGAGGGTCACCTGGCGCCGGACAGCCACGTCAATCGCCGTCGCCTGAAGCCGCCGCGCAAGGCCGAACCTGGCGAGTAGTTGTTGTTGCGAGCTATTTGCGACAGATCGTCGCCAAGGGCGTCAAACGCTTACTCGATATTGAGAGTCATTCGCACAACCCGTACGACGCCGCTCTGCTTTTGGGGTGGGAGACTGGGTTATGGGGAATGGGGATAAGGCGCGGCTTGCAGGCTGGCTGATGTCGACAGCCGCTGTGGCGGCCGCGTTCGGTGCGCCCGCGGCGATGGCGCAGGAGACCCAAGACCCGATTACTGTCGTCGGGGTCCGGCCCGAAAACGAAATGCAATCGCCGCGCGCGACCGCCGCGATCGAAGACATGCCGCTCACGGTCACCGTCATTCCCTCGGAAGTTTTCGAGGAGCAGGGCGCGCGCAATCTGACGGACGTGCTCAACAACACGCCGGGCATCACCTTCAATGCGGGTGAGAACGGCTTTGCCACAGGCCTCAGCAATTTCAGCATGCGCGGCTTCGATACGTCGGCGAACATCTTCATCGATGGCGCCCGCGATTCCGGAGCGTACAGCCGCGACGCGTTCAACATCGATGAAGTTGAAGTCGTCAAAGGTCCAGCGGGCGATAACGGCCGCGGCGGCGCTGGCGGTTATGTAAACATCGTCACGCGGACGCCGAACCTGCAGCAATCCTATGGTTTGAGCACGAGCTACGGCTTTGACGACACCAACGCAGACGATCGTTGGCGTACAGCGCTGGATCTCAATCAGCCGCTCTCGATGACGGCGGCCGCGCGCCTCAATGTTCTCTACGAAGACGGCGGCGTTGCCGGCCGCGAGATCGCGTCGCGCAACACGTTCGGCTTTGCGCCGTCGCTGGCGCTGGGATTGGGCACGGACACGCGTGTGATTCTGGCTGGTCAGTACGTCGCGCAGAACGATCGCCCCGATTGGGGTGTCCCGGTGGCGCTCGTCGACGGCATGATCAATTACGATCCGACGCTGCTTTCCGGCGTGTCGCATGAAGATCTGCGTGATCACTATTTCGGCCTGAACAGCGATTTCGACGATGTGCAGTCGGGCGTCCTGCGCGCGCTGGTCGAACACACGATTTCATCGAACCTGGAATTCTCGAGCCAAGTGCGCTGGTCGCACACGGATCGTGAAGCGGTTTATACGCTGCCGTCCGGATATGCGGCGGCGACCGATCTCGTCACCACGCAGCGCCAAGCGTATGCGCGCGAAAACGAGTCGCTGTCGTGGATCAACAATCTCAGCGCGACGTTTTCAACCGGCGGCCTCCGGCACACGGCCGCCTTCGGCGTCGAGTACTCGCAAGAGCAAGCCAACGCCTTGGCGTTCGCGACCGAAACCAATCCGAGCGGCGCAACCCAGCCGATCAACAATCCTGACCCCGATCGCGCCGGCGCCTTCACCGCAGGCCCGACGGAGCGCAGCGAAGTGAGCGTCGATACGCTCGCCGCCTACTTCTACGACACGATCCAACTCTCGCCGCAATGGGAGCTGACCGGCGGCGTGCGTGTTGAAAGCTACGATGTCGAGATCGAAAGCAGAAATGCTGGCGGCGCGCCGACGGGCGCCGACGGGCTCAACATTTCCGAGACGACCGTCGCGGGGCGCATCGGTGTTGTGTATCACCCGGCGGAGAATGCGAGCCTCTACGCTGCTGTTGGCGTTGCACCGCAACCAGCGGCTTCGTTCCTTTCCAACAGCGATATCTCGCGTGGCGGCGACAACGCCTTCCCGGGCTTCAGCTCCGGCATGAACAGCGAAGGGGCGGACGTTCAGCAATCGGTGAACTACGAACTCGGCGCCAAGTGGGAACTCAACGATCGCCTGCTGGCGACGGCGGCGCTCTTTCGCACCGACCGCCAGAACGTCGCCATCACCGGCCGCACGGGTTTGACGACGGCCGACCCGATCTCGCTGCAAGGCTACGGCGAGCACATCGTTCAAGGCCTGGAGCTTGGACTGTCGGGGCAGATCACGGAGCGGTGGAGCATCTTCGCCGGCGCCCTGTTCATGGAGAGCGAGCGCGACCATAGCGCGGCGCTCGATCTCTACCGTTGCCGCGCGCAGCCAGGGGACTACGGCCTGGCGAACACTAACGCCGGCATCGCGCTTTGCGATGCGGCGCTGCACGGCACCAGCGGCGATCAACTGGCGTTCACGCCGGAGATCAGCGCCAATCTGTGGACGACGTACGAGCTTCCGTTCGGCGTCACCATCGGTGGCGGCGTTCGGTATGTCGGGGAATCGTATGTTGGCCGCCCCGACGATGCCGAGCGCATCATCCCGAACAATGACGCGAATATGTTGCCTGAATATTGGGTCGCCAACGCGGTGGTTTCGTACGATGTCACCGACAACGCGACGCTACAGCTCAACGTCGATAACCTGACGGACGAGTTCTACGCCGTATCGACGAACTGGGCGGCGCAGCGTGCGATCCTTGGCCCGTCGCGCTCATTCCTGGTGAGCTTGCGCGTTCGTATGTGATAAAGGGAGGCGCCGCGCGAGTCTGTGCGGCGCCGCGCCTCGAAGGTTTCATGCTTGTCGCCGTACCCAATGTGCTGACGCCCGAGCAGGTGGCTCACGGCCGCCGTTTGCTTGAGCAGGCTGAGTGGGTGGATGGCCGCGTCACCGCGGGCCATCAGGGCGCGCACGTCAAGAACAACCGGCAATTACCGCAGGATAGCGCCGTTGGCCGCGAGCTCGGCGAGATGATCCTGACGGCGCTGGGCGCCAACGCGCTGTTTATGTCAGCGGCGTTGCCGCTGCATGTCCCGCCGCCGACGTTCAATCGCTACGAGGGCGGCGAAGCGTTCGGTAATCACATTGATGGCGCGATGCGTTTCCTGCCCAACGGCCAGCGCATGCGCACGGATCTCTCTTGCACGCTCTTCTTCTCGTCGCCGGAGGACTATGAGGGCGGCGAGCTCATTATCGAGGATGTGTTCGGCGCGAGGAGCGTGAAGCTGCCGGCGGGCCACATGATTCTCTATCCTTCGACTAGCGTGCATCGGGTCACGCCGGTGACGCGCGGGGTGCGGCTCAGCTCTTTCTTCTGGCTGCAGAGCATGATCCGCGACAACACCCAGCGGGCGCTGCTCTACGATATGGATGTCGCCATCCAGCGCCTTGGCGCGGAGAACGCCAATCATCCCTCTGTTGTTCAGCTCACGGGCGTGTATCACAATCTCCTCCGGCTCTGGGGCGAAGTTTAGGTTCGGCGCCGGATGGGGAGCATCATGAGCGAAGCAGAGGCGCAGAAGCCGAGTGGGCGGTTTCCGACGGTGATGATCGTCATTGCCGGCATGCTGGCTGGCTTGTTCATTTTGCCGTTTGGTTTTGGCGTGCGCGCATTCCGCATGCCTTCCGGCTCGATGCAGCCGGCGCTCTATGCCGGGGACAATTTCGTCGTGACGAAATGGTCTTATGGCTACGGGCGCTATTCGTTCGCGCCGTTCCCCGGCGTTTCGGGCGGACGTCTCTTCGCGAACAATCCACGCCGCGGCGATCTTGTCGTGTTTCGCCCCGTGCCGCAGCCGGATCGGGATTTCGTCAAGCGTGTCGTCGGCTTGCCGGGTGATCGCGTGCAGATGATCGGTGGCGTGCTGCACCTGAATGGCGCGCCGGTCCCCCGCGAAGACCTGGGAGAGGTTTCGTTCGTCGATGAACAAGGCGCCACCATTAACGCGCGCGGTTTCAGAGAAACGTTGCCGGATGGCGGCGCCGCCTATGTCGTGCTCGACCGGGGCGAGGGCGAACTCGACAACACGCCGGAATACGTCGTGCCCCGGGGCCACATCTTTCTGCTCGGCGACGACCGGGATAATTCCGCCGACAGCCGCGTGCCGGCGCTCTTCGGGTATGTGCCGATGGACAATTTGGTCGGCCGCGTGACCTGGATTTTCGAAACCTCGTCGGCCGTGCGCCTGGGGGCTGAATAAGGCGGCTTGCCCCCTTGCTTCCGGGGCGGGGCTCTGCGATATGACCGCCCCTCAGCCCGGGGGCAACTCCGGGCCACCCCACGGATGCGGGCGTAGCTCAGGGGTAGAGCACAACCTTGCCAAGGTTGGGGTCGTGAGTTC
>CAYUOC010000171.1:0-8055 GCA_964446305.1 uncultured Terricaulis sp. | reverse complement strand
GGCCAACCACAAGACCGACGCTTCAGCCGGGATTGAGACCCTGGCCCTCACATCCACCGCCGATCCTGAAGCGGACCTCATCGCCTCTGAGCAGGCCTCAGCCGCTGAAGCCGCGCTCGCCGCTCTGGAGCCCCATCTTCGCGAAGCACTGCTGCTGCACATCATCGAGGGGCTGACCCAACCCGAAGCCGCCCAGCGCCTTGGCGTCTCGCGCCGCACCCTCCAGCGCTACATCGAAACGGCGCTCGCCCAGATGGCCCTCGCCCTCGCCGAACCAGACACGTAAAGCTCCAAGCAAGAATGCCTAACCGGCAAACCCTGACACGAGCCGAGCGCGAAGCCAGCGGCTGGATCGTCCGCATTAAGGCGCACGATGCAAGCGATGCTGACCGCCGTAACTTCCAGGCCTGGCTCGATTCCGATCCAGATCATCCAAAAGCGTACGCCAAGCTGGAGCGCACCTGGGGCGCGGTTCAATCGCTGCAGCACTTGAAAGGCCGCGCCGCCGCTAACGACACTGCGCCTCGCCGACGCCGAGGATGGACTCTGCCCGCCGCCGCCATCGCGGCGTGCGCGCTGCTGGCGATCGGCGCAGGTGTCTGGTTCACCCGCGCGCCATCCCCTTTCGCGCCTGCCGAACATTACGCCACTGCCCCGGCCGAAGTACGCACCATCACGCTTGCCGACGGCTCCACAATAACGCTCTCAGGCGCCGGCGAAGCCTCCATCGCCATCAGCAACAGCGAGCGGCGCGTCCAACTCACCCGCGGATACGCCCTCTTCGACGTCGTCCACGATCCTGGGCGACCGTTCGTCGTGCATACGCCAGAGGGTGACATCACCGTGCTCGGCACGTCCTTCGTCGTACGCGTCAGCGAGGGCGAAGTGCGCACCACGGTCTTGCGCGGTTCGGTATCTGGAGCGCCCGATGGAGGTCTCTTCAGCGCGCGCCGCGATAGCGTCACCGCCGGCGTCAATCAGGAGATCGTGCTGAACGACGACGGCGCAGAGCTGGTCGAGATCGCGTCGGAAGCAATTCCGCGTCGCCTGGCGTGGCGCGAAAACATGCTGGCATTCGACGGCGAGACACTGAACGAAGCCATCGCGCAGGTCTCGCAGCAGACGGGCTGGCAGTTCGAACTCGCAGATCCATCTCTCGGCGAGATGCGCGTCGGCGGTTATGTGCGAGCAGAGCCCGAGGCGTTCATCGAACTCATGTCATCGAGTTTGAACCTCGAAGCCCATCGCGAGGGCGAGCGGCGTGTCATTCTTTCGCGGAGATCATGAGATGGTCTTGGGGCGCCCCAAAGACAACAAGCGCGGCGACGTCACCTCAGACCCAACCATGCCAACAGCTTCGACCACCAGCCGCGAGGCTCAGCACCACTCGACGGCTTGCGCGGCGGAGGCATAATCTCGCCTGTGTAGACCTTGCTGTCGTACTCATCGAGACGTTGCGCTCGCTTGGTTTGCCAATCAGACATCGGAAGATGCCAATCCACTCGTCCACGTCTTATCCAATAGTGCGATCGACAGGCAAAAGTCCCGAGCCCAATGGACGGCGAAAGCGAAACGGTTGACCCATGATCTATCAGCGACCACTTCGCCGGATTTAAGGGCGTGACAACCTTGCCGCCGCAGCCGCAGCAGCATAGGTGCGAGGCGGTGCTGAAGCGCCTGGATATGTAGAGCACACCCTCATCCAGATCCTTTGGAATGAACTCGACATACTGATGGGAAATGCTCTCGCGCTTGGTCACGCCACATCCTCATTGAGAAGCGACGCTGTAGCGATCTGAAACGACGAATAATGCTCGCGGCCGGCGTCGCGATAGAACCCAACCACCTTCTTCCAGCGGATCACGGCCATCGCGGCATTGAGCGCATTGAGCTCGGCGATCTGAATATTGGTGGCGTATTCATTCTCCGCCTCGTCGTCTTCCCCGAACGCGATGTGACGGGCAATGTGATCGTGTTTGCTAGACGTGCACGTCACGAGGCGCACCATGCCCTGCAGTCCAGACGGCGCTCGTGTGATCCCCATTCCGACGTTGATGAAGGGAATCTTTTGCTCAAGGAGCCAGTCGACAATGGCGCGTTTTGCTTGGCCCTGATCAACGCAAAGAAAGACGAATGTCAGCCCCTCCAGAAGATGGAGGTTCTTATCGGTAATCTTCTCACTTTGCCCGCTGAGCCCACGTCGGCGGAGCTTCGAATAGATGTCGATGAAATTCCGCACCTTCGACTTCTTGGCGTCGAGCTCTTCTAACGACCACGCGCCGGGCGCACGGAACGCATTGTGGGTATCGAAGCGATCGCCATCAAAAATGCGAATCTCAGCCACGCGGGTCTTGGCGACGAAGTCGAGAACGTACGAGCCCGTGCCGCCTACACCAATAATGCCGACCCGTTGGTCACGCAGTTTGTCGTTATCAGCACCGATGCGGACCCGGCTGGATGCGGTGTCAATGTAGTGGAATACGTCATCGTCGTCAGGATCGGCGGCATAGATCGGGTGCGTTTCGGCCGTCGCGTCGGGGTCTAGCTTTCGCGCCTCTCCAACGATCCATCCCAGATAGGCTTGCAGCTTGTGCTGATAGTCGCGGTAGTTCGCCTTTGCCGAAAACATGAAGTTGACGTGCAGACCGCCGCCTAAGTCCTGGCCTTGATTTGGATGGTGAAAGCTTCCGATTTGCCGGCCGTCGGCGTGACAAGGATAGTCGCCAATCCAGAAAACCGTGTGCTTCTCCGGCTTTCTCGTCACCTCTTGTCCGTCCACAACCTCGGTGTCGATCTCCGAGACGAGAACGCCATCTTTGCGGACTTCCTTATTGGAAGTGACGTAAGGCACGTCCTTCAGAAGCAAGTGCCCATTCGAAATTACGAGATGAAAGCCGGCCTTTCGTAATGCCGCGAGATCGGGACTACGATCGATTAGCCGGTGTGACATCGAACTCCATGTCCTTTTTCACCTGCACGGACTCCCCTTCGATGAGGGTGCCAGTCGGCTTTTCTGAATGCCCTTTACTAAACTGTACTGAGTATCGTTGATCCTCCGGCAACGCAGGCGCCTGGATCAGCATCAGCAGATCCTCGTAGGAAATGCGCTCCTTCGGGACTTCGTAGGCGGTCCCATTGACGTAGATGGTCACGGGCTTGGGCCCTTTGTCCTTATCTTTGGCGTGATCGTTATTTGCGCTCATGTCGCACCTCTTTGAGGTAGTGTTCATGATTCGTGCGAACGTGTCGAATCGTCGTAGGCGCCTGTCGGATTGACGATTAGCGCCCTTTCGTCTGACGCTTATCTGACGATCAGCCCACCGTTTCGGCGAGCACGTCGTGGACCGAGCAACCGGCGCCGACCTTCACCGCCACGCCGGCCGCCGCACGTGACGTGGAATCCTCGGCCGTGGCGCCGCTAAATTTTCTCACCACACGTGGCGCAAGCAGCGTCCTTGCGTGTCTTCAACCCTGAGACCGCTCGTCAGAAGCGGCGAAGGGGGAGCCATGTCACGGAAGATCAAGCCAAAGGCGCGCGTGCGCCAACCTGCCAAACAACGGCGCCTTGCGCTTGCGCTGTTAGCCGGCGCGATCGGCGCGACGGCTCACCCCGCCCTCGCCCAGCAGATACCCGCCAACATCCGCGCTGACGAGCGCGTCTCTTTCGACATCGCCGCACAGCCGCTCAGCAGTGCGCTCAGCGAGTATGCGCGTCAGGCAGGCGTGAATGCGCTCTACTTTAGCGAACGGCTGCAGGGCCTTAGCGCACCGGCCGTCGAAGGTGACCTCACCAGACAAGAAGCATTGGATCGGCTGCTCCTCGGCTCTGGCTATAGCGGCCGCATCAACGGCGCCAATCTCATCCTCGTGCAGGACGCCTACCGCCCCCAGCGGGAGAGCGCCGCCAACGGCGCTGAAACCACGCAATCGGCCATCGCTGGAGATAGCGAGGAAGGCGAAGAAGAGATCGTCGTCACCGGGACGCGCATTCGAGGTGCTGCGCCCGCTGGATCACACGTGATCACTATCGATCGGGAGGAGATCGATCGAACCGGGCGCAGTACCGTGCAAGACGTCCTCCAAACACTCCCGCAAAACTTCGCTGGCAGTCAGAACGAGGCCACGCAAGAAGGCACGCAAAACGCGCGCTCAAACTTCACTTATGGTTCGACTGTGGACCTGCGTGGTCTAGGCGCCGACGCGACGCTCACCCTCGTTGACGGCCACCGCCTCGCACCCGCAGGCGTCGGCGGGCATATCGACATCTCGACCATCCCCCTGAGCGCCGTCGAGCGCGTCGAAGTGCTCGCCGACGGCGCCTCCGCCGCTTACGGCGCCAGCTGGATTGAGGCCACACACGGCGCCGACGCGCGTTCGGCCCAGAGTTTCACCGGGCTCTTCACCGTCCGCTTCGACCGTCCGCGCAACGCCGATGCGCTGATGCACAATCCGCTGGGGCTCTTCATCACCGAGTTTTCAATGTCGCCGGAAACCCCGGCCTCATCCTATTCGCGCGTGCAGCCATGAAACGCGCCGCTCTTCTGTGCTTCGTCTCCTGCTTCGCGTTTGTGCCGCCTGCTCAGGCGCAGAATTCCCGGCCTCCAACCCCAATTGCCGCGCTAGCGGAGGCCAATGCCGAAGCGCGGCGGCGCCCTGACCCGGCCAACTTTACCGACGCAACACAGATCTACGACTATGCGCCAGGCGCCATTTATGAAGTCTACGGCGCACCCGGCTTCATTTCGACGGTGCTGCTTGAGCCCGGCGAAACAATCATCACAGTCGCCGCAGACACCACCCGCTGGATGGTTGAACAGGCGGTTGGCGGCGACCTCGCCAATGCGCGCGCCATGCTGCTCATCAAGCCGACACGCGCCAATCTCCGGACCAACATCGTCCTCGTCACCGATCGCCGCAGCTACGCCATCGAAGCGATCGCAACGAGTGGTCAAACCTATTCCGCACAGACCGCGTGGCGCTATCCCGCCGGCGACAACGACCTGGCAGGCGCCCCTGCCGCGTTGGAGACACTGAACTTCGGCTACCGCGTCCGCACCGTGCGCGGCTTCAATCCGCGCTGGCGCCCTGTCCGCGTGTTTGACGACGGACGAAAGACCTACATCGAGTTTCCGCCAGCGATGGCTACCAGCGAAGCGCCGCCACTTTTCATCATCGAGAACAGCGAGGCCGTTCTCGTCAACTATCGGGTCTCTGGCAGCCGCTACGTGATTGATCGTCTCTTCGACATCGCCGAGCTCCGCTTAGGCGACGAGCGTCCTCAAATCGTGCGCATCAGTCGCGACGATGCGCACGCGCCGCGCACGGCCCGCCGCGGGAGACGCCCATGACCGCCTCGCAACCCCGCGCAAGCGATGAAGCACCTGCTTCACCGGCGTCCGTCACAGCCATTCGCGCCGCGCCGCCAAAGCCGCGACGGCTCTCGCGCAAGACCTTGATGGCGGGCGCCCTCGCCCTCGGCGCGCTGATTGCGTTTGCGCTCATCAACGGATTGTCGGAGCGCGACCGCACGCCGGCCGCTGGCGAAGATGGCTCACAAACTCTGCAAGCGTCCAACCCGCCAGAGAACATTCGAGAGGCGCCTGCAAACTACGATCTCGCGACCTTGCAGCCGCCCGAGGAAGGCCGCGATTACTTTTGGGGCGATCACGCGCCTGCTGATGCGGCTTTGACCGCGCCGGACGATGCAGCCTCCCCCGCATACGAGCCGGCTCGCCCCACACCGCTTGAAACGGAGGCGGACGCAGCGCGCACGTCATCCATTCTCTTTTCAGAGCGGCGCGAAGGTGCGGCGCCAGCTTACGGGCGGAGCTTTACTGAAAATGGCCGGCGCGCCGCCTTCCTCAATGGCGAGCGCGGACGCGACGACGGCGTGCTCGACGCGACCTATGCGCCGCCCCGTTCGCCATACACGATCCAGGCAGGCGCTACCATTTCCGCCGCGCTCATGACCGCGCTCAACTCCGACCAGCCCGGGCGCGTCATCGCGCAAGTGAGCGAGAACGTCTTCGACAGCGTCACCGGCGAGATATTGCTTATCCCGCAGGGCGCGCGTCTGATCGGCACATATGATGCCGACACCGCCTATGGCGAGCGGCGTCTGCTGGTCGTCTGGAACAGGCTCATCATGCCAAATGGGTGGTCAATCCCACTTCGCGCGATGCCCGGCGCCGACGCCGCCGGCAGCGCGGGTCTGGCCGGCGACGTTGATGCGCACATTGGCCGCATCGTTGTGGCTTCACTCATCTCCGCCGTGCTTGGCGTCGCCGCCAATGAAAGCGAGGACGAAGACGACGATGCCAGACTCTCACAGAGCATCGGCGACGCCGCCGCGCAGCAAGCCGCACAAACAGGATCACGCATCGTCGATCGAGAACTGAACGTGCGTCCGACTTTGCGAATACGCGCAGGCGCCCGCGTCCGCGTGCTCGTCAGTCAAGACATTCAGCTGCGCCCCTATCCGCCGTGAAGAAGCCGCGCACCAAAACGGAGCCCTTGCCGCAACCTGATCTCTTCGGCGAGAGCGCCGAGTTATCGCGCGCCCCTGGGCAAACATCGCCGCGCGCACGACCCGCGCCAAAAGTGCGCCGTGAACGTGTCGTTACCCCACCGCCCCTTCTGCTCAACGTCCGAGAAGCGGCTGCGCGCCTCGGTCTTTCCAAGTCGACCTTGGACAAGATGCGCTGCGCCGGCAAAGGGCCCCGATACGTCAAATCAACGGACAAGGCGGTGCGATACGACCCGGCCGACCTCGACGCATGGGTCGCCGCACGGCGCAAGCCGGACGCGGCCGGGATCAATTAGCCATCGGACATCCCGGCAATCACCGCTTGATCGCCTTGAAACCGCCAATTAATGTAGTTACGTAAATGTACGAATGGGACCCGAATAAGGCGCGCGCGAACAAAGCCAAGCACGGGGTCGCGTTCGACGCCGCCCATGAGTTCGATTGGGATGAAGCTTTGGAGGTCGAAGACACGAGCGAAGATTACGGCGAGGAGCGCTGGATCGCGATCGGCCCAATCAAGTCACATCTCCACGTCCTTATTTATACGCCCCGCGGCGCCAACCACAGGATCATTAGTTTGCGTAAGGCGACGAAAAAAGAAGCAAAGGCCTATGTCGAAGCGAAAGCCCAATAACATCCGTCAGAGCGACTGGGACGCGGTAGATTCCCCCGAGCTCTCGAATGTGATGCTGAAGCAGCTGAAGCCGGCGCGAGGGCCGGGCCGTCCACGCGCGCTCAATCCAAAGCAAAGTGTTACGTTGCGCCTCGACCGCGAGGTCGTCTCTCACTTCAAATCGCAGGGCGCTGGCTGGCAAACCCGCATCAATGCGACGCTGAAGGCAGCCGCTGGCGGAGCGGCTAAGAGCAAAAATGACCGCCTTGTTGTCAAACATGGTGACGGCTGGGCCGTTAAAGCGCCAGGCGCGTCGCGCGCGAGCGTGGTTACGTTAACACAGAAGCAAGCTGAAGCGCGCGCCAAGGAGATTGTCAGAAAACAAGGCGGCGGCGAAGTCCGCATTCACGGCAAAGATGGACGTATCAGGGATTCCGACACCGTGAAGAAGAGCCGCGATCCTTATCCACCGCGTCAAAAGAAGAGCTAGCTCACCGGCGAAAGCGATCGAAGCCCGCAGGGCCGAGACGCGCTCCAAGCTTTAACAAGCGCGGCTCGGTTCACGACAGCGCGTCCGTGCGCGTAGCGCGCGGTTCGCCCAGATCTCACGAAATCTGCTTCTTCGGTTTCAATTTCTCCAACCTCAACACAAGAGCATCTAGGTCCGTCGCGTTAAGCGCTGCGACTTCGGCCTTCGTGTAGAACGGTTTCGAGACCTCCACATAAACACGCGGCGGGCGCTTTCTATGCTGCTTGCAGAATTTGCAGGATAGACGCTTCGCCAGATCAGCAACGCGTCCCTCAGAGCCATAGAGCTTCAGCAACTCGATCACCGTAAACAGCTTGCCGCGCGCACATCCCGTGCAACCGAAATAGAGCCCGCTCAGTCGCCCGAGCTGGCCAAACTTCACCGGCA
>CAYUOC010000170.1:0-8205 GCA_964446305.1 uncultured Terricaulis sp. | reverse complement strand
CGCGGCACGTTTTTGCAGATGATCGGTTCGCGGAAGATGACGCCGCCGAGGATGTTGCGGATCGTGCCATTCGGCGACTTCCACATTTCCTTCAGGTTGAACTCCTTCACGCGCGCTTCGTCCGGCGTGATCGTCGCGCACTTCACGGCGACGCCGTATTGCTTGGTGGCGTTGGCGGCATCGATGGTGATTTGGTCGTTGGTGGCGTCGCGGCTCTCGACGCCGAGATCGAAGTACTTGAGATCGATGTCGAGATAGGGGTGGATCAGGCGTTCCTTGATCAGCGCCCAGATGATCCGGGTCATTTCATCGCCGTCCATATCGACGACCGGATTGTCCACCTTGATTTTCGCCATCGTCCTTGCCTCTCACGTTCGGGGAATTTGGCGCGTGAGTAGCAGACGGGGGGCGGGCCGCAAACTGCGGCGGTGCGCCTCTTAGCGGCGGGCCTGGGAGATGTCGTCGAGTTCGGCGGCGCTCAGGATTTCGTAATCATCCGTTGGCGTCACGGCGGCGTCGAGCGGGATGCCGGTGCGGCGTTCGGTTTGACGAACGCGCCGGATCGGCGCGGGCCGGGAGGCGAGATCGGCGGTTGCGTCAACGGCGGTCAGGTCTGGTGTGGGCTGGGGAAGCGTCGGCGCTGCCGTCTGTTGCGGCAGGCTGGGCGAGTTGGCCGTGGGCCGAGGTCCCACACCTGGCGCCAGCCAGCTGGCGGCGATGATGCCGGTCATTACCACCGCGAGCAGCAGAATGTGCCGCATGGTCCACGACCATGCGCCGCCGCGCTTGCGGCGCGGCTTCGTATGCTGAATGACGTTCGCGGTCATGTCCCGATCCGGCCTCAACCGATGACACGCGCACGAAACATGCCGCCTTCCATTGAGGATGTGTGGCCGGCCGTATGTTTGATCCGTCCCCAGATGGGCGAAAATATCGGCGCGGTGGCGCGGGTTTTGTTGAATTTTGGCTTGGTTTCGCTGCGTCTCGTCGCGCCGCGCGATCGCTGGCCGAACCCGAAAGCTGAGCAGGTGGCTGTCGGCGCCGATCAAGTGCTGAAGGCGGCGCAGGTCGAGTGGAAGATTGAGGACGCGCTGGCAGACGCCACGTTGGTGCTCGCGGCGACGGCGCGGCCGCGTGGATTAGAAAAGCCGGTGTGGGGGCCGCGCGAGGCCGCCGCGAAGTTGCGCGGCGCGATTGCGGCGGGCGAGCGGCCGGTTGTGATGTTCGGGCCTGAAGCGTCGGGGATGGAAACCGATGAAATCGCGCGCGCCGACGCGATCCTGACGCTGCCGGTGAACCCCGGCTTTGCGTCACTGAATCTTGCCAATGCGGTTGCCGTGTTTGCGTACGCCTACGCCGAGGCCCGCCAGGAGAGCGAGACGCCGCCCTGGTTTCGCGCCCCAGACAGCCCGCCAGCGACGCAAGAGGAGCTGGACGCCATGTTCCTGCACCTCGAGCAAGAGCTTGAACATGGACGGTTTTTCCACCCGCTCGACAAGGCGCCCCTGATGAAGCGCAACCTGCGGTCGTTGTTCATGCGCACGCGGCTGACGCAGCAGGAAGTGCAGACGCTGCGTGGCGTCATCAAAGCGCTCACCATCGGGCGGGGCGGACGCAAGAAGGATGACGTCTAGGAAATGACTTTACCCGCGCTGGGGGAATTGCTTATCCACAGAGTGGGGGAGCACCTGGGAGCGCATGCTCAACGCAAAGCGTCGACCGCCGGAGCCGAAGCAGGCCGAGCCACGCGCGCAATCGCGCGAGCTGGTGCCGTGGGGCGGCGAGCAGGTCAACGTGGACCGCTTCTGGGCCGAAAGCTGGATCGATCTGCTGAACCGCCAGCGCTGGCTCTCGAAAAAACTCAAGCTCGATACAGCGCCGTGGCAGGTCGATCAGAACGCCGGCATCATTCAGTTTGAGCGCAAGGACGGCGCGCTGGTGACGGCGCCGATCCAGATTATCGGCGCATGGAATCCGCGCACCAGCATTTTCCGCTGGGGCTGGGATCACCCGATGGTGGTGCAGCGGCTTCGCAATGACGCCGAGCGCACGCGCTGGTTTGGCGACAAGCACGATCTTGAAGAGCTGACGCAGAAGTCGCTCAAGATGGACGAGAAAGAGGCCTGGCAGATGACGGCGCTGGCCATGAAGGTGAACGGCTCGCACGGCGTCTATCGTGCGCCGACGGAAGGGCCGGTGATCTTCATGACGCTCGGCGAGCCGAAGGTGCGCAAGTAAGCCGCCTTGCGGCGTGTCCCTCGCGCCGCCATTCTTCCCCACCATGTCGGACTTAGACCATCGTTATCAGGCCATCCTCGAGCGCCTCAGCGCCGATGGACTGATCAATGAGGTCTTCATCTACGAGAAGACCGAAGCGATCGCGCGTGACGGGCATGCCGATGCGGCGATGCTGATGAGCTTGATCCACGCCATTGGTTATGGCTGCGAGCGCGACTGGACGGCGGCGCTGGAATGGGCCGCGATTGCAGCCGAGCGTGGCGTCGAAGCGGCGCGGGCGCAGTTGCGTTTCTTGGCGGTCGCCGATGGTGACGATTGGCGCGCGCTCGCGGCGCGTGTGGATGTCGGTGGCTGGACGGCGGCGCGGGCGGGAAGGCTTGTCAACGATAGGCCGCAGATCAGCATGAGCGATGGCTTTCTCGATGCCAACGTTTGCGCCTGGCTGATCGCACGGGCGGCGCCGTTGCAGGCGCAGTCGCTGGTGTATGATCCGATTACGGGCAAAGCGGCGCAGGCTGACGTGCGCAGCAACACCTGCGCGACCTTCGCCATCCTCACGCTCGATCTGCCGACGCTGCTGATCCGCGAGCGGATCGCGAACACGCTGGGCGTGCCGGTCGAGCATCTGGAGCGCGTGTCGGTGTTTCGCTACACGGCGGGGCAGGAGTTTTCGAGCCACGTCGATTATCTGACGCCGTCGCCACAACTGAATGCGGAGATCGCGGAGATGGGGCAGCGGCCGCTGACGTTTCTTGTGTATCTAAATGACGCGTTCGAAGGCGGAGAGACGCACTTCTTGGATATCGACAAGAAGTTTCGCGGACGCACCGGCGATGCGTTGTTCTGGCGAAACGTCGATGAAAACGGCGCGCCGGATCTGCTGACAACGCATGCGGGCGTCGCCCCGGCGAGCGGCGAGAAGTGGCTGCTCTCGCAGTTCGTTCGAGATAAGGCCCAGCTTTTGGGCTAGCGCGTGCTGTGACGGCAGTTTGTTTACAGATTGCCGCAGACGCTATGTGCAGGTCGATTCGGGCGGTGCGCATGACGAAATCGCAGATCGTGCAAACGGCGGTGCTGACCGCCGTCATTCTGGTAGTCGTTCTTGCACTGGATTATCTCGTGAACGTCATGGCGATGCCGGGCGTCACGCCCTACACGCCGGTCGCGACGGCCTTGATCACTTTGCTCGTGACCCCGGCGGCAATTGCATATGTGATCCTGCAGAACGCCAAGGTGCAGCGTGCGCACGTTGCGCTTGAAGAAGAGCGGATCGCGCGGCTGGCCGCCGATGGCGCGAACGCGGCGAAGACGCGGTTTCTGGCCAATATGAGTCACGAATTGCGGACGCCGCTCAACGCCATCATCGGTTATGCGGAGATTATTGAAGAGGACGCCGGAACGGGCGGTATGGCCGCGGACTCGCAGCGCATCCAGAGTTCGGCCAAGCATCTGCTCGGGCTGATCAATGAAATCCTCGATCATGTGAAGCTTGAGGCGGGCGAGTTGCGCTTGGCGTCGGTGCAAAGCGAGTTGCGCACGTTGTTCGACGAGGTGGTCGACGCCGTGCGTCCGCGCGCGGAGAGCAACGGGAACGAGGTGTTCGCGTCCTGCGACCTTGGCATTGGCGTCGCGTGGATCGATCCGGCGCGGGTGAAACAATGCATGCTTGCGATCGCCAGCAATGCGGCGAAGTTCACGTCGAACGGCCGCGTGATTTTGCGCATGACGGCGGATGGCGAAGGGGGCTTTTTGTTCGAAGCCATCGATAGCGGCATCGGCATTGATGAGGCGGCGCTGCCGCATGTGTTTCAGCCGTTTATGCAGGGTGATGGGTCGTTCACGCGGGAGCAGGACGGCGCGGGCATCGGCCTGGCGCTGACCAAGCAGCTCATGGACGTCATGGGCGGCCAGGTGAGCGTGGTGAGCACAAAAGGCGCGGGCTCAATCTTCACACTGCGCTTCAAACGCGGAGAGCCGGCCTCGAATGTCGTGACGCTGGCGGCCTAACGCGCGATCAGCGCGCCGACCATTTCGTGGCCTTCGCCGCCGAGGATTTCGAGCTGGCAGATCGTGCCTTCGGCTATGTCTTCTTCGCTATCGACATAGGTGACGCCGTCGATTTCGGGGGCGTCGGCTTTGGTCCGGAAGGCGTAGGCTTCAGCGTCTTCGTCCCAGCCGTCGCAGATGGCCTCGACGGTTTTGCCGATCATGGATTGCAGGCGCTGGTGGGCGAGTGCGGTCTGCACTTCCATGAAGCGATCGTAGCGCTCGTCGACATCGTCTTGATGGACGTGGCCGGGGAGATCGCGTGAGGGCGCGCCGTCGACGTTCTCGTATTTGAACACGCCGGCACGGTCGATTTCGGCTTCTTCGATGAAATCGAGCAGCGTTTCGAAATCGTCTTCGGTTTCACCGGGGAAGCCGACGATGAACGATGAGCGGATGGTGAGATCGGGGCAGATCTGGCGCCACGTCTTGATGCGATCGAGGACTTTGTCCTGGTTCGCGGGACGGCGCATGGCTTTCAGCACGTTTGGTGAGGCGTGCTGGAATGGAATGTCGAGATACGGCAGCACTTTGCCTTCGGCCATCAGGCCGACGACTTCGTCGACGTGGGGATACGGATAGACGTAGTGGAGCCGCACCCAGGCGCCGAGATCGCCGAGCTCTTTGCAGAGATCGTAGAATTTGGCGCGGACCATGCGGTCCTTCCACTTGCTCTCGGCGTATTTGACGTCGACGCCGTAGGCCGACGTGTCTTGGCTGATGACGAGCAGTTCTTTGACGCCGGCTTTCACCAGCGACTCTGCTTCCTTCAGCACGGCGTTGGCGGGTCGCGAGACGAGGTCGCCGCGGATGCTTGGGATGATGCAGAAGGTGCAGCGGTTGTTGCAGCCCTCGGAGATCTTCAAATACGCGTAGTGGCGCGGCGTGAGGCGGAAGCCGCCTTCGGGCACGAGATCGATCTTCGGGTCGTGGACTTGCGGCAGATGCGTGTGCACGGCGCCGACGACCGCTTCGTATTGGTGCGGGCCGGTGACTTCGAGCACCTTCGGGTGCGTGTCGCGGATCAGCGACTCTTCTTTGCCCAAGCATCCGGTGACGATGACTTTGCCGTTCTCCGAGATGGCTTCGCCGATGGCATCGAGGCTTTCGGCCTTGGCGCTATCGAGGAAGCCGCAGGTGTTGACGACGACGAGGTCGGCGCCTTCGTAGGAGCCGCTAAGCTGATAGCCCTCGGAGCGCAGGCGCGTGATGATGCGCTCGCTGTCGACGAGTGCTTTGGGGCAGCCGAGTGAAACGACGCCGATGGTGGGGGCTTTTGCGGACATTAAGGCGGGGCTCATAGCGCAGGACTGGCGTAAGCCCAAGCACTTGGCCCATAGTTCGGCTGCGGAATGCGTTTTGCGGGGGGCGACGGTGCGGTTGGCTATTTGTGCGATGCTGTTCGCCTGCGGCGTGGTCTCGCCGGCGTTCGCCGAGGTCATCACCATCCGCTGTCCTGAGGTGACGGGCACGACCTACGAGATTGTGGGCGACGCGATAGCTGGGAGCCTACCAAGGAGCATCGATTTTGCCGGCCTTCAGCTCAATCTCGCCACGGGCGAGTTTACGGCTGGCGACGCTAGCGGCGTGTTCGTCGAGCGCGACGGCGCCTACGTCGCGATGGCGCACAACGAGCCGTACTACGGAGTGTGGGAGATCAATCGAACGACGGGAAGGTTGTTCGCGGTGGGGCACACGGTGGGCGCGGATGGACGCTGGATTTTCGCGCGCTACGAAGGCCAGTGTCTGGGCCCGAATATGGTTGTGCCATTCTGATGCTCCTGCGCCGCATCATCGCGCACTTCCGCAAGCAGGAATGGACGGCGATCGGGATCGATTTCGTGATCGTCGTTATCGGCGTGTTTGTCGGTATTCAGCTCGGAAATTGGAATGAAGCGCGAGCGATGCGGGCGCAGGAGAGTGCTTACCTGGCGCAGCTGCGCGACGAGATCGTCGAGAACGATCGTATGCTTGAGCATCTTGCCACCTATACGGATCGTTCCGTCGAAGGCGGGCGCAGCGCGCTGGCTTGGCTCGAAGGCGACGAGCCTTGCGGTTCGCGATGCGACGCGTTGCTGATCGATTTCTTTCACGCGTCGCAATTGTGGGGCACTGGATTTCAGACCGGAAAGTACGCTGAGAACGAGCGCAGAGGCTTCCCAACCGATGACGACACCCGCGCGGCGGTTCGCCGTTTCTACATCTACCTGGCGGGCTGGAACCCAATAAACCTCACGGCGCCGGCCTATCGCGAGCGTTTGCGCCGGCACCTAAGCCCGGAGGCGGCGGAGGTGTTGTGGGGTGATTGCTTCATCGTCGACGCCGAGATCGAGACGATGAGCGCCGATTGTGCGCCTGACCTTGCACGCGTCGATACAGCATCAGTCCTCAGGGCTATTCGTGCGGACGATCAGATCGCAGACGACCTCAGGTTTTGGATTGGTCAGAACATTTTTGCGCAGCAGGAATATCCGAGAGCCCGCGAGAGCGCGGCGAATGCCGTGGCCGCCATCAATGCCGAGATTGGCGCCCCATGATCCTTCGCCGCATTATCGCGCATTTGCGCAAGCAGGAATGGACGGCGATCGGGATTGATTTTGTGATCGTGGTGCTCGGTGTGTTTGTCGGCTTGCAGGTTCAGTCGTGGAACGAGAGCCAACAGGATCGTGTGCGGGAACGCATGTATATCGAGCGGCTGACGCGCGACTTCGAAGCCATCGAGGACCGCACCGAGTTCGCGAATGACAAATGGCTCGCAGTCATTGAGGCGAGCCGGCGTTTGCTTGCGGACATCGATGCACTCACCGCGACGGGCCGGCCCGCCCGCACGCAACAAGAGATACTTGCGGATCTCAACCAGATACAAGGCACGCGCATTCCGGCGCCGCGCGCGGCGACGTTCGTAGAATTGCTGTCGACCGGCGAGATTCGTGTGCTTCGCGACGACGCCTTGCGCGACGCGCTGCTCGCGTACGACACGCAGGCGCACTTTTCACTGGTGGCTTACAACGTGCTGGTGGATCGCACGCGAGATGCAATCGTGACGGTTGGCGTTCACGGCGAAGTCGCGCTGCCGGACACGCTTGAGAACATCAACGAAAACCCAAACCGGGCATACTTTCAGGCGTTGGATTTCCCTGCCTTCGCGCGCGATCCGCGCTCTCGCGCCGCGGTCAGCTTGCTCGCCGCGACAGCAGTGAACCAAGGCGGGCTAAGCATGGCCCAGCGCGACAACGCCCGCCGGGTGTTGGAGATACTTGAGACGGAACGATGATGCGGCGTTGCTTCCAAGCCGCCGAAAAATGAAGCGGTCCGGAAACGGCCAGACGTCGCGTCCGTTTTCGGCGACGTTGGCCTCAATGGAGGATGCTCATGGCGACGATCAGAAAAGAGTTCCGCAGCGCGCGGTCGGCGGATGAGGTTTGGGCGAAATTGCGCCGGTTCGATGCGGTGCATGAATTGGCGGCGGGCTTCGTGACGGCGACCAGGATGGAGCCGAGCGGGGCGCGCGTAGTGACATTCGCCAACGGGATGGAGGTGCGCGAGTGGCTGGTGACGTCAGACGACGCTGCGCGACGCTTGGTCTACGCCATCAATGACAGCCCGAATTACACTCACTACAGCGCCTCGGCGCAGGTGTTTGAGGACGGGCGTGGCAGCCGGTTCGTCTGGAGTGTGGATTTCCTGCCGGACAGCATGGCCGGCATGCAGAACGCAGCCATGGAGGCGGGGGCAGCGGCGATGGCCAGGGCGTTGGCGTGAGGGGTGCGGCGCCAGCGCATTTCTCCACTGCTGCGAATGACTTGCAGGAGCGCTCGCGGGAGGCTAAGGTTTCTTTGCGTCTGACTCTCAGTCGCCGGAAATGTCTTTGCTTACAGAGAAGTGCGGGATGTACGTCTGCAACTGTAACGGTGTGACTCG
>CAYUOC010000169.1:0-8250 GCA_964446305.1 uncultured Terricaulis sp. | reverse complement strand
TCGAACATCGGGTTCGCGTCGAACTGACCGGCGAACGGCGCATCCATCAGATAGTCCGGCAGACGCGCGGAGAGCGCCTTCTGATTGGAGATCGAGATGATCTGCTGCTCTTTGGTCATGCCACGCAGCTTATCGGCGTCGATATCACCAATCAGCTCCGAGCTTTCCTTGGCCATCAAATGGTTCGCCACGCCGAACAGCTGGAAGACGCCCGCATTGTTGAAGATCGTGCGCCAATCCTTCGGATAGAGCCGCTGCAGCTGCGATAGATCCTGGAAGAACGGCCACACTTGCAAGCCGTAGCCACGCAGCAGCGTCATTGACTGACGCAGCGGGCCGAATTCGCCGAGCTGCGCGCATTCATCCAGCAGGAAGAGCGTCGAACGCTTCGGCCGGCGCTTACGGCCCATCACCGTGAGCATGAGCGCGCCCACCCACAGACGCAGCAACGCGCCGTGGCTTTCGAGTTTATCCGGCGGAATGACGATGTAGATCGTCATCGGGTCGCCGCGGCGCACCGCATCGAGCGAGATCGTCGACTTCGACAACGAACGCAGCGCCGAATCCGAGTTCACGACTTTCAGATAGCTTTGCGCCGTCGAAAGAATGCCCGAGCGCGTTTGCTCCGTGATCGGCAGAAACGAGCTGATGTTCTGCTTCGAGAGCCGGTTCAGGTTCTCGTGCCCTTCGATCAGCGCCGCGAGATTGTAAACCGCGTCGTCGCTCATGAGGATTTCGCGGACCTTGCCGAAATGTTTCTCCGCCTTCGGCGACGTCTCGGCCACAGCGGCAATCACGCCAGCCATCAGCGAGCGGCCCCAATTGTCCCAGAAGGGCTCCTTGTGGAAGCCGACATCGCCAGCCAGCAGCGAGGCCAGCATTTCCGCATCCGCATCCAGCAGCGCGCCCGGGCGGTTGAAGAGATCGAACGGGTTCAGCGCATCGGTGCGCTTCGACACCGCGCCGAACGGGTCGAGCAGACGGACTTCCTGCCCCATCTCCTTCCGGCGGCGGGCGGTCGTGTGCCAGGTCTCGCCCTTGGGATCGATAACGATCACCGAGCCTTCGAAGCGGAGCAGGTTCGGGATAATGACGCCCCGCCCCTTACCGGCGCCCGTAGGAGCGATGGTCAGCAGATGGCGATCCTCGCCGAACGTGATCGGAACTTCGCCCTCGATGGCGGCCTCGGCGCGGGGAGCGCCAAAGCCCATGGGCTCCGCCTTGCCGTGGTCCGATTGCCAGCCGAGCAGCAAATCCATGACCTCGGGGCGCAATCCCTGCCCCGAAGCCTCGGCTGGCTTCTTCTTGGAGCGGGTCGTGCGCGGCCTGGTCATAGACACCTCCTTCGCGGCCGCTGGGGAGCGCGACCGTGAATCAATCGTAAACATCAATGTGGGCCGGACCCGCACCGGATTACGGCGGAACTCGCCTAATTGGTGAAGACCCGGAGGGAGGCTTCTCTCCCGCCCGTCTCCACACTCCACCCGGAAAATAATCCCCGCGCAACGCCTTGACGCTGTGCGGGGCGAAACTATCCGAAAAAGTTACTCACCGGCCTGGGGAGGCCGGTGAGTGTTTGTTTTTATTCGATTTTTCTCTAGCGGACGTCGCCCATCCACTTTTTCAGGATCGGTGACAGCAAGAGCAGCAGGACGCCGGTGGCGACGCCAAGGATGCCCACCGCGGTGAACACCGAAACGTAAGCCTGCAGCTGCGCCGAGGGGTTCACGACCACGCCTGCGATCGTGTCCGATGACGTCTGCTGCGCGATGATGCCGGCGAGGATGTGCGCGAGCGAACTCGACAAGAACCACACGCCCATCATCAAGCCGACCACACGCGCCGCCGACAGCTTCGTCACCATTGAGAGACCAACTGGTGAGAGGAAGAGTTCGCCGGTCGTGTGCAACAGGTAGAGCAGCGCCAGGAAGACGAGCGGCACGCGGAAGTCAGGGCCAGCGAACTGCGTGCCCCAGACCAGCACGAAGAAGCCCAAGCCGACCTGCACGAGGCCGAGCGCGAACTTCACCGGCGTTGACGGTTCGAGCTTCCGCTTCGCCAGCCAAATCCACATCGCGCTGAACGGCAGCGCCAGGAGGACGATGTAGCCGGCGTTGAAGCTCTGCGTCTGCGCGGCGGTCATCTCGTAAACGTCCCCGCCGAGGCCGGTTGTGTAGGCGATGTAGCCCGCCGCTCCGCCCAGAAGGACGAAGAAGATCACGCCGTAGATCAGCATGACGACGTCGATCTTCTTCTGCATGAACGCCACGATCGTGACGACCAGCATGATCGCCCCAAGCGCCGCCACGCCGAAGAGCCCGTAAGTGACGATGCTGTGGCCCAGCGTGCCGCCGGTGGCGACCGTCAAATTGGTCGAGTTCTCGGCATAGAGTGAGAGCGAAGAGCCCGCCTGCTCGAACAGCATCCAGAAGATGACGCTGAAGAAGATGAGGACGAGCGCCGCAACCATCTTGCCGCGCTCTTCGCCTTTGAAGCCCACGAGCGCGTAAGCGAGCACCAGCGCAAACAGCGCCGGCACGACGATCGGCAGCGCGTGCTCCATGAGTTCAGCTTGTTGCACGAGCATCCAAGCTGGGATCACGGCCAAGAGGCCGAGGATCCAGAAGACGCCTTCGGTGGTCTTACCGATCGGCTTCGGCGGATCGGCTTTGCCTTGCAGGTATTTCTGGCCAAACAGGTATTGCGTTAGGCCCAGCAACATGCCGACGCCCGCGAGCCCGAAGCCATATTTCCAGCCGTAGGTTTGGCCGAGATAGCCGCAGGCAAGCGTTGCCAGGAACGCGCCGAGGTTGATGCCCATGTAGAAGATGGTGAAGCCGCCATCGCGGCGCGGATCGCCCTCGGCATAAAGCGCGCCGACGGTGGTCGAGATGTTGGCTTTCAGAAAGCCGACGCCAACGATGATGAGCGCCAGCGAGAGATAGAGGATCTGAACGTAGAGGCTCTCCTGCTCAACGCGATCCGAATACGAACCGTCTTCGAACGTGCGGACTACAACATCGTCATCAGCGGAGTCGGTCGCGCCCGGATTGAACGCCACCGCGTCGCGAATAGTGGTGGTCGAGAACGCATAGGTCGTGCCGTTGATATCGACGCTCGTTCCGTCATCGGTATTGCGGATCGGGTACGAGCCCTCGCCTTCGATGTTCAGCGTTGTCGCCGGCGGTTCGCCGCATGGCAGGCCAACCATCGAGCACAACGAATAAACGAAGCTCGGCGCCTCGGAGACCAGCGTATAAGTGCCGTCCTCAAGGCGGCGCGTCTGGCCGTTCGCAGTCAGATCAGCGTGATCCGTGGAGTCGAACCGCAGCTGCGCGCGGCCTTCCGGCAGATCGACGTGGGCGACACGACCGGCGCCGCGGCCTTCAGCCGAGACGAGATAACTTTGCCCGCCGGCTTCCAGATATTGCCGTGAACCTGAACCTTCGAACGCCATGCCGAAGTGGCCCAGCACCAGAAGCGCCGCACCGATCGTCACCGCCTTGCGGGCGCCGAGATAGCGGTCAGCGATAACGCCGCCGATCACAGGGATCAGGTACACAAGCGCCGCGTAGGCCGCGTAGAGCCCCTGCGCGTCATTCTGCGAAAACAAGAAGTGCTGCGTGAGATAGATCACCAGCAGCGCACGCATCCCGTAGAAGGAGAAACGCTCCCACATCTCAGTGAAGAAGAGAGTGACAAGGCCGCGCGGGTGGCCAAGGAAGGTCGCTTCGCCGGACGCTCCAGCGGTCTGATCAGTCATACAAAATCCCCTAGGGGCGCGCCCTCGCGCACCGCCTCCCTAAACTGGGCGACAGACAAGCCTTGCGCTGACGCTGACGTCAAGCTTAGCGCGCTGGACGGAGGTCCGGAGCGAGCACCCACCAGAAGGTCTGGCCGGGGTTGGAATCGAGCCAGAAGCCCAAGCGCCGCAAAGTCCGGACCGAGGCGGTGTTGCTCGCATCACACCCCGCCAGGATGGTTTCGGCGCCCGCATCTTCGAACAGCCAATCGATCACCGCGTTTACCGCCTCGACCGCATAGCCCTGGCGCCGGCGGCTGCGCGCAATGCCGTAGCCGATCTCGAATTCGCTTTGCGCGCGAGGCGACGGCTCGAAGCGCACGTCGCCGATGACGACGCCCTCTTGGCGATGAATGGCGATCGCCCGCGTTGGCGCTTGGTCCACCTGGGAAATCGAACGCGCCACCAGCCCAAGACTGGCCTGGCACCAATCACTGGGCGCATCCGCGCCTATCACATGCGCGAACGCATGCTGGCCCGCACGCGCGGCGTCGGCCATCTCCGGCGTTACCGGTTCCAGGCGAAGCCGCGTCGTATAGAGCGGGTGATCGAGCACGTTCAGCAGCACACCCTCACTTTTGCCCGCTCGCGAACCGTCAGCAAAGGAAAACCCGCAGCGCACGGCTCATTTCGGCAACGTTCGCCTGGGCCGAGGCGCCTTCACAACCCGCTGTTCACAATTTCCATCTACGGCGGGCTTTTCTCGGCTAACGCGGTCACGATACCCATTGGGCGAGCGCGCGGGACACTTTTCGGCAAAGAGGAACTCACTCGATGATCAGGAAGCTCACCACCCTGAGCGCAATCGCGCTCGCATTTGCGGCAACACCAGCCCTGGCGCAGACCGGTCACGTCGGCCTTGCCTATACCAGCAACGATGAAGTCGACGCCGACGTGTGGGCAGTCGAGGGCGCGACCGCATTTGCGTTCAGCGAAAACTTCGGCGCTCAAGTCGATGGTCATATCGGCACCTACGATGACGGCTTCGACAACGAGCTGACCTGGCGCATCAACGGCCACCTCTTCTACAACGCCGGCAACTTTCGCGTCGGCGGCGTGTTCGGCAATTCGACCATCGATTTGGGCGGCATCGAACCTGACGCCACTCACTGGGGCGTCGAAGGCCAGTACAATTTCGGCCAGTTTGTCCTCGGCGGCAGCGCCATCTGGGGCGACGCCGACGGCATTATCAGCCCGAGCCTCGACTACGAAAACATCGCGCTGAACGGCGATTTCTACGTCACCGACAATTTCGTTCTTGGCGCCACCTTCGGCTTCGGCTCGCTAGACAACGGCGTCAGTGAAATCGACACGTCGAGCTACGGCATCGACGCCGAGTATCAATTGGCCAGTGCGCCATTCTCAATCGTCGCCGGTTGGCAACATTGGGAGTTGGACGGCGTTCCAGTCGAGTCTGAAGGATTCACTATCGGCGGCCGCTGGAATTGGGGCGGCACGGTTCGCGCGCGCGACGCCGCAGGCTTCCGCAACTCGCCGGCCTCGGTCCTCGAGCACTATTTCGGCACGCAATAACGGCCGGCAACGCAGCGATCGCTTAACGGCGATCGCTGCGTTAGCTCACGCCGGGCTGCCCTCGGGCGTCTGCGGCTCACTCGCTTGCGACGCGTAGGTGTTCGCCCGCGCCTGCATCTCGCCCAGAAACTTCTTCTTCGCCGCCCGGTAGCGCATCCGCTCGGTGACGCGATCCCACATCTTCGCGAGCCACCAAAATACGGGATACGTCAGAAAGCCGAACATCACTGCAAGCCAAAGCGAGCCCATACCGCCATTGCCGTCGCGGGTGATGAAGTTCGAGACGAACCAGAAGACGAGCACAACGCCAAGCGAAAGCACGCCGGCCTTCCAGAGCGGCCCAAAGAACGGCTTGTGGCCAAGATAGGCGCGCAGGCCGGCTTCGAACTCGCCCCGCTCACCGCTCGAAACGTTGAACAAGACGATGTTGTAAGGCCCGCGATCGTTTTTGCCCTTACCCTGCCCGCGCACGATCACGACGCGCTGCGTCTCGCGCACGCCGAGATCTGAGTCCTCGAAATCGTACTTCTGCTCTTTGCCGTCAGTGAGCTTCACGAACAGGCGCATGCGGTTGGTGATGTGGCCCGGCTCGACGTGGCGCCTGTCCGCCCCTTCGATCACGACGGTCTCCGACGTGAGCTGCACGTCGATCACGTCCCCGGCGGTCACGATCAGCTTGTCCGGCATAGTCCCCTCCGCAAGAGCGGCGGGATGGAGCGCCTGACAACGGCTCCGGTCAAGGGGAACGCTTGCGCGCCGGGCCTGCGCGCGGCAGCAAGGACACGCAATGCCCGAACCGCGCCTGTTGATAGATCGAGACTTACGCCCCGGCGCCGAGATCGCGCTGGACGAAGCCCAGGCCCGTCACGTCGGCACCGTGCTGAGGCTCGATGTCGGCGGCATCTTGCGCCCCTTCAACGCCCGCGACGGCGAGTGGCGCGCGCGTGTGACCGTGCGTGAGAAGCGCGGCATGCGGGTGGTGCTGGAAGAACTGCTGCGCGAAGCCAAACCTACACCCGATCTCGATCTCCTGTTCGCGCCGGTAAAGCGCCACGCGACGGATCTCATCATCGAGAAAGCCACGGAGCTTGGCGTCCGCCGCATTCGCCCTGTCGTTACCCAGCGCACCATCGCTGAAACCGTCCGCACCGATCGGCTCGAACACATTGCCCGCGAAGCCGCCGAACAAACCGAACGCTTCGACGCGCCAGAAGTGTTCGAGGCGACGCCGCTGCCAAAAGCGCTCGATGGCTGGGATGCCACCTGCCCGCTCATCTATGCGGACGAAAGCGGCGACGAAGCCGGCAAAGCCTGGGGCGGCGACGAGGGCCGTGCGCGCCCAATCGGCGAGGCCGCCGCCGCGATCAAAGCCGAACGCCTCGCCCTCCTCATAGGCCCCGAAGGTGGCTTCACCCCCGAGGAGCGGCGGATGCTCCGCGGCTTGCCGTACGTCGTTCCGGTCTCGCTCGGACCACGCATCCTGCGCGCCGAGACCGCGGTGATCGCTGCGTTAAGCGTGATCCAATCTGCCTGGGGCGACTGGCGCGTGGCGTAACCGCTTGCGGATAAGCGGCGAAGCCTTACATGCCCGCCATACGAGCCAGTGCCCGGGAGGAAAGCTTGGCCACCACTGAAAAGTCTCCCGTGTTGACGGGCTTCGCCGACCTTGTCGCGCATCTGGAGAAAGGCCCGCGTCCGGAACGTTCGACGTGGCGCATCGGCACCGAGCACGAGAAGTTCGCGTTCTACCGAGATACCCTCCGCCCCGTTCCCTACGAAGGTGAGAACGGCATCGGCGCGCTACTGAACAAGCTCGCCGACAAATACGGCTGGGAGCGCATCTACGAAGGCGAGAACGTCATCGCTCTGAAATCCGGCCTGGCGTCGATCTCACTCGAACCCGGCGGCCAGTTCGAACTTTCAGGCGCGCCACTCGAGCACTTGCATCAAACATGCGCCGAAACCGGCTCGCACCTCTCGCAATTGCGCGACGTCTGCGGCGACATGAACATCGCCTTCCTCGGCTTGGGCTTCCAACCGCTCTGGGGCTTGGACGAGATCCCGATCATGCCGAAGGGCCGTTACGGGATCATGCGCAATTACATGCAGAAGGTCGGCCGCCTCGGCCGCCAGATGATGTTCCGCTCGTGTACCGTGCAAACCAATCTCGACTTCGCCTCCGAAGCCGACATGGTCAAAAAATTCCGCGTCGGTCTTGCGCTGCAACCGATCGCCACCGCGCTCTTCGCTGCTTCGCCCTTCGCCGAAGGCCGCTTGAACGGCTTCCTCTCCTATCGCGGCCACGTCTGGACCGACACCGATCCTGACCGCACCGGCATGCTGCCGTTCGTGTTCGAACAAGGCATGGGCTTTGAGCGCTACGCCGAGTACGCGCTCGATGTGCCGATGTACTTCGTCTATCGCGACGGCAAATACATCGACGCTTCGGGCCAGAGCTTCCGCCAATTCATGGAAGGCAAACTCCCCGCCCTGCCGGGCGAATTGCCGACGCTGAAAGATTGGGAAGACCACCTGACGACGATCTTCCCGGAAGTGCGTTTGAAGACGTACCTCGAAATGCGCGGGGCCGACGCTGGCCCCTGGTCACGCCTCTGCGCACTGCCCGCTTTCTGGGCCGGCATCTATTACGATGACGCGGCGCTCGAAGCCGCGTGGTCGCTGGTGAAGAGTTGGACCGCGGAAGATCGCGAATCCTTGCGCCGAGGCGTTTCCGTGCTCGGCCTGCGCGCGCCCATTCGCGGCAACAAAGCGCAAGACATCGCGCAAGCAGCGCTGGCCATCGCGCGCCAAGGCCTCAAGTCGCGCAACCGCACCGACAATGCCGGCCAAGACGAAACCCACTTCCTCATGGAATTGGACGACATCGCCGCCAGCGGCGTCACGCCGGCGGAGCG
>CAYUOC010000168.1:0-8256 GCA_964446305.1 uncultured Terricaulis sp. | reverse complement strand
TGCGTCGGCGCCGCGATTTCTGGAAACAGACCGAAGTTCACATTCATCGGCTGAAACGAGCCTTTGCCGCTGACGATATGCCCGCCCGTGACGTGCGCGATCAGCGCGCCGAACGCAGTCGTTGCCGGAGGCGGCTCAATCGCGCGCCCCAAACGCTCTGCCGCCGCGAAGCGCCCGGCCATCATGCCCATCGCCGCGCTTTCGACGTAGCCCTCAACGCCCGTCACTTGACCCGCAAACCGCACCCGCGGCTCCGCGCGCAGACGCAGCGTACTGTCGAGCAGCTTGGGCGAATTCAGAAACGTATTGCGATGGATGCCGCCCAGCCGCGCAAACCGCGCATTTTGCAGGCCCGGGATCATCCGGAAAATCTCTTCCTGCGCGCCGTATTTCAGCTTGGTCTGAAAGCCGACCATGTTGAACAGCGTGCCAAGCTTGTTGTCCTGCCGCAGCTGCACCACCGCGTGCGGGCGCTTGCCAACGCGCGGGTCCATCAGCCCCACCGGCTTCATCGGCCCAAACCGCAACGTCTCCGGCCCACGCTCCGCCATAACCTCGATCGGCAAACAGCCTTCGAAATAGGGGGTGTTCTTTTCCCACTCCTTGAACTCAGTCTTCGCGCCGCTATTCAGCGCGTTGATGAAGGCCACATACTGCGCCTCATCCATCGGACAGTTCACATACGCGGCCTTATCGCCGCCCGGACCTTCCTTGTCGTAGCGCGATTGCTTCCAGGCAATGTCGAAGTCGATGGACTCCGCATGCACAATCGGCGCGATCGCATCGAAGAACGCGAGCGAGTCTTCGCCTGTGAGATTGCGAATTGAGTCTGCGAGCGAGGGCGAGGTCAAAGGTCCCGTCGAGAAAATGACCTTCTCGTCATCGGCTGTGAGCAGCGCATCCAGAGATTTCACTTCACCGCGCTCAACGCTCACCAGCGGATGCGCCGTAAGCGCTTCCGTCACCGCATCAGAAAACACGTCGCGGTCCACCGCCAGCGCGCTGCCCGCCGGCACTTGCGCCGGCGCGGCGCTCGCCATCACCAGCGAGCCAACCCGCCGCATTTCCTCATGCAGCAGCCCGACAGCGTTCCCGCGCCAATCATCGCTCCGGAACGAGTTGGAGCACACCAGTTCGGCGAACTTCTCCGTGTGGTGCGCGTCGGTTTTCACGAGCGGCCGCATTTCGTGCAGCACCGCCGGCACGCCCGCGTTCGCCAGCGCCCAGGCCGCTTCCGAGCCCGCGAGCCCGCCGCCGACAACATGCACAGGTTTGATTGATCCAGTCATGGGCGCCTTATAGGCTGAGGCTTGGCGCCAAGGGGAGGGGATAATGGTGCGTTCGCTGCTGGCTGGGGCGTTGGCGCTCCTCGCGGTGTCTTCGCCTGTGCTCGCCCAAACCCCAGATCCCGTGCGTGAGAACTACCGCGCCTACGCCGCCGCGCTGGAACGCAATGACCTCGACTCCGCCGAAACCGCCGCGCGCGCCGCGTTGAGCGCTTCGCAACAGCATGACGGCGATGGCGGCTCAACCGGCGTGCTCGCGCTCAACCTCGCGCACCTGCTGCTAGAGCGGCAACGTCCGGATGACGCGCTTGCGCCGGCACGGCGCGCGTATGCCATCGCGGAGGCGGCCGGCGAAGCGTCGCGCCTCGATCGCCATGTCGCGTTGCTCGCACTCCGCCGCGCCGAACTGCCAACGATGACGGCAGAGTCCGCGGAACGCTTTCTGATCGAGCTCGCAAACGCAAACGAAGGCGCCGCGCGCAACGAGTCCGTCTACGACGCCGCAAGCGATCTCGGCGGATGGGGCATCGCGCACGAATCCTATGATCTGGCTGCGCGCGCCTGGCAGATGGCGGTCGATGCTTCGCCGGGTGAGGAAACCGAGGCGCTCTTGGCCCGCGCCGCCGCGCTGCGCGGTGTCGGCGCGGCGATGCTGTTGCGCGACATCGAACGCGGCCGCACCGTCTCGATCTCCAACATCACCCGCCGCGTCAACGGCCAAGATGCCGACATAAGCCCGATCGCGCCGCTGATTGAGGCTGTGCGCATTACCCGTCCGCTGACCAGCCTCGGTCCCAATGCGATGCAATTCACCAACGCGCAGTATCAGTTCGGCCTCTCGCTGGCGCTCTTGAACGCTGCCCGCTCGCGGCTCGGCGCCATGAATGGCTGGAGCACGGTGGGCGACATCACCGATTGGAGCCAGCTCGGCGGCGTCACACTGGCGCCCGACAATTTCGCAGGCGGCGAAATCTGCGCTCTGAACGTTTCATCGCAGCCGCGCCTGCGTTATCCGCGCGAAGCGCAGAACCGCTATGGCGTGGGCGCGGTCGTTGTTCGTTTCGCCTACGCGCCGGACGGCACAATCCTCTCCGCCGATCCTATCGCCACGGCTGGCGGTGAGGCGTTTGCCGATGCGGTGCGCCGGGTCCAATGGACGGCCACGCGGAGCGAAAATGCCGCACCGAATTGCACCGTGCCTGCGGTATCTCTGCGTTCGATTACATTCACCTTTGATGATTGAGACATGAGCCAGGTTCCCGTCAGAGAAAGCGTCGGCGCCGCCCTGCGGTATGTGCGCGAGAACATCCGGTTCATCGGGATCGTCGGTGGAATCTACGCGGCGGCCTCGACGCTCGTCTCCGCGTTCGCGCTGGCCATGCCGCAAGCTGGCATCCTTACCATGGTCGCCAACGGTATCATCCAAGCCTTCTGCTACGGCGCGCTTGTCGCCGGCGCGCTCTACGGCGTCGGCTCCGTGCGCGCGCGCTGGTCGCAGGATGGCTGGCGCGTCTGGTCGTCGATGGTGGTCGTCGGCTTCTTCATGATGATCGTCGTGCTCGTGTTCACGATCCCCGTCAGCATCACGCTCGTCGCAGGCCCGATGGCGCGCTACTCGGCCGATCTGCAGGCCGCAGGCTCTGATCAGGCCGCGGTGATGCAGATCATGCTGCGTTTCGTCGAAGAGAATCCGGTCGCGGTTCTTGCCGTCGCGCTGTTCTACGGCGCGGTGTGGCTCTTGCTCACCTCGCGGCTTTATCTTGCCGCGCCCGCCAGCGTGGACGCGGGCCGCATCCTCACCTTCGAAACCTGGAATTGGACCAAGGGCGCGATGTTCGGCATCACTTGGGCGCGGTTGATGCTGCTCATTCCCGCCTACATTCTGATGTTTGCGATCACCATGCTGCTCGGGCGCGTGTTCGGCTTCAACATGCTCGACGGCGCCTCGCTGCAGGCGGCGGCGGCGGCGAATCCAGTCGGCCTGATCATCTTCGAGTTCATCAGCTCGTTTGTGGTTTTGGTGCTATATGCCTCACTGGAAGCAGGGCTTTCGTCATACCTTTATCGCGGTCTGAAGCCCGCTGACGCACCCGCGGCATCGCCGCCGCCCGCCGCCTGAGCCTCGACCGACTCACGCGCCTCAGCTAAAAGCGCGCCTCCCAATGGCCGCCACCCGCTCTTTCGTTGCGCCTTTGTTGCGCATTGCCGGACCTGTCGCGCTTGCGCGTCTGGGCATCATCGGCATGGCGCTTGTCGACGTCATCGTCGTTGGCCAACTCGCGCCGGATGAACTTCCGCACCAGGCGCTCGGCTGGGCGCCGACGGCTGTTTTTCTCGTCGCCGCGATTGGCTTGCTGCAGGGCGTGCAGGTTCTCGCCGCGCGTTCGATCGGCGAGGGCAACAAGCAGGGCGCCGGCGTCGCGCTCCGCCGCGGCCTTGTGCTTGCGCTGATCGCCGGCGTCGTTTCCGCCATCGCCATGTGGGCGGCGGGCGAGAACCTCTTCACGGTTTTCGGCATCGGGACCGAACTCGCCGGGCCGTCGACGCCGGTGATGAACATTCTCGCGCTGTCGATCCCGCTGCACCTCATCTACATCGCGGGCACTTATTTTCTCGAAGCAATCAAGAAACCGGGCATCTCGACCGTGGTGATGTGGCTCGCGAACGGCGTGAACCTCGCGCTGAACCTTTGGTGGGTGCCGGAGCATGGCGCGCAAGGTTCTGCCTGGGCCACAGTCGGCGCGCGTGTCTTCCTCGCCGCCGCGCTGCTCATCTGCATCTACATGCTGCGCGACGGCGTCACCTTCGGCGTGCGCAAAAGCAAGGGCGCGAAGGGCCCGACCTATGGCGGCTTGCTCGGCGTCGGCGCCGCGGCCGCCGTCAGCCAAGCCGTGGAAGCGGGCGCTTTCTCGGCCATGACCGTAATCGCCGGCCGCATCAGCGCCGAAGTCGTCGCCGCCTATCAGATCCTGCTCAATCTGATGGCCTTCGTGTTCATGATCGCGCTCGGTCTCGCGGCCGCGACCGCCGTTCTCGTGAGCGAAGCCATCGGCCGTCAGGCGCCGGACGATTCCGCGCGCGCCGGTTGGACAGGCATTGCGTTGAATGCGATCGGCATGGTGATCGCAGCCGTTGTCATCCTGCTTTTCAACGACTCTATTGGCCGCGCCTACACCGCCGATCTCGCGCTCTCGGCGATGATCGCTTCGCTGATGTGGGTCTGCTCCCTCGCGCTGCTGCCCGATGGCACGCAAGTTGTCGCGGCCTCCGCATTGCGTGCACGCAGCGACAATTGGTTCCCGACCTTCAGCCACATCCTTGCTTACGCCGTCGTGATGCCGGTACTTGGCTATTGGCTGGCCGAACATCAGGGCATGGGCGTCGCCGGTCTGCTTTTTGCGATCTTCTGGGCGAGCGTTCTGAGCGCGGCCATTCTGCTGCTGCGCTGGTGGGCAATCGGCGCGCGCGCGGCGCCCCCGTCCACACACGACGCGCCTGTGGCCGCCTTGGCCGAAGGCGAAATCCGCGACCGCTAAGCGTTCGCGCCCAGAATCCAGCCTTCTTCGCGCTCGATCACGTCGCGGCGTTTGTCGTCTTTCGCTGGCCCGAACACCGCGCCGAGTTGAAACTTCTCATCCAGCGCATTGAAACGCTCACAGGCGCCGCGCACCTGCGCCTGATCCTTGATCTCGCCAGCGTTTGGTTTTGCCGCATAGAGCGAAGGATAAATCTCCGCGAACACCGCTTCGACGTCGGCGACATCCGCCGGCGCCAACGGCTTCCAGCCCGTTTCAAACGGCCAGACCTTCACCGCCCGCGCATCACGCAAGCGCTTCACCACCGGCATGCCCGTCAGCGCCTGGCCGCCAACCGAGCCCTGGTAATAGAGTTTCCAGATGGAGGAGGCGCCCTTAGCCGCTTCATCCGCAAATCTAAGCTCCGGCAGATCACCCGGCCCATGCTCGCGCGGGCGCTTCGCTGACAGCATCGTCTGTTCATCGCGCGCCGGCGCGCCCCAGAACGGAAACGCTTCACCCGTCATCAGCCGGTTCATCTTCGCGCCGACTTGAAAGCGGTTGTTGGTATTGTCGGGCTTGTCCTTGACTTCCTTCGCCGCGAAATCCATCAGCGCCCGCCACGGATCGCCAGGCAGCTTCAACGCCGCCGCCGTCCCGCGCGGAAACCCAAGCGGAAAATCGAAACCAACCAGCGCGCGCTCGCCCTTGCGCTTCAAATCATCCAGCACCGTGTTGAGCAGCTTTTCCGCCTCAACCCGCGTCGATGGATTGTGCGCCTCGAACGCCATCTGAAAACGCACGTTGCGCTTCAGCACACCGACCCAGATCGAATCCGGGCCGGTTGTCGGCTTGGAGGCGGCGCTCCAGTCGACCATGACGTACGCTTGAAACAGACGTTGAGACATTTTCAGCCAAGTTTGACGAGCATCTTGCCCGTGTTTCCTCCGCTGAAGAGGTTGAGAAACGCTTTCGGCGCGTTCTCAACGCCGTTCTCGACGGTTTCTTCCCACTTGATCTTACCGTCACGCACCCAGCCGCCCATCTCGGCATAGAACTGGTCGCGCATGTCGGCGAAGTCGGAGACGATGAAGCCCTGCATCTTGATCCGCTTGCCGACGATGTAGCTCATGTTACGCGGGCCGGGGGCGGGCTCTTTGTCGTTATAGATCGAGATCATCCCGCACTCGATGAAGCGCGCGAACGGCCGCGCGACTTCAAGCGCAACTTCCAGGTGATCGCCGCCAACGTTGTCGAAATAGATGTCGATGCCCTTTGGCGCCGCAGCCTTCACGTTCTCGAGCAGATTGCCCTTCTTGTAGTTCACCGTCGCATCGACGCCGACGCTCTTCAGCCAAGCGAGTTTCTCGTCCGTACCGGCCGAAGCCACGACAGTGCAGCCACGCAGCTTCGCGATCTGACACACAGCCGAACCCACAGCGCCAGCCGCGCCCGATACAAACACGACATCGCCAGCCTTCGGCTCACCGATGCGATGGAAGCTCGTGTAGGCCGTCATCCCCGGCATGCCGAGCACGCCGAGATACGCTTGCGGCGGCACGCCAGCCGGCAATTTGTTCAGTCCCGAACCCGGCGAGACATAAGCCTCACGCCAGCCATTGAAGCTCTCGACCAAATCGCCAGGTGCAAACTTCGGATCGTTCGACTTCACCACCGTGCCGACAGCGCCGCCCTGCAGCGGCTGGCCGATCTGAAACGGCGGCACATAGCTCGGCCGGTCATACATGCGCCCGCGCATGTAGGGATCGACCGACATCCACTGGTTACGCACCAACACTTCGCCCGGACCGGGATCGGCGATATCAACCTCCGCCACCTCAAAGTTCGACGCTTCCGGCAGGCCGACAGGGCGGCTCTTCAAACGAACTTCGCGCGACTTGGTCGCCATGGCGCATCTCCTTGATGGAACGCGGCGACAATATCCCAAAACGCTTCCCGGCCAAGCCGCGAAGCGGCGACGAGCCGGGACCCAGGGGCAGCGCGCGCGCCCGTTGCCCCTAGGTCCCGGATCGCCTGCGGCGTCCGGGAAACGTGTGAGGCGGGAAGCTGGACAGGTGAGGGCGCCCAGCCGCATAACCCGCCGCTTCCAGCAAAGAGTCCTAACGTAATGTCCATCCGCCTCCGCTTCGCGCCGTCCCCCACGGGACGCATCCATGTTGGCAACGTCCGCACGGCGTTGATGAACTGGCTGTTCGCGATCCCGCAGGGCGGCTCGGTCCTCTTGCGCATCGATGACACCGATCTCGCCCGCTCCACCAAGGAGTACGAGCAGAGCATCGAGGATGATCTCCGTTGGCTTGGCCTCAAATGGGGCGAGCGCGCCAACCAATCGCATCGCTTCGCCGAATACGAAAAAGCCGCCGAGAAACTCAAAGCGGCCGGGCTGCTCTATCCGGCGTACGAAACCGAAGACGAACTCGATCGCCGCCGCAAGATCGCGCAAGCGACGGGCAAGCCGCCCGTCTACGATCGCGCCGCGCTAAAGCTCACCGCCGAAGATCGCGCCAAGCTCGAAGCCGAAGGCCGCAAGCCCCACTGGCGCTTCAAGCTCTCCGGCGCGCGCAAGGAATGGGACGATCTCGTCCGCGGCAATGTCTCGATCGACACGGCCTCGCTCTCCGACCCCGTCCTCATTCGCGAAGACGGCGCCTTCCTCTACACGCTGCCGTCCGTCGTCGACGACATCGACTTCAAGATCACGCATATCGTTCGCGGCGAAGACCACGTCACCAATTCCGGCGTGCAAATCGAAATCTTCGAAGCCCTCGGCGGTCCGGTGCCGAAGTTTGGCCACTTCCCGCTCTTGGTCGGCGCCGACGGCAACGCGCTCTCAAAGCGCATCGGCTCGCTCGGCGTCGGCGAACTCGCGTCAGAAGGTTACGAGCCGATGACCGTGCTCTCGCACCTCGCTAAGATCGGCACCTCCGATCCGGTCGAAGCGCGCGCCTCGCTCGAACAACTCGCGTCCGAATTCTCGTTCGACAAAATCGGCCGCGCCCCCGCGCGCTTCGATCCTGAAGACCTGAAGCGCGTCAACGCGCAGCTCCTCCACCAATACGACTATGCGACAGTGAAAGATCGCCTCGCCAAACTCGGCGCCGACAAAGGCGAAGCTTTCTGGAACGCGGTCCGCGCCAATCTCGTCTTCTTCAAAGACGTCCAAGATTACGCGCGCATCGTTGATGGCCCGATCGAACCCGTCGTCGCCGACGCCGCATTCGCCGCCGCCGCCGCTGAAGTGCTCCCCACCGGCGCCTACGACGCCACGACGTGGCAAGCCTTCACCAACGCCGTAAAAGAAAAGACCGGCGCCAAAGGCAAAGCGCTCTTCATGCCGCTCCGCCAAGCGCTCACCGGCATGGACCACGGCCCCGAAATGGCCGCGCTGTTTCCGTTGATCGGTGAAGAGCGCGCGCGGAAACGGCTGCTGGGGC
>CAYUOC010000167.1:0-8342 GCA_964446305.1 uncultured Terricaulis sp. | reverse complement strand
TACATGTCGAATTCCACCGGGTGCGGGTGGGTTTCGAAGCGATCGAGTTCTTCCTTTTTCAGGTCGATGTAAGCATCGATCAGGTCGTCAGTCATGACGCCGCCCTTCAGTAGGAAGTCGCGGTCGCGATCGAGCGACGTGAGTGCTTCACGCAGCGAGGCCGCAACAGTGGGGACGTCCTTCAGTTCTTCCGGTGGCAGGTCATAGAGGTTCTTATCCAGCGGCTCGCCCGGATGGATTTTCTTTTCGATGCCGTCGAGACCGGCCATGAGCAGGGCGACGTACGTCAGGTACATGTTGCCGGCCGGATCGGGGAAGCGGACTTCGACGCGCTTGGCCTTCGCGCCGGTGCCATGCGGGATGCGGCACGAGGCGGAGCGGTTGCGCGCGGAGTAGGCGAGCAGAACCGGCGCTTCATACCCCGGCACAAGACGCTTGTACGAGTTGGTGGTCGAGTTCGCGAAGGCGTTGATCGCTTTCGCGTGCTTGATGACGCCGCCGATGTAGTAGAGGCAGTTTTCGCTGAGATCGGCATAGCGATCGCCGGCGAACGTGTTGTTGTTGCCCTTCCAGATCGACATGTGAACGTGCATGCCCGAGCCGTTATCTTTGAAGTAGGGCTTCGGCATGAAGGTCGCGGACTTGCCGTACGATGCAGCCACTTGGTGGATGATGTACTTATACAAGTTCATGTTGTCGGCCATCGTCGTCAGCGTGTTGAACTTCAGGCCAAGTTCGTGCTGAGCGGGCGCGACTTCGTGGTGATGCTTTTCCGGGTTCAGTCCAAGCTGGCCCATGATTTCGAGCATCTCGCCACGCATGTCCTGTAGCGAGTCGATCGGCGGCACCGGGAAGTAGCCGCCTTTCGGGCCCGGACGGTGACCGAGATTGCCGCCCTCATAGGCGCGGTTGGTGTTGAACGGCAGTTCGGTGGAATCGAACGAATAGCCGGTGTTGTTCGGATCGGTGCTCCAACGGACGTCGTCAAACACGAAGAACTCAGCTTCCGGACCGAAATAGGCCACGTCGCCGGCGCCCGACGACTTCACATACGCTTCCGCCTTCTTCGCGATGCCGCGCGGACAGCGTGAATAGGGCTGCAGCGTGCCTGGCTCTAGAATGTCGCAGAACAGCGCGAGCGTGGTCTGCTGATAAAACGGATCGATGTGCGCGCCTTTGGGGTCGGGGCGCATGACCATGTCGGACTCGTTGATCGCCTTCCAGCCGGCGATGGACGAGCCGTCGAACATCGTGCCTTCGGTGAAGATGTCCTTGTCGATCATCGACACGTCGAAGGTGACGTGTTGCATCTTGCCGCGCAGATCGTTGAAGCGAAGATCAACGAACTGGACTTCCTTGTCCTTAATCAGCTTCAGAATTTCTTCTGACATCGGAAACTCCCCCGAGCTTTTTTGTTGATGTAATTAGGCGTACGCGCGCGTCTCGGTCCGCGGCGGCGCCTAGAATCAGTTGCCCTTGCGGGCGATCAGACAGCCGCGGCGCCGGTTTCGCCAGTGCGGATGCGGACCACGTTGCTGACATCGAGGACAAAGATTTTGCCATCGCCGATTTTGCCGGTCTTGGCTGCTTTCTGGATGGCCTCCAGCGCGCCGTCGACCTGGTCGTCGGAAACCACCACTTCGACTTTCAGCTTCGGCAGAAAATCAACGACATATTCGGCGCCCCGATAGAGCTCGGTATGACCCTTCTGCCGGCCAAAGCCCTTAGCTTCGACCACGGTCATGCCCTGGAGACCGATTTCCTGCAGGGCCTCTTTGACGTCATCCAATTTGAACGGCTTGATGATGGCTTCGATTTTCTTCACCGCAGCACCCCTTTTATCCACATGGCGTTGTCGCGATTTCGGCCCCTCATGGACCGCGAGGGACGAGTCTGGAAGTTAACCCGCTGCGGGTGTTGGGGAGCGGGCGGCAGGCGCCTCATTGGGAGGCGCCTGTGCTCAATCAAGCGGCTGGCATGGGTTCAGTGCTAGCCTAAGGTTCGTGACATGACGCGTTTGTTTCTCATTCGGCACGGTGAGCCTGAAGCGGCCTGGGGCGGCAGCGTCGACGACCCAGGGCTTTCTGAAACCGGCCGGGAGCAGGCGAGGGCGGCTGCGCGGCGTCTGGCAGAGATGGGGGCCTTTGACGTGGTTTCCTCACCCATGAAACGCTGCCTGGATACGGCCCACTATTATGCTGAGCAGATACAGTCGGACGGGGTTATCGAGCGGCGCGTAAGCGAGGTCGTCGCGCCCGCGGGCGTCAGCGACAGGCGCTCATGGTTGCGTGAGAATTTTCCCTGGGACGCCGGTGTGCAGCGGCGCAAATGGAGTGCGGTGGATTCGGCATTGCGGACGTGGCGCGACAGCGTCGTCGCTTGCGCGCTGGAGTTTGAGCGCGACACGGCGATCTTCTCGCACTTCATCGCGATCAACGCGCTTGCAAGCGTAGCCACTGGCAGCGACGAGACGATCGTTTGCACGCCCGGTTATGCCTCGATCACCGAGTTTGAACGGCGCGACGGCAAGCTGGTGCTGCTACGTCACGGGGAGAGCATGGTGCAGGGCGAAGTGCGTTGAGCCACGAGATCATCACCGTCGACGAGATGCGCGCTATCGATGAAGCAAGCGCCGCGGCTGGTGTGCCGCCGCGTACACTCATGGAGAACGCTGGACGCGCTGTAGCGGAGGTGATTGTGCGGCGGTTTCCGCAGCAGCCAACGGCGGTGTTGTGTGGGCCGGGCAACAACGGCGGTGACGGCTGGGTTGCGGCGCGCGCGCTGCGCGAAATGGGTTGGCCGGTTTGGGTGGAAACGCTGGCGCCGCGCGAAACGCTCACGGGCGATGCCGCAGACGCCGCGCAAGCTTTCGGCGGCGACGTGTACGCGCTTGGCGAGGACAACCCGATGGCGGACTTGTTTGTCGACGCGTTATTTGCCGCAGGCTTGTCGAGACCCTTGCAAGGTGACGTGAGGCGTTTGGCTCAATTTTCGACGCGATTTCCGGAGCGCATCGTCGCCGTGGATGTGCCGAGCGGTTTGTTGGGGGACACGGGCCAACCAGCCGGGGAGGATTATTTCCAGGCCGGGCTGACCGTGACGTTCGTGCGCAAAAAGCCTGCGCATGTGCTGATGCCGGGCCGCGCGTGGTGCGGCGAGGTGGTCGTCGCCGACATCGGCGCGCCGGAGTCTGTTGTCTCTGCGCAGAACATCTCGCTTCATGAGAACGATCCCAGCTTGTGGGCGATCCCTTGGCCAGATGCGGATACGCACAAGCATGAGCGTGGGCATGTGATCGTCGCCAGTGGCGGCCGCGCACGCACAGGCGCGGCGCGTTTATCGGCGCGCTCGGCATTGCGCGCGGGTGCGGGCTTGGTGACGCTGCTCTCCCCCAGCGATGCGCTCGCCGAAAACGCGGCGCAGCTGACGGCGATCATGCTGCGCGAGGTGGGGGCTGAAGCAAGTTACGCCGAAGCCGCACGCACGGCGCAGGCAATGGTGATCGGACCGGCGTTCGGAACCAGCGATGCTCACTACAAGCTTTTGCTCGCCGCAATGGAGACGCAACCGCGCTGCCCATTGGTGCTCGATGCTGACGCGATCACGTTGCTGGCGCCGCTCACGCACGGCCTCGACGCGCGCGATGTGATGACGCCCCATGTCGGTGAGTTCCGCCGCGCGTTCCCTGGAATCTGGAGTAACGCGCAAAGCCCAATCGACGCCGCGCGCGCAGCGGCGGCCTATGCGCGCTGTGTTGTACTACTCAAGGGACCGTCCACCGTGATCGCGGCGGCGGATGGACGCGCGATTGTCAACACGTCAGGGACGCCATTCCTGGCCACGGCGGGGTCGGGAGATGTGCTGGCCGGGCTCATCGCGGGCCTGATCGCGCAAGGTATGTCTAGCTTCGAAGCAGCGTCCGCTGCCGCCTGGATTCACGGACGCGCGGGCGAGCACATCGGCCCCGGCCTCACCGCGGACGAACTCCCCGACATTTTACCACATGTATTCAATACATTGGCTCCGGAGCGCCTGAAGCGGGCACCGGCAGGTTGATCGGACCTGTTTTGGACCCAGTTTTTGCGTTAACCCTTGAGATTGGGACACACGCGCGCTCCGTGAGGGGGAAGAATTATGGTTTGGTGGTGGTGGATCATTCCGGGCTTCGTGGCCGTGATCGGCTTGGCGTTCGCGCTGAGCGGCCTCGGCTGGATGTTCCGTGGCCGGCCGGTCAAGGGCGGACGCGGCGTCCTAGGCGGCGCGGTTTTCCTCGGCATCGGCGCGATCGTGGCTCTGTTGGGCCTCAACGTGCAAAGCTACCACCGGCTGACCTATGAGCGTCCGGTGGCGACCATCGAGATCACCCAAAAAGGCCCCCAGCTCTTTGAAGCGACAGTGGTTGAACCTCCAACCGAGCAAGATCCCGAAGGCATCACGCGCGTATTTGAAGTCCACGGCGACGAATGGCGTATGGAAGCACGGGTTTTGCGCTGGAAGCCGTGGGCCAACGTTCTTGGTCTGGATTCTCAGTACCGGCTGGATCGCTTTTCGGGCCGCTACACTGACACCCAGCAAGAGCTGAACGCCGAACGCAGCGCCTACGATATCCGCCCAACCCGCCAATCCGGCATCGATCTGTGGCCGCTGGCGCGCGAATACAGCCGCTACGCCCCAATGGTGGACACGCTCTATGGCTCCGGCGCCTACATGCCGATGGCCGAAGGCGCACGCTACGAGGTGCGGATCACGCAGAACGGTCTGATTGCCCGCCCGACCAACGAGGTTGCGGCGGAAGCATCTTCTAGCGGTTGGAATTAAGCAGGGGCGGGCGCTGGACGCCCGCTTCGGCACACCCTAGAGCACGCGCCATCCAGCGGACGTGGCGGAACTGGTAGACGCACTGGATTTAGGTTCCAGCGCCGCAAGGCGTCCGGGTTCGAGTCCCGGCGTCCGCACCATCCTTCGCTACGCGGAGCGGAGTGAAGGATGTCCTCCGTAGCCTTGGCGTAGGAGGACTGTGCTCTCCACCCGCGTAGCTTCGGATGGCTGACGCCACGAGACCGGTTGAACCCTGCCACGGGCTTCGGATGGCTGACGCCGCGCCGCACGTTCGGCCCGTGGACTCTGCCCGGGGCTAGTGCCATAAGCCCGCCTTTCCTGAATTCAGCGCCGCGGCAGGAGATTTGCAGCCCCGGCGCGCATGTCGAAAGCACGTCTTATGCAGCTCACCGAGAGCCGGTCTGAAGGTCTTCTGCGCGTTTACGATGTCGTCGTTCCGGCGGCAGAGCTGAAGCAAAAACTCGACGCCAAGATCGCGGAAGTGCAGCCGCGCGTGCGCATCAATGGCTTCCGCCCGGGCAAGGTGCCGGCGAGCCATATCAAGAAGGTTTACGGCCCCGGCATGATGCAAGACATCATCAACGAGGCCGTTCAGAACTCGACCAAGGAAGGCCTCGCCAACGTGCGTGCGGCGTCCGAGCCGTCGCTCGACGTGAAGAGCGACATGAACAAGGTCATGGCCGGCGGCGAAGACTTGAAGTTCGAGCTTTCGCTTGAGATCATGCCGGACTTCGAGCCGACTGATCTCAAGACCATCAAAATTACGCGCCCAACCGCCGAAGTGACGGAAGAGCAGGTGAATGACTCGCTCAACGAACTGGCGAAGGCGCAGCGCGGCTTCGAAGAGAAAAGCGGCGCGGCCGCAGACGGCGATCAGTTGGTGATCGACTTCCTCGGCCGCATCGATGGCGAAGCGTTCGACGGCGGCGCAGCTGAAGACGCGGAAGTCATTATCGGTGCAAACCGCTTCATCCCGGGCTTCGAAGAACAACTCGTCGGCGCGAAAGCCGGTGATGAGCGCACGCTGAAGGTGACCTTCCCGGAGGACTACCCAGCGCCAGGTCTCGCGGGCAAAGCCGCTGAATTCGAAACCAAGATCAAGACGGTGCGTGGTCCGAAAGAAGGCGCGCCGGATGACGAGTGGGCAAAGCAACTCGGCTTCGACAGCCTCAACGCTGTGAAGGACGCGCTGAAAGAGCGCATCGAAGCTGATCACAAGCAACAGTCGCGCGCCAAGGCGAAGCGCCAGCTGTTCGATCAACTCGACGCCACACACGATTTCGAACTGCCACCGCGCATGGTCGAAGCTGAGTTCAACCAGATCTGGCGTCAGGTCGAGCAGGATAAGGCGCAAGGCCGCGCTGATCCGGCCGATGAAGGCAAGTCAGAAGACGATTTGAGAGCGGAATATCGCGACATCGCTGAGCGCCGGGTGCGCCTCGGCCTGCTGCTCGCGGAAATCGGCCGCCGTCACAAGCTCGAGGTCTCGGACGAAGAAGTGGGCCGCGCCATCGCCAACCAGGCGCGCAACTTCCCGGGCCAAGAACAGCAGGTGTTCGACGCCTACCGCCGTAATCCGCAACTGGTCGCCCAGGTGCGGGCGCCGCTCTACGAAGAGAAGGTCGTCGATTACATGATGGAGCTGATTAACGTCACCAATCAGACCGTCAGCCGCGACGAACTCTTCGCCGACGACGAGCCGCCGGCGGCTTCCAAGCCGAAGAAAGCTAAGAAAACCAAGGCCGCGAAGGCCGAAGACTGACCGTTAAGCTTTGGTGCAGTAGCTGGGGCTTGCGGGGCGCGTCCAAGCGTCAAATATGAAGCGCGCCGGGATCGTTTGATTCCGGGCGCTCCGAAAGGCACCCATGAAGACGTTCGATCCTATCGCCACCTACGCCAACCTCGTTCCGATGGTGGTCGAGCAGACCAGCCGCGGCGAGCGAGCGTTCGACATCTTCTCGCGCCTCCTGAAGGAGCGGATCATCTTCGTCACCGGCGGTGTCGAGGATGGTTTGGCGAGCCTGGTGACGGCGCAGCTTCTGTTCTTGGAATCCGAGAACCCGAAGCGCGAAATCGCGATGTACATCAACAGCCCGGGCGGCATCGTGACCTCGGGCCTCGCGATTTACGACACCATGCAATACATCCGCAGCCCGATTTCCACGGTCTGCATCGGCCAAGCTGCGTCGATGGGCTCGCTGCTTTTGGCGTCGGGTGAGAAGAACCTGCGCATCGCGCTCCCGAACGCGCGGATCATGGTTCACCAGCCGTCGGGCGGCTTCCGTGGCCAAGCCTCAGACATCGAGCGCCACGCCGAGGACATCATCGCCACCAAGAGGCGCCTGAACGAGATTTATGTGAAGCACACGGGTCAGCCCTACGAGAAGGTTGAGCGCACGCTGGACCGCGATCACTTCATGACCGCTGAAGAAGCTCAGGCCTTCGGCATCGTCGATCGCGTCTATGAGAAGCGTGAGTTGCCGGAAGGTGGGCTCTCGGGCGCGGCCTAACCGCTCGTCGCGCTTCACGGCGTTCTTATCGATTATCAGCAAAAGTAACTGGCATTCGAACCCGCGCCGACGCATGTTGGCGCGGGTTCAGCTTGCGTGAGGGTAGCCATGTTTCGACGTCTCTTCGCGGTGGCCGCGTTGGCGGTTTTGACGCCCGCGTCGGCGATGGCTCAGGACGAGCAGGGCGAGCCTGATATCGTCGTTGTTGGCGAGCGCCTGCAGGAGATGGTGCGTTCGTTCGTCGGTGAAGTTGCGACCGCGCCGAGCGGCGAGCAGCAAATGGCGCGGTGGGATCGTAAGGTTTGCCCGCTGATTGCTGGCCTGCCTGCGCGGCAAATGCAGTACATGGCTGACCGCATCGCGCAACGCGCACACCAAGTTGGCCTTGAAGCAGAAGGCCCCGGTTGCCGCGCGAACATCCTCATTTTTGTAACGCCGGACGCGAGCGTATTCGCGCAAGGCATCGTCGATGAATATCGCACTTTGGTTGCGTACTACTCGACGAACGGCATCAGCACGCTGGGCCGCGGCCCCTTGGAAGACTTCACCAACACAACGGCGCCTGTGCGCTGGTGGCATGTGAACCAAACGGTGTCAGGCGACGGCCAATCGGTCGGCGGTGATACTCCAGGCACGCAAGTGATGCGCACGTCGCAAGCGCCAAGTCGAGTGCGGCGCATGACACGTCAGGATTTCCTGCGCGTGCTGATCGTTGTCGATGCGCGTCAGGCCAACGGTATCACGTTCCAGGCGCTGTCTGATTATCTGGCGATGGTGTCGCTCGCCCAACTCGATCCGGAAGGTGAGACCACGGGCACCCCGACCATTCTCAACCTGTTCAGCGCCCGCGACAGCGGCGGCGCCATCCCGACCGCAATGACAGAATGGGACGAAGCTTATCTTGATGGCCTCTACAATGCCCGCCGGACAGCGCCCACCGATCTCTGGCAGCGCCGCGACATCGCCGCACGCATGGTGGAGGGCCTCGATCCC
>CAYUOC010000166.1:817-8379 GCA_964446305.1 uncultured Terricaulis sp. | reverse complement strand
CGGCGCAGTGTGCACAAAACCCGTACCCGCATCATCAGTGACGTGATCCCCGCTGAGCAGCGGCACAGCGAAGTCGTAACCGCGCCCTCGGAACGGATGCGCGCACACAACACCGTGCCCGTCGAAATCGTCCAAGCGCTCCCAGGAGGCGGCCTTCGCCGCACGCATCACATCGTCGACAAGCTTGTCGGCCACAACGAGTCTATCGCCCGGCTTCACCCACGGCTCGAACGCCAAGCCTTCCTCAAGGCTCTTCACTTCATAGACGCCGTATTGGATTGACGGCGAAAACGAGATCGCGCGATTGCCGGGGATCGTCCAAGGCGTCGTCGTCCAAATCACGACAGATGCGCCCTTGTCGGCGCCCTCTACAATCAGAAACTTCACCCAGATCGTTGGGCTCGTTTTCTCCTGATACTCCACCTCAGCTTCCGCCAGCGAAGTCCGCTCCACCGGGCTCCACATCACTGGCTTCGAGCCGCGATACACCAGCCCCGTCCGCACCACGCGCAGAAACTCGCGTGCGATCGCAGCTTCGGCTTCAAAGCTCATCGTCGTGTAGTAATTGTCCCAATCGGCTTCGATGCCTAAGCGCCGAAACTCATCGCGCTGCAGCGGGATCCATTTGTCCGCGTACTCGCGGCACGCTTTGCGAAACTCAACCGCGGGCACTTCCGACTTCTTCCGCCCTTGCTTGCGGAAATCCTCTTCGACCTTCCATTCGATCGGCAGGCCGTGACAGTCCCAGCCCGGCACATAATCGCAATCGAAGCCAGCCATCTGCTTCGTCCGCACGACGAAGTCCTTCAGGATTTTGTTTTCCGCGTGCCCGATGTGGATCGGTCCGTTCGCGTACGGCGGTCCATCGTGAAACACGACCTTCGGCCGATCTGCCGCTTCTTTGCGCAACAGATGGTAAAGCCCGATCTCGGCCCAATGCTTCACGCGCTCGGGCTCCTTCTTCGGCAGCCCCGCGCGCAGCGGAAAGGGATCGCCCGGAAGGTCGGGCAAAAAGACAGTCTCGCGGTAATCGCGACCAGCCGGCGCATCGGCCATGAGGTCAGTTCTCCAGTGAAGCGAATGTGATGTAGCCGTTCCCGGTCCCGCGGAGCACCGATTTTTCGGGCTCAACGTGGGCCGGGCCTCAAATTCGAGAGGCTTCCATGGGGGAACGGCGGTTCACGGTCACGTGTTGGGCTGTATCACCCCGCCCCGCGGAACGCCACATGCATTGCCGAGGGCGCTTCTGAGGTCTAAATGCCCCGCCTTCCCCTGAAACTTGCGCGCCAGACGATGACGACTGCTCACGACTTCAACTTCCACAAGCTCGACGAGCCCGGCGAGATCAACCTTGCCGACTACGCCGGCAAAGCGGTGCTCATCGTAAACGTGGCGAGCGCGTGCGGCTTCACCTCGCAATACCGCGATCTGGAAGCGCTCTACGAAGCGAAGGCGGACAAAGGCCTCGTGATCATCGGCGTGCCGTGCAACGATTTCGGTCATCAAGAGCCGGGCGACGCGAAAGAAATCCGCGAGTTTTGCGACACGTCTTACCACGTCACCTTCCCGATGACGGAGAAGGTCGAGATCGCGCCGCGCGAACGCCGGCATCCTTTCTACCAGTGGATCGCCGATGAACTCGGTGAGAGCGCGCTGCCACGCTGGAACTTTCACAAGTATCTGATCGGCAAGAACGGAGCGCTCGTCGGCGCCTATGGCTCCAAGACTGCGCCGCTCGCGCCCGACATGCTGGAAGCCATCAAGGGCGCGATCTGCGCCGATCAGTGAGCCATCGCGGCTTCATCGAGCTTCGGCGGCGGGCCGCCCAAGCCTACCCGAGGCCGCGGCCGCAGCAACAACATCGCAAACGCTGACACGCTGATCACGACCGCCAGCATCAGGAACTGGTCGTTAAACGTCATCACTAGTGCTTCGCGATCAAGCAGCGCCGCATAGCGCATCAGCGCCTGCCGCTCAGGATCAGCAGCGCCCGCCTGCTCCAGATAAGCCTGCGCGCCCGCGATCATGCCGGCGACGTGCGGATTGTTCGGATCGGCGGCGGCGTAAAGCTCCTGCCGGTGCAGCGCGAACGAATGCGCCTGCACGGTCGCCAACGCCGCAATCCCGAACGCGCCACCGAGATTGCGCATTGTGTTGAACAGGCCAGCGCCGGAATGGACCAAGTTCGGCGGCAAGGATTGCAGCGCCGGCTGCATCACCGAGTTGAATGTCATCATCAGCCCGAGCCCGCGCAGCACCTGCGGCCAAGCCAGCTCCCAGAAGCCCGCTTCCGCCGTCAGGTGCGCCTGCACCCAACACGAGAGGCCCACGAGCAAGAAGCCCAAAATACCCAACGGACGCGTGTCGGGCAGGGTGCGGCCAAAGCGGCCGATGATCGGCGCGAACAAGAACATCACCGCGCCCTGCACGAACATCGTGTGCCCGATCTGCAGCGCGCTATAGCCGCGCACGGAACTGAGGAAGAGCGGCGTCAGAAAGACTGACGTGAACAGGCCAAGGCCGAGGATGAAGCCCAGCCCCGCGCCGACAGCGAAGGTCGGCGACGTAAACGGTTTGAGATCCACAATGGGCGTTTCGACTTTGAAGGCCCGATAGAAGAAGAGCGCCGCGCCCGCCGCCGAAACCAGAGCCCACATCGTGACTTCGCTCGACGCGAACCACTCGTTCCCCGGCCCTTCCTCAAGCGTGTATTCCGCCGCGCCCAAGAACATGGCGAGACCGAGCAAGCCGATAAGATCGATCTTCTTCAGGAGATTGAATTGCGGCTTATCGAGCGACGCCATCGTGTTCCAGATCACGATCGTGATCAGGATGCCGGGCACGACGTTGACCCAAAACAGCGCCCGCCACCCAAGCGTCTCCGCCACCATGCCGCCAATTGTCGGCCCAAGCGATGGCGCCAGCGTAATCACCATGCCCATCATGGCGCCCGTCATTGGCTGCAGGCGTTGCGGGAATGCGAGGTAGAGCGTCGCCATCACCGTTGGGATCATCGCGGCGCCGGAGAAGCCTTGCAGCGCGCGGAATACGATCAGCGAGTTGATGTCCCAGGCGAAGGCGCAGAGCAAACTCGTGAACGAAAACGCCAGCGCCGAGATGCAGAACAGCAAACGCGTGCCAAGCGCGCGCCCGAGGAAGCCCGACAGCGGAATACCGATCACTTCCGCGATCAGATACGACGTCTGCACCCAACTGATTTCATCGCGGCTTGCGCTCACGCCAGCCTGGATCGAACCCAACGCGCTGGCGACAATCTGAATGTCCAGGATCGCCATGAACTGGCCGACGACCATGGCGATGAAGCCGATCCAGATATGGATCGGCGGTGAATCGTCCGGTTTAGCGGGCGCCGCGAGAGCGGCGTCGCTCATCCTCGTGTGTCCACCGTAGCGGTCGCCGAGAGACCCGGCCTGAGCAGCTCAAGCCCCTCCTGCCCCGGATCGAGACGGATACGCACCGGCACGCGCTGCACGATCTTGGTGAAGTTGCCAGTCGCTGTGTCGGTCGGGATGATCGAGAACTCGCTGCCGCTCGCTGGCGCGATTGAGTCCACAACCCCGTGCAGGCGCACGTTGTGCGCGACATCGGTGCGGATCGTCACCGACTGACCCGCGTGGAAATTCTCAATCTGCGTCTCTTTGAAGTTCGCGACGATATAAACCGATTGCAGCGGCACCACCGACATCAGCGGCGCCCCAACCCGCACCAGCTGCCCAAGCTGCACTTGGCGATCGCCAACCACGCCGTCGATCGGCGCGCGAATGGTCGTGCGCTGCAAATCCAGTTCAGCCTGCGCGAGCTGCGCGCGCGCGGCTTCAACGCTGGCCTCGGCGGCGGCAGCGCCGCCACCAGCTTGCCGCGCCTGAATCTCGAGTTGCTGCATGCGCGCCGGCGAGAGCAATCCGCGCTCCGCCAGCGGCCGGTAGCGCGCGACATCGGCGGACGCGAGCGCACGCCCAGCTTGTTGCGAGGCGCGCGCGCCCTCTGCTTCGGCAAGCGCCGCCCGCGCTGCCGCGAGCCGGGCCTGATAATCCGTAGGATCAATTTCGACGAGAACGTCGCCCGCGTGCACGCTTTGATTTTCAGCCGCCGGAATGGCGCGAACGTAGCCTTCGACTTGTGGCGAGATCAGCGAAATGTCGGCGCGGACATAGGCGTTGTCCGTCGTCACCATGTGACGGCCAACAAAGAACCAGTTGCCACCCCAGACGGCGAGCACCAGAAACGCGGCGACGCCGCCGGCGATCATCAGGCCGCGGCGGCCAATGGATTGCGCGAACACGCGCGCCTTTGCAGGCGCACGCGAGAGGTCGACCGGGGACCCGGCGTCTTCTGGCATGGGAAAAACGAAAGAAAGCCCGGACCCAAAGCGGTCCGCTGTAAACGTAGCCATAGCTACGTCGCCTTCAAGATACCCCAACGGCAGAGGAAACCCACCCAAATTAGGCCTAACGACCTAGGTTCCATGACTTGCGTCGCTGAGACATGGGCCTATTCTCACAGGTCCGTGAGGGTAATTGGCCGTGGCAGGATCAGCAGCGATCAAACCGCAAGTTCCTGAGGGGCGTCAGCCTGATCGCGGCGTTGCGCGCCGCCAAGCCTTCTTGCAGGCCGCACGCGAGGTTTTCCTTGAGCACGGCTACGAGGCCGCGAGCGTGAACGAAGTGGTGCGCTTGGCGGGCGGTTCCCTCGCCACCCTCTACGCTCAATTCGGCAACAAAGAGGGTCTGTTCCTGGCCTTTATGCAGGATCAGCACGACCGCTTCGCCCGAGAAATGCGCCCGGCAGGCAACCTCGACGGTCTCCCGCTCGAGCAGGCGCTACAAGTCGTAGGCGAGCACTTCCTGAAGCGGCTGCTTCAGCGCGACAGCATCGCATTCTTCCGGGTCATGGTGAGCGAAGGCCGCAAACTGCCCCCGAATTTCCGTCATTACTTCGCCACTGGCGGCGCCAACCTCATTTACGAAGAACTGACGGGGCTTCTCACTCAGGCAGGCTTGAGCGATGCCGCCGCAGCCGAAAGCGTCATCTACTTTATCGACCTCCTGCGCAGCCGGCACCACTTCCAGGCTATATCCGACGAGAACTACGTTATCCCGGATGCCGAATTGAAGGCCCACGTCGCCCGCGCGGTGCGCTTCTTGCTGAACGGGCTGAAGCTGGCCTAGCCGGCCGCCTGCCTCACTGCTGACGTTTCGCCTCCAAGGCGCTTCAGACTGGATTCAGGTTCGGTTCAGGCGGTCCGCCTCATCGTCAGCTCGCGAGGATGTGCAAGACGCACACTGGGAGCCTCAACATGAAAAAAGCCCTCATCGCGGCAGCGGCCGCTTTGAGCGCGGCAGCCTGGGTGGCAGCGCCACCCGCTTACGCTCAACGGGGCGAACACGCCCGAGACAGACAAGCCGACGGCGGCGATCGAAATCGCGGCGACCGAGGTGATCGCGGCGATCGTGGAAACCGTGGCGATCAAGGCAATCGCGGCCGCGGCGACAATGGCGGCCAACGCCCGACGCCGCCACAAGCGGCGCCGCAAGCGCCGCAAAACCCAAGTCTGCTCGGCGGCAATGATGGCCGTGGACGCGGCCAATGGGATGGCGGCCGTGGCCGAGGCAATGATGGCGGCGATGGCCGCGGTCGCGGCCAATGGAACGGCGGCCGCGGCGACAACAATGGCGGCCAAACCGCCGGCGGCCGCGGACGCGGCAACGACGGCGGCGATGGTCGCGGTCGTGGCGAATGGAACGGCGGCCGCGGCGACAATAACGGCGGCCAAACCAACGGCGGTCGTGGTCGCGGCAATGACGGCGATGGCCGCGGACGTGGCGAATGGAATGGCGGCCGTGGCGACAACAATGGCGGCCAATGGAATGGCGGACGCGGGCGCGGCAATGATGGCGATGGCCGTGGGCGCGGCGAATGGAATGGCGGCCGTGGCGACAACAATGGCGGCCAATGGAATGGCGGACGCGGGCGCGGCAATGATGGCGATGGCCGTGGGCGCGGCGAATGGAACGGCGGCCGTGGCGATAACGATGGCCGTGGCCGTGGTGATTGGAATGATGGCCGCGGGCGCGGCGGTGACAATGGCTGGCGCACCGGCCGTGGACGCGACTTCGCGCACAACGATTGGAACCGTGGCCGCGACGACCGCAACGATCGCGATCGCTACAATCGCTGGCGCCATAACCACCACGATTGGGACCGTCCGCGCTATCGCGATTGGCGCCACGTTCGTCACGGCCACTACTTCGATCGCGGCTACTCGCTGATCATCGCCGGCTTCTTCGGCCACAACTATTATTGGTACGGCTATGACGGCTGGCGCCGTCCGTACCGCCCGTGGCAAGTCGGCTATATCCTGCCGTACGACGCCTATTGGGATCCGATCCCGTACGATCTCTATTACCGGCTGCCGCCTGCCCCTTATGGCTGCCGCTATGTGATGGTGGATCGCGACATCCTGCTGATCGTGGTCTCCACCGGACTCATCCTCGACGCGATGTATTACTACTAACGCGCATCGCCAGAGGGACAGATCGAGCCGCCTCGTTCACGCGAGGCGGCTCTTTTGCTGCGCTAGTGCAGGGTCACGCGCCGCACAGGGCGCGCCACAATCGGCGGCGGTGGCCGGGGTGGCGGTGGCGGATCTTCGATCGGCGGATCGGGAACTTCGGTCGGCGGCTGCGGCGGCGGCTCTTTGCGATCGGGCTCAGGCTGCTGTGGTCCTGGACGGTTCATGCGCGATCAACGCGCGACCGCCCGCTTTGGCGCCATCAGCCGAAGAACATCTCCCAAATCACGCGCCCAGGCGCGATCGCGGTCACGCCGGCGATCACTAGCCCGATATAGAGACCGATCATGGCGCGGGCGTGCGACATCACTTTCACCCGCGCCAGCCAAAGCGCCAGCGGCACGCCGATGAACGTCATCAAAGAGAAAATGTGAATTGGGCTAAGCTGCCCTTCGCGCATGTCGCGGATGAAGAACGTCGCGATCGCCGTCGCAAACATCATCACGGCCCACGTCCAGCCGAGCGTGCGGTGAAGCCCGCTCCCCTTCGGCAACAGGAATTGCACGGGCCCGAGCGCCAACGCGATCGCGACCGTCACAACGTGGAACTGCACCAGCCAGCTTTGCGCGAACAGCGGCGCGAGATCGAACTTGAGCGTCTCGGGCATCGCCACGCTCCAGGCGCCCGGCGTGAACACGAAGATCGCCGCGACGATGGCCATGCAGCCCGCAAAGATCACCCAGCCCATGCGCCGCTCGGCGCGCGTATCGCTGTTGCGTTCCTCTTGGCTGATCTCGCCACTCATCCGCGCCTCCACCATCGCCTGGCCTCAATGTACTTTGATAATCAAAGTTCTCTGCCTGAGCAATGAAAAAAGCGTGGGTCCCGACCGCTTGGTCAGGTTGACGCCTCCTTGGCAGCCCCTTACATGCCGCCCGTTAGCAACCGGCGGTGCTGAGTGCCAGAGCCTCCGGTTCGCTCAAAAGGCCTTACTAACCAAGGGAGTACACCCAGTGGCGAGCTTTCGTCC
>CAYUOC010000166.1:0-807 GCA_964446305.1 uncultured Terricaulis sp. | reverse complement strand
TCGTCCCCTGCACGACCGCGTTCTCGTGAAGCGCGTGAAAGAAGAAGAGAAAACCCGCGGCGGAATCATCATTCCGGAAACGGCGCAAGAGAAGCCGCAAGAAGGCGAAGTCGTCGCCGTTGGCCCGGGCGCCCGTGACGAAGACGGCGAGTACATCAAGCCGGACGTCAGCGTCGGCGACCGCATCCTGTTCGGCAAGTGGTCGGGCACGGAAGTGAAGGTCGACGGCGAAGAACTCCTCATCATGAAGGAGTCGGACATCCTCGGCGTCATCGAAGAAAAGAAGTCGAAGAAGAAGGACGCGGCCTAATCGCCAGCAGTTCGCTTCTTACGATCCATTCCTAATTCAGAGGTTCAACAGCAATGGCTGCTAAGATTGTAAATTTCGGCGCCGATGCCCGTGAGCGTATGCTCCAAGGCGTCGACATCCTCGCCAACGCGGTGAAGGTCACGCTCGGCCCGAAAGGCCGCAACGTCGTGATCGAAAAGTCCTTCGGCGCCCCGCGCACCACCAAGGACGGCGTCACCGTCGCGAAGGAAATCGAACTCGAAGATAAGTTCATGAACATGGGCGCCCAGCTCATTCGTGAAGTCGCTTCGAAGACCAACGACGAAGCCGGCGACGGCACCACCACTGCTACGGTTCTCGCTCAAGCCATCGTTCGCGAAGGCATGAAGGCGGTCGCTTCGGGCCGTAACCCGATGGACCTGCGCCGCGGCATCGATAAGGCCGTGCTCGCGATCGTCGACGATCTGAAAAAGCGCGCCAAGAAAGTCGGCGGCTCGGAAGAGATCGCCCAAGTCGGC
>CAYUOC010000165.1:0-8450 GCA_964446305.1 uncultured Terricaulis sp. | reverse complement strand
AGGCTTAGTGATCGTCGCCCGCGCCGGCGGCGAGGACGAAGCGGCGGTCGCAATAGCCGCACTCGACGAAGCTCTCTTCACCCATGTCGTAGAACACGACCGGGTGCCCCAGCGCGCCGCCGCCGCCATCGCACTTCACCCGGCGCGAGGTCACTTCGATCACCTCCGGCGCAGGGATCGCGTCAGGATCGCCCGGGGTCGAAGCGTCGGTTCTCGGATTGTCGTGAAGTTTCGCCATTTCTGGTCGCGGCCTAGGGTTGAAGCGGGTAAAGCGCGCCCGTAACTAAAGCGCATCGCGCGTCCGCGCAATGCGGGCCACCCCAGGTAATCCATGCCAACAGCACAAACGCCGCCCGAGTTCGCTATCGAAGCGCGCGGCCTCGACAAAACCTATCGCGCCCAAGGCAAGGGCGCGGCGGTCCATGCGCTGAAGGCGATTGATCTCGCCATCCCGCGGGGCTCCTTCTTCGGGCTTCTGGGCCCGAACGGCGCCGGCAAATCGACCTTCATCAACATTCTGGGCGGTCTCGTCGTGAAGAGCGGCGGGACCGCTTCGATCTGGGGCCATGACATCGACGCCGACCCGATGAACGCGCGCGGCGCCATCGGCATCGTGCCGCAAGAACTGAACATGGACCCGTTCTTCTCCCCCGCTGAAGCGCTGGAGATTCAGGCGGGCTATTACGGCGTGCCGAAAGCCGAGCGACGGACGGAGGAAATTCTCCGCGCGGTCGGTCTTTGGGATAAGCGCGACGCGTATGCGCGGACTTTGTCCGGCGGCATGAAGCGGCGGCTGCTTGTAGCGAAAGCAATGGTGCATGGGCCGCCCGTGTTGGTCCTCGATGAACCAACCGCGGGCGTCGATGTCGAACTGCGCCGCCAACTCTGGGACTATGTGCGCTCACTGCACGCCCAAGGCGTGACGATCGTGCTGACGACCCACTACCTCGAAGAAGCGCAAGAGCTTTGCGACACGATCGCCATTATCAACCATGGCAACGTCATCGCCTGCGAACCGACATCGAAACTGATTTCGCGGCTCGATCAGAAAACTTTGGTTGTGACCCCGCAATCGCCGATCACGCCGCCGCTTAAGGGGTTCGAGGATGTAACCTTCGCGATGAAGAACACCGGCGCCTTCGCGCTCACCTATAAGACCAGCGAACATTCGGTCGAAGAATTGCTCGATCGCGTCCGCGCGGCGGGCGTGACGATCAAGGATCTCTCGATCCAAGAACCAGATCTGGAAGATGTATTCGTGGAGCTGACGGCATGAAGTACGTCAATCTCGGCAAGAGCGGCCTTAAAGTCTCGCGCATCTGCCTCGGCACGATGGCCTACGCCAACGGCGCCGGCGGCGCGCATCCTTGGGCGCTGAGCGAAGAAGCCTCGCAACCGTTTTACAAGCGCGCCTTCGAAGCCGGGATCAATTTCTACGATACCGCCAACGTCTATTCGTTCGGCACCAGCGAAGAATTCCTTGGCCGCGCGGTGAAGAAGTACGCCAAGCGCGACGAAGTCGTCATCGCCACGAAGGTGCACGGCGAAATGCGCCCCGGCGATCCGAACGGCAAAGGCCTTTCGCGCAAAGCCATTCTTGGCGAAATCGATTTGAGCTTGAAGCGCCTCGGCACCGACTATGTCGATCTCTATCAAATCCACCGCCTCGATCCAGAAACGCCAATCGAGGAAACGCTTGAGGCGCTGCATGACGTCGTGAAGAGCGGCAAGGCGCGCTATATCGGCGCTTCATCAATGTTTGCGTGGCAATTCATGCAGGCGCTGGCGCTGCAGAAGGAGCACGGCTGGTCGCGCTTCATCTCGATGCAGAACCATTTGAACCTGCTCTATCGGGAAGAAGAGCGCGAAATGCTGCCTCTGTGCCGCGATCAGGGCATCGGCGTTATTCCCTGGTCGCCGCTGGCGCGTGGTCGATTGGCGCGCGGGCCGGATGAGAAAACCGAGCGGAGCGAGACCGACAAGTTCGGCAGCTACCTCTATCGCAAAACCGTGGAAGCGGACCGCGCCGTGATCGAGCGTGTCGGCGAGGTCGCGGCAGCTCGCGGCGTGTCACGCGGGCAAGTGGCGCTGGCTTGGCATTTCGCCAAACCGGGCGTCACCGCGCCGATTGTCGGCGCCACCAAACTCGAACAGCTCGACGATGCGATTGCCGCGCTTGATGTCGCGCTCGACGCTGACGAGATCAAGCGCCTGGAAGAACCCTATGTGCCCCACCCTGTTGCGGGCTTTGTTTGAGCGAGGGCTCCATGCCGTACGTCAACATCAAGATCACCAAGACCGGCGCGACGGCTGAACAGAAAGCCGAATTGATCAAGGGCGCCACCGATCTGCTGCAGCGCGTGCTCAACAAGAACCCAGCCACCACCGTTGTCGTCATCGAAGAAATCGAGACGGACAATTGGGGCGTCGGCGGCGAGACGGTGACCGCACGCAACGCCAAGGCGCCGCGATGAGTGCGCCGACACTCGCTTTTTACATCGCGCTGTCGACTGTCGGCGGCATTCTCATTCCGATCATGGCGGCGCTCTCCGGCGGCCTCGGGCGAACGCTCGAAAATCCATGGGCGGCGGCGGCGATCGTCTCTGCCGGCGCGTTTGCCCTGGTGCTCGCCTTCACGCTGGCGACGGGCAGCATGAATGTGTCGTGGGACGCGCTGAAGCAGGCGAAGCCGCTGCAAGTGCTCGCCGGCGTTGGCTTCGCCTACTACCTGCTCTCGATCACCTGGGTCGGACCGCGCTTCGGCATCGGCAACGCGGTGATGTTCGTACTCGCGGGGCAGATCATCTCATCGGCGGTTATCGATCATTTCGGCCTGTTTGGCGCACCACACAAGCCGATCGATGCGCTGCGTGCGGCAGGCTTGGTGATCATGGCAGCCGGCATCGCCATCGCACAAATCGCGGCGAACAACGCAAGGCCAACAACCTAGGCGGAAGGTCAAGATGCAACAGCGTCGAGCCGGCCCGCGTAACCTATGCCGGGCGTTCCGCCAGAACGCTGACGGCGAGCAAGCGCGAACCGTCCGGCGTGCAGCGCTCATCGACGATGCGCCAGCCTTGCGCCTTGAGCAGCGCGGTGGCGTGGCTGATGCGTTCCATGCCGCGCGCGGCGCCGGCGAAGTTCGTCGGGTTGTCCAGGTTCGCGGCGCGCTGCGTGATCACCAAGCGCCCGCCTGGCGCCAGCACACGCGCGACTTCGCGCAAGCCACGCGCAGGATCGGGCCAGAACTGGAAGGTGTTCACGGCGAAGGCGCGGTCGAACATGCAATCGCGGAACGGCAGGTCCGCCACCTCGGCGCGCATGATGACGGCGCGGCCCTTGAGCACGGCGCCGTGGGCGGCGTGGGTTGAATAGTGCGCGGCGGTCGCGGATTGATCGATGCCGGCAACGAACCCGTCGCGTCCTACCCGCTTCAGCGCGGCGCGCACGCCCATGCCGGGTCCGCAGCCAAGTTCGATCACCGCGTCGCCGGGCTTGGGCGCCAACAGATCAAGCGCGGCTTTGTTTTGGCGGCGGTTCTTTAGGGCCATGGCAGTGAGCGCCGCGCCCCCTAGGAACCCGCGCGGATCACCCCATATGCAACTTAGGCCCTTGCAGCGATCGCCGGACTCGCCGGCCGTCATTGACGCGCGCATGACCCTCTCCCAAAATGACAACTGAGATGTCAGTTATGACAAGTAGGTTGTCAAGTGAAAAAGCCCCAGCAAGCCTCGGCCGAGCACGTTTTGGATCTTTCGGTGGCGGTGATCGAATTTTACTTCCGCATTGAGGCGATCACGCAGGCGACGGCGGGCTTCGCCACCGCTGGCGGCGAATGGGGCGTGCTGCGCAACCTGGTGAAAGATGGGCCACAGACTGTCCCTGAAATGGCGCGCACACGGCCGGTGTCACGGCAACATTGCCAAACCATCGTCAACACGCTCGAGGCGCAAGGGCTGGTCGAGTTCGTCGATAATCCCAAGCACAAGAAATCGAAACTCGTGCGCGCCACCAAGAAGGGCCGCGCGCGGTTTCAATCGATGCGCAAGCAATTCCTCGACGCCGCCGGTGTTTACGCGCCGTTCTTCACCGCAACCGAAATCACCACCGCCACAGATGTGTGCCGCCGCGCGCGTGACTTGATCGAAGTGTGATTAAGTCAGGCATATTGGCGCCTGGCTGTTCTCGATCACCGGCCCGCTATCTGTTTCGCGGAACGACCACCACGCTACGATGCGCGGATTGCACCAATGATGACGGCCCTCCGGGCGCGTCAGATTGGTGCGGCAGAGCTTTATTTCGCCGCTTGGCGACGTGAACCAGTATTCGCGGGAATCCTGAGGCACGGAGTCCCAGCCGTCTCGATCGATCCGCGCGGAGTTCCTGTAGAGCTCGGCGTTTGGCGGCGCTTCGGTGCGCGACCACGGCCTCTCGTCGCCGCCGCTGTTGCAGAAATCGGAAATGACCCACGCGTTGTAAACAGGCAGCGACGCGCAAGACCCCGTCAGCGGCGCGAGCGTCAGCGCAACGCTGAGCAAAATCCGTTTCATCCCGTCCTCAGCCCCCGATGTGCGCACCGAGGAAGCGATCTATTTCCTCCAGCAAGCGCCGGCGGTTCGCTTCTTCCCAATTGCTCCAATAGTGCCCTTCATCCTCGAAATCGATGTACTCAACCGGCTTGCCGGCGCGGCGCAGCGCGTCGCGCATGGTTTCCGATTGCTCGACCCGGACGATGCCGTCGCGGCGGCCATGGATGAGCAATACTGGCGCCTGAAAGTTGGCGGCGTGGCGCGCCGGAGAAACGGCAAGCAATTCATCGCGGTCACGATTTGCGTCGCCGGTGACCTGCACCCAATAGGCATAGCCCATTGAGCCACGCCCCTGCTGCTGGCGCTCTTCGTCGAGCATCTGCACGAGATCGGCATCACCCGCGATCGAGATCACACAGCGATAGAGATCCGGCGTAAATGCCCCGCCCGCTAGCGCGACATAGCCCCCGTACGAGCCGCCGACGATGCAAATGCGCTGGGCGTTCGCGGCGCCCGTCTGGATCAGGTGACGTACGCCGTCGGTGACGTCATCCTGCATCCGGCGACCCCATTGGCGATGTCCGGCTGCGGCGAAAGAGCGGCCCGAGCCTTCGGAGCCACGGAAGTTGGGTTGGAACACAGCGTAGCCACGCGCAGCCAAGAACTGCTCCATGAAACTGAAGCCGTAAGAGTCACGCGACTCCGGCCCGCCGTGCGGCAGGACGACAAGGCCACGCACGTTTTCCCGCGGCGTGGTGAGATACCCCCAAAGCGCCGTTCCATCGCGTGCGGTGTAGTGAACTATTTCCGTCGGCGAGAGTTGCGGCCGCGGAATTTGCGGATAGGTCGAGCCAATCGCCGTGATCTGCGTCGCGCTGAGGTCGTAGATATAGGCGGTCGGCGGAATGGTTGGGCCGTCGGCCCAGATCAGCCAAACCGACTTATCAAGCGAAACATCGAGCAGGTTGAAATCGGCAAGCCCCTCGAAGTAGGCGCCGATCGCCGTGAAGTGGCGCTGCATCGCTGGATCGGTGGCGCGGCACTCCCAACGCTGCACCTGGCCGCAGCCGGCGAGCAGCGAATTGTCGTTCGGATCGACACGGATTGCGTCAGCATCGGTGTTGGGGTGGCTGTAGATCGGCGCGCCGAGTTCACCAGTGCTTGTGTTGTAGAGATAGACGGCTTGGAACTCCCGCCCTTCCGGGCGCGCGGCGACGTAAACCTGACCGGGACCAGGCCCGGCTCGCAGTGGAAGAAAATCACGGTTCTGAGCAACGGTAGAGCGGCGCACCTCGTGTGCGAGCTCCCAGCGCCTTGCACCCGGCGCCCGCCGGAAGAAACGATAGCCCGATGAATACGGCAGCGCCTCCATGCGCATGACCGGATTGCTCTCGCCATCGACAAACATGCGCACGGTTTCCCAACCGGAATCGTCATCGACGACGTCGGCGCGACCGGTGTTCACGTTGGCGCGATAAACCGTGTACCCATTCTGACCCCAAGTGCCGAAGAGCACGTTCTCCGGATCGTTCTCCAGCACGTCGATGAGATTCATGGGCGCGTAATCGGCCGCGGCGAGCCGGCGCATTTGGCCCTCAAACATCGTGGCGACATTTCCGCCGTTGCGGTCCATCGCATAGACACGGCGAATGACAGTGTAATCGGTGTCCTCCGGCGTGCCGTCCCAATCAATGCGCTGCGAAGCGGCAAACAACAGGCGGTTATCGTTCTTCCAAGCCACCCAATCGAGGAAAAGCCCGCGCACGCGCCGCGCACGCTGCACTGCCTGCGCCTGACGCGTGCGCCAATCGACGACGACAATCGCCTCGTCCTCGCCCACACGCTGGACCATCGCCACGTTGCGCCCATCGGGCGAGAGCGAGACGCTCCAGAGATTTTGGTCGCGTGCGAACAATTCGGCGGTTAGCGGCTGCGTTTGCGCCGAAGCCGGAATCGTCGCCAACCCAGCGAGCGCGCAGAGCGTCAGGCAGATCCTGCGAAACATGTTCGAACCCCCGTTTCGTGGGGGAAACTTATCTCGGGTCCGGGACGGCGCAAGCGCAGCGACGGCGCCGTCCTGCCCAAGCTCATTTTGCGGCGCACAATCAAACGCCAGGCAAACGAAAACGGCGGGCGCTTCGTAGCACGCCCGCCGTCTCGACAACCCCGGGATGGGGTCATTGTTACTTTTTGCGTCGGTGACGCAGCCGCCCTTAGCGGCCGCCCATCACCTGGGCCTTCATCACGGCCGACTGGCGGAACGCCAGCTTCTTCGACGCCTTGATCTTCACCGGCTCACCCGTTTGCGGGTTACGGCCCATGCGGGCCTTGCGGTGGCGAACCATGACCATGCCGATATCGCCGATCTTCACCTTCGCGCCCTTCAGGACGTAGGCCTTCACAACATCGGTGTAGCCTTCGACCATCGCCTTGGCTTCCGACTTCTTGACGCCGAGGTGATCGGCGACCGACTGGAGCAGAGCGCTCGCGGTGACCGTCTTGCCGGCCGTCGCGGTGACCTTCACCGCCTTCGCCGGGGCCGGAGCGGCCTTCTTCGCGCTCTTACGCGCGGGCGACTTCTTCTTGGCTGGCGCCTTCTTCTTCGCTGCCTTCTTGGCCATTGTGCGTTTCCCTTCTCAAAGGTTGTCGTGTGTTTACTCAACGAACCAGCGTCAGATCAGGCTTTTTAGCCGCCCTTCTCCGCGCCGGCGCTTGAGTAGATGCCATCCATTTCTTGATGGAGCGTGACCGCGCCTCTCTCGAAACACGTCGAAAAGCGCTATTTCATGCGGTTTTCGACGTTTGCGGTGGATTCCCTGACATGAGCGCCTCTGAGTCGCAACGCAAAAAAGCTGATTTACAGCGGTTTCAGCACGCGCGGAGGCCGCGCGTGTTACAGAAATGCACATAAATCAACGAAAATGCGGCTTCCCGCCTCAGCGCAGCCCCATACGAATAGCGCCATCGAGGCGCACATCCTCGCCGTTGAAGTACGGATTGCGAATCATTTCGAGAGCGAGAGATGCGTATTCTTGCGGGTTTCCGAGCCTTTTCGGGAACGGCACGCTCGCGGCCAACGCTTCTTTCACCTTCTCCGGCGCGCCCATCATCAAGGGCGTTTCGAAGATCCCAGGTAGGATCGTGTTGATGCGGATACCGTCGCCGGAGAGGTCGCGCGCGATCGGCAACGTCATGCCAACGACCCCGCCTTTTGACGCCGAATAGGCCGCCTGCCCCATCTGGCCGTCTTCGGCCGCGACAGACGCCGTCATCACCATCGCGCCGCGTTCGCCGCCTTCGAGCGGATCGAGCGTGAGCATTCCAGCCGCGGATTTCGCGACACAGCGGAAGGTTCCGATCAGGTTGATCTGAATGGTCAGCTCGAAAATGTTGAGCGGGAAATGCTTGATCTCGCCGGTCTCCCGGGAGCGGCTTGCCGTCTTCATTGCGGAGCCGATGCCGGCGCAGCAAACCAGGATGCGCTCCTGGCCGTTGGCCTTGCGCGCCGCTTCGAAACCGGCGGCGACGCTATCGTCACTGGTGACATCGACCTTGCAGAAGGTGGCGCCGAGTTCATCGGCGGTGGCTTTGCCACGGTCCTCGTCGCGATCGAAGATGGCGACCTTCACGCCGTCGGCACGGAGTTTCTCGACCGTCGCTTTGCCAAGCCCCGAAGCGCCGCCCGTCACAACAGCCGCGATATCCGACGAAAGACGCATCTTGTTCCTCCCTTGGCGCGCACGTTGGCGCGCACCGCGTTTCTAGCCACGGCGCGCGCGAACGCAATGTTGCGCAACGTCAGTTCGGATCAGGCGGCGGACGACCGTCCCGCTCCGCCCGCGGCGCCGGATCGACGTGCTCAGTCACCGGCGGTGGTGGCGGTGGCGGCGGTGGTGGCGGCGGCGGCGGCGGCGGTGGTGA
>CAYUOC010000164.1:0-8469 GCA_964446305.1 uncultured Terricaulis sp. | reverse complement strand
ATCGATCCGGCAACGCTGCCGAAAGGCGTCAAAGAAACGCACGTCTCGCTGTTCGATGGCAGCAATTGCGGCATCGAAGTCGAAGGCAAACCGGTGTTCTCGGTGCAATACCACCCGGAAGCCTCGCCGGGTCCGCAAGACAGCCACTACCTGTTCGAACGCTTCGCGAAGTTGATGGCGAAAAAGGCCAAGAGCGCGGCCTGACCCAATTTGGGTAGTCTGCTGACGCGCACTTTCTATTAAGCAGCGCGCCAACATACCCATCGGATATGTACGCTCTCTTAGATGATCTTTGGGACCGCATTAGCGGTGATCGCAAGGAATCTTTGTTACAGAACGCCCGCAGGCGCTTCCTCACCTTCACAGCCGGTCTCACGATCCTGATCGCCACGATTTGGGTCACGCTTACAGCTGGAAGCGTGCTTGCGGATCGGCCTTTTCTTGCGCTCCTTTGCGGGCTCGTGCCGTTTGCCTTTGCGCCCTTTCCCTATCTGGCGCTGCGAACAAATGCCGACCTTAACCTGCTCTCCCATGCCTATCTCTTCACACTCTACCTCGCCGTGACACTTACGATCGCGGCCCTAGGCGGTATCGTCTCAACCACCTCCTTCTTTCTCATGTTGCTCCCACTGCTAGGCACGTTGCTATTTGGCATTCGGGTCGGGCTGATGTGGGTCGCCTTTGTCGCCCTGACCTACACTGCTCTGCACATCTTCCGCGGCGCGCTACCGCCCTCCGCCTATGAGGTGATTGGCGTCCCGCCGTGGGACTGGATGCCGATGCAAGAAGTTTCGCTCTGGAACGGCATCATGATGATCCTGCTGTCACTTGCTGCGGCGCTGTCGGTCGGCAACTTCCGGGCGATTGTCGGGAAATCGAGCGCGCTTCTCGTTGAGGCAACGCACCAGACCGAAGACGCGCGGGCGGCGCAGAGTGCAGCGGAATCGTTGGCGCGCTCGAAAGCGGACTTCATGGCGAACGTCAGCCACGAACTTCGTACTCCGCTGAACGCAGTCATCGGCTACAGCGAGCTGCTTATCGAGAATGCCGAAGAGCGCGGCGCACCCGAAGAAGCCGGTGACAATCGCAAAGTTCTGGAAGCGGCGCTCAAGCTCCGCGGCATGGTGAACGACGTTCTGAAGTTGGCCGCAATCGATGCGGGCAAGACGCCGATCGAAGAAGAGGAATGCCTGCCCGCGGAGATGGCCGAAGAAGCCGTTGACGCGCTGGCGCCGCTTTTGGCTTCCACAAAGAACCGCGTCGAAATCGCCGACACAACCACGCCGGGCGCGTGGATCACCGACGGTGAAAAGCTCAGCGCGTGCATACGCAACTTGATCGCCAATGCAGCCCACTGCAGCCAGGATGGAAAAATCGCCCTCCGATTGTCAGAGAATAAATCCCGTTCGCAACTGGTCATCGAAATAGTGGACGACGGACCTCACATTGCCCCCAAACAGGTCGAACTCCTGTTCGAACCTTTCGCCCAGCCTGAAATCGCCGGCGCGAGGCACTATGAAGGCATGGCGCTCAATCTCGCGCTCACCCGACGCCTCGCGCGATTGCTCGGTGGCGAGCTCTCTGTGAGCAGCGATGCTTCAGGGGCGAACTTTCGCCTCGAAATTCCCGCCCGCCGCGTCGGCGCTCCCTCCCGGCCTTTGACCGAGTAGAGACCCACTGCAACAAGCGGAGCACCGACTGACTTGCGGCTCTATCCGTCTAATGCAATGGCGTCGGTCCTTGGTGGGCGGGAGTAAACCTCGATGAAGCGCAGTCTGCTTGCGGCATCCGTTGCCAGCGGCTTGTTCGCGCCGTGCGTGGCATGGGCAGAGCCTGGTCTGGCGGCAGAAGTGTACGGCCCAAACGTGACCCAAGGCGAAGGCGAGCTAGCCGTGCGCGGCGGCGTACTTAACGGCGGCGATGCTGATGGCGAATGGCAAACTAAAATCGAAGCCGGCTACGCCCTCACCGATTTCTGGCGCCCCGCGATCGTCGCCGAATGGGAACACGAGGGCGGCGACACAGAATTCACCGCCGTCGCCATCGAGAACGTTTTCGACTTCACCGGCACGCGCGACTGGCCCGTCCATTTCGGCGCTTACGTCGAGTACGAGGTCAACACCCAGGATGGCCCCGACGGCCTTGAGCTCAAATTACTCATGCAGCGCGAGCGTGGCCCTCTCAATCTCACGCTCAACCTAATCGGCGAGCGCGAAATCGGTCAGGGTTCTTCTGACACCTGGGAGTTTGGCTATGCCGCCGAAGCGGCCTTCGCATTGAACGACGATTTCGCGTTCGGCATCCAGGGCTTCGGCGACGCCGGCACAGACGACGATCTCGGCCACTTTGCCGATCACGCCCAATATTGGGGACCGTTTGTCCAATTCGAACTCGCCCATATCGGCGAGGGTGAAGTAGAACTTCAACTTGGCTATCTGATCGGCGCCGCGGAATCCGAAGCCGACGGTCAGTTCCGCTTCAAGCTGGAGTACGAATTCGGTGACGATGACTAAGCCCGCCCTTCTCGTGCATCCGCCGCTCGGCCTCTTTGAAATGCGGCTGACGGACTACGAGATCGTGCACTGGCCGACCGACCGCAAAGACATCCGCGCCGCCGTCACCATCGGCCATGTCGGCATTTCGAACGAGATGATCGACGCGCTGCCGGAGCTTGGCTGCATCGTTTGCTTCGGCGTCGGCGTTGACGGCATCGATCTCGCCTACGCCAAGCAACGCGGCGTCGCGATCAGCCATGGCCGCGACATCAATCACGAGGATGTCGCCGATGTCGCCATTGGCCTCATCATCGCGCGCCTCCGGCTCTTCACCGAAGGCGAGAAAGTCCTGCGCGAAGGGACATGGACGCCGCCGCTCGCGGTGCCGCCGCAGAAGCGCTTGCGTGGGCGCAAAGTTGGGGTTGTCGGCATGGGCGCCATTGGCGCGGCCATTGCGCATCGCGCCGAAGCCTTCGGCATGGAGATCAAATGGTACGGCCCGCGCGCCAAGCCGGACGTGAAGTATTCCTACGAACCGGACCTGATGAAGCTGGCGGATTGGTGCGATGTTCTCGCCATCTCGGCGCGCGGCGACAAGACGACCGAAGGCATCATCAACGCCGATGTCATCAAAGCAGTCGGCAGCGATGGGATCATCGTCAACATCTCGCGCGGCATCGTCATCGACGAGGATGCCATGATCGCCGCGCTCAAATCCGGCGCGCTCGGCGGCGCCGGGCTCGACGTGTTCGTCGACGAACCAACGCCAATCGAACGCTGGAAAGACGTTCCCAACACCACCCTCACGCCACACCTCGGCGGCGCCACGCGCGAAGCGCTCTGGGAAGGCTCACAAAACGTCCTCGAAAACCTCCGCCGCTTCTACGCCGGCGAGGAACTCCTGACGCCGCTCGCGGGCTAAAGCGCGGAACCTCCGCGCCTCACCGTTGTTCTCTCCGCGATAGGCTTTGGAGAAGAACAATGGCTGAGAGAGAAAGTGGCGGTTCGTCGCCGTGGGTGGCGTTTTTGGCTGGGATTATCCTGGTCGCCGTCGTCGCGTTTGGCGTCGTCGCTTACACGGGCGGCTTGACAGAACAGCGCACGGCCGAGCTCGAACTCAATGTTCCGGATGTGAACGTGAACCCGCCGGATATCGATCTGCCGGAACCGCCGCCGGCGCCGACCATGCCGCCGAGCGCGGAAGCGCCAGCTGAAGCCCCGGCGAACTAGGCTTCCACTACAAAATCAGAGGGCGGCGGATTTCTCCGCCGCCCTCTTTCGTTGCGCGATTTCTTCGCGAACTAGCGCAGTTCGAACGTCACGTTGACGCTCACTCGCGTTTCGATTTCGCCCGGCGAGATCGGCGTCGCCGCCGCGTCCTGCGCCTGGAAGCGCTCCAGCGCCACCGGCATTGGCGGCGCGTAGCCGCCGCCTTCACTCACCGACACGATACGGTTCACGCGCATGCCCAGCGCATTCGCATAAAGCTCAGCCCGGCGGCGTGCTTCAGCGATCGCATCACGCCGCGCCACATCCAATTGCGCGTCCGGATCGGCGTGCGTGAACGAAACGCCGTTCACAGTATTGCCGCCCGCGCCAACCGCCGCGTCGATCACGCGGCCGGTATTATCGATACGGCGCACCTTCACCGTGACGCTGTTATTGGCTTGATAGCCGGTGATGCGCGGCGCTTGGCCTTCGCCGTAAACTTGCTGCGGATAGACCGAGACGTTCGAGGTTTGAATGTCGCGCTCGGCAACGCCCGCGCGGCGCAAAGCTGCCGTAAGCGCCGTCATCCGGCGCGCGTTCTCAGCAAGCGCGGCGGCGGCGGTCTGGCCCTCCGTCGTCACGCCGAGATTGACGATCGCCATGTCAGGCCGCGCCTCGGACGAACCATCAGCGTTCACCGTCAACAGTGTTCCTTCTGCGAGCACGACCTGCCCCTGTGTTTGCGCTTGTGCGGCGGGCGGTACGGCCGCTGCGGCCAGAACGGCGAATGCCGCCGCGGCTTTCATCACTTGCATTGGAATTTTCTCCGTCGTCCCACGCCGCCCGAATGAGCCATCGGCGGCGCCCAAATTACGGCAAGGAAAGGAACTCCTGCCTCACTCCAGAGAATGTGAGCGCGCAACCAAAGTTCCGGTATCGGCGTTGATTTGGGGACACAGGAGTCTCCCCATGGCCCACAAACAGCCACGACCCGAGAAGAAGACCCAAACCCCGCCGCCAAAGCCGAAAAAGGTGCGCGACGCCGGCCCGGATTCGATGGCCAACCCGCCGGACAAATGGAGCGACGTCGACGAAACCAGCGACGAAAGCTTCCCAGCCAGCGATCCGCCGGCGAAGTACTAGGAAACCGCGAAAAACCGTCGAAAAATCAGTGCCTGAGAATCGTTTCGGCGAATCGGTGTATAATACGGCTTAACACCGCCACTCCCATCTCAGGCTCTGATGCGTTTCACCGACACCTTGCTACGCCAGGTGCGCGACCGGGTTTCGATTGCCGATTACGCCGGCAAGAGGCTCACTTGGCACAAACAGAAGTCCCGGCCTTCGGCGGGGGACTTTTGGGCATGCTGTCCGTTCCATCAGGAGAAGAGCCCCTCCTTCCACGTCCTGGACAATAAGGGCCTCTTCAAGTGCTTCGGCTGCGGTGAAAAGGGCGACGTCTTCACGCTCGCCATGAAGCTCGAAGGTTTGAGCTTTCCAGAAGCGGTCGAGAAGTTCGCGGAGATCGCGGGCGTTCAGCTGCCGAAGGACGATTACGACAATCGAGGCGAGAACGATCAGCGCAAGCGCCTCTACGCCGTCACCGCCTCTGCCGCGAAACTCTTCTGCGCCGCGCTGCGCTCCAGCGGAGGCGCCGATGCGCGCAAATATCTGCAAGGCCGCGGTTTCGGCCCCGAAGAATGGGAACGCTTCTCCATTGGCTTTGCGCCGGATGAGTGGACCTGGGCGATCGACAAGCTGAAAGCCGAAGGCTTTCCCATTGAAGAGATCGTGCAAGCCGGCGTCGCGCGCCAAGGCGAGGACGACAAGCGCGCCATCGACACTTTCCGCGGCCGCATCACTTTCGAGATCACCGACACGGCGGGCAAAGTCATCGGCTTTGGCGGCCGCGCGCTGGCGAAGGACGCCAAGGCCAAATACATCAACTCACCCGAGACGCCGCTCTATTCGAAGAGCCGCGTGCTCTATCGCCTGAAGCAAGCGCGCGAATTGCTGGCCAAGACGAAAGCCGATGGCCTTGTCGTCGGCGAAGGCTATCTCGACGTTATCGCCTTCGAGCGCGCCGGCATCGCCGCTGTCGCCCCGTGCGGCACCGCGCTCACCGAAGAACAACTCCAGCTGCTCTGGCGCTCCGGCGGCGCGCCCGTGCTTTGCCTCGATGGCGATAGCGCCGGTCAACGCGCCGCCGAACGCGCGCTCGATCTCGCCATCCCGCATCTCGCGCCCGGCCGCACGCTCCGCCTCGCCTACGCCCCCAAGGGCGAAGACCCGGACGACATCTACCGCCGCGGCGGCGCCGAAGCGCTGAACTCGCTCATCGACGCCTCCGTCCCCGCCTCCGACGCGCTGTTCGAGCGCGAAAAGCTCCGCCACGGCATCGACACGCCGGAGGCGCAGGCCGCCTTCCAGGCCGCGCTCAAAGAGGCGATCGGCAAAATCGCCGACCGCGAAACCTCGCGCGCCTTCTTCTCCGACCTGATGGCCCGCGCCAACGCCGCCATCCGCGCCCAGCGCCCTGCCTTCGCGCCCAACCAAGGCGGCGGCCAGTTTCGCCGCAAGGGCGAACCCGCCCCCGCGACCGCCGAACTAAAGGCCCACGCCACCACCCACACACCCCGCCCGGCGGCCGAGCTCTTCCTCCGCGCCGCCATCGATCTCCCGCAGATCCTGACCAGCTACGGCAACTGGATCGAGCGCCTCCACATCACCGACCCCGATCTGGAGGCCATCCGCGAGGCCCTGCTGCAGCTCGCGGATGACCACGAGGACCATGGGGCCATTGACCGCGCGGCTCTGAGCCTCCATTTGACCCGATCGGGTCAAGACCGCGCGGCAGCGCGGATTTCGCGCTGGCCGAAGGCAAAACCTCCCCCGGAGGGCGCCGACATCAGCGCGGAATGGCTGGCCCTGGCGACACGCGAAGTCGTGGCGCCGGCGATCAGGGAGGAATTGGCCGAGCTGCGCCAAGCGGCAGCCGATGGGGACGATACGGCCTTCGCTCGCTTCCAGGCTCTGAGCCGCGAAGCACGCGAGATCGAAGCGCGGGCGCGCGAGGCCAAGCTGGACGATGTGCAAGAAGACGACGCGGGCGGCCTAGTCGCCTGAGGTTTTGTGACTATTTCGGATGTGAAGATGGCAAAAGCGCCGAGCAAGAACGAAGACGTAGCAGTCGAAGAAAAGGACGCGCCAGAAGGCCCGATCCTCGACCTCTCCGATGCCGCCGTGAAGAAGATGATCAAAGCCGCGAAAGCGCGCGGCTTCGTCACGCACGAAGAGCTCAACAAGGTTCTGCCGTCCGACGAGTTCGACTCGGAAGCCATCGAGAACGTGATGGCCCAGCTCAACGAGATGGGCATCAACGTCGTCGACAATGAAGAAGAAGGCGAAGCCGCCGAGGAAGAAGGCAGCAAGGCCGTCGCCACGCGCGACGAGACGACCACCAAGGTCGCCGTCACCAACACCCGCGAAGACGCCGACCGCACGGACGATCCGGTGCGCATGTATCTGCGCGAAATGGGCAGCGTCGAGCTGCTCAGCCGCGAAGGCGAAATCGCCATCGCCAAGCGCATCGAAGCCGGCCGCGACGCAATGATCCGCGGCCTTTGCGAAAGCCCGCTCACCTTCGAAGCCATCATGGTGTGGCGCGACGAACTGCGTGAGCAGAAGATTCTGCTGCGCGACATCATCGATCTCGAAGCCACCTACGGCGCCGAAATGGGCATCACGCCGCCCTCCGCGCCGGGCGTGAACGCCGATGGCCTCGTCGATCCCGAGCAAGCCAAGATCGAAATCGCCGAACAAGAGCGCAAGAAGGCCGAAAAGGTCGCCGCCCAACGCGCCGCTTTGACCGGCGCGCCCGCCGCCAACGATGAAGACGGCGACGGCGAAGAGAAAGACCCAGGCGAATCCGCCGCTGAAGCAGACTCAGATTCCGAGTTCGACGACGAACAGGCGATCTCGATGTCGGCGATGGAAGCCGAGCTCAAAGAAGGCGTGATGTCGACGCTCGACAACATCGCCGAAGCCTTCGGTCAATTCCGCAAGCTGCAGGAAAAGCGCATCGAACTGCGCCTGCAGGGCAAGTCCCTGCCCGGCGCCAAGAACGACGCTTACGAAGGCGCGCAGAACACCATCATCGAAGAGCTGAAGAAGCTGAAGCTCAACAACGCGCGTATCGAAAGCCTGGTCGAGCAGCTCTACGCCATCAATAGGAAGCTCATTCAGCTTGAAGGCAAGCTGATGCGCCTGGCTGAATCGAACGGCGTGCCGCGCGGCGAATTCCTCACCCAATACCAAGGCCACGAACTCGATCCCAAGTGGACCGAGAAGATGGCCGTGCAAAAGCACAAAGCCTGGGCCAAGTTCGTCGCCAGCGAAGCCGACGACATCGCCGACATCCGCAGCGAAATCGGCATCCTCGCCCAAGAAACCGGCGTGCCGATCGACGAATATCGCCGCATCGTTCACGCCGTGCAGAAGGGCGAGCGCGAAGCGCGCCAAGCCAAGAAGGAAATGGTCGAAGCGAACCTCCGCCTCGTCATCTCCATCGCCAAGAAGTACACGAACCGCGGCCTGCAATTCCTGGATCTGATCCAGGAAGGCAATATCGGCCTGATGAAGGCCGTCGATAAGTTCGAGTATCGCCGCGGCTACAAGTTCTCGACCTACGCGACGTGGTGGATTCGCCAAGCCATCACCCGCTCGATCGCCGACCAGGCGCGCACCATCCGCATCCCGGTGCACA
>CAYUOC010000163.1:6275-8496 GCA_964446305.1 uncultured Terricaulis sp. | reverse complement strand
GCAGCGCTTCTCCTTCCTGGCGCGCTGGCCACTTTGAACCAGGCGGCGCAGATCGTCGCCTAAGAGCCCTAAGCGGCGATCACTCAAGCAAGGACGCGGGGTGCTCCCCTCCGCGTCCTTCGCTTTTTGCGGGCTGCTTCCACGGCGTGAAACGCGGACGCCACCGCGGGACGTTCTCGAAATACGCGGGATAGTCGTCCGGAAATGCGTGCCGCAAACGCGGTTCCTCGAAATAGATCACGAACATCAGGAACGCGAACCAGATGGTGATGCCGTAAGCGATCAAACCGGCGGACGCGAACAACAACGCTTGCCCGAAGATCAACCCAGTCACCGCCACATACATCGGGTTGCGGACACGCGCATAAGCGCCGCTCACAACCAGCTTTGCCGTCGGCGCCAGCGGCGCTGGCGTGCCTTCGCCTTTGGTCGCGAAACGCACGAAGCACTCGATCAGCAGCGCCAGCGACAGCGCGATGATGACGCCGCCAACGACCGAGACGCCCGTACTCGCGCCCTCGCCGAACCGCCATTTGGTGATCAACCACGGAATGAGTCCGGCCACCGTTCCCGGCGCGAGCACGAAGAACGCGGCTGAGCCCGTCAGCGCCTCGTTGCGGTTCATCTCGCTCATGCTTTGGCGGCCGCCGAGGCGGCGTCGCGCCGCGCCAGGCTCTCAGCCGGCCACTCAGCCTTCATGTCGTAGAAAACCTCGAACGCCCGCTGTCCCTCCGGCAGACGCACCCATGGCACTTTGCTCTTGGTGAAAATGTGTGCGTCCGGTTGGATCGCGTGCTGGTTGTCGAGGGTCGAGACACGCACGAAGCGCAGATAGGGCCGCCGCCCATAATCGCTCCACACCGCGACTTCGCACTTGGGGCAGCGGTACACATCGTGCCCGCGCCCGCTCGGGCTCGGCATTTCCACCTTATGTGGTTCACCGCTCAGCATTTCGATGCGAGCGGTCTCCATCAGCGCATTGATCGCGAACGCGCCGCCCGTCTGCGCCTGACAATCGGTGCAGTGGCAGCAATGCGTGAACATGGGCCGCGACGTGAGCCGGAAGCGCACCGCGCCACATGAGCATCCGCCTTCAAACGTTTCGCTCATTGGTTGTCTCCGGAACTTTCGCCAACATCGGCTTGTTACCGTCTAGTGCAGTATATTTTCCAGCTGATTTCGCGTCTCCTCTATGTTGCCGTAACGCTCGCTTTGTTGGGCCTCGCATTCGCATTTATCGGCTACGCCGGATGGAGTGTCTTCCGCGCCGCGCAAGGGGAAGCGCCGGTGCTGTCGGCGATGCTCCACGCCGTGGGCCTCGTCATCATTGCGCTTGCTGTCTCGGACGTCGGCAAATTTCTGCTGGAGGAAGAGCTAGGCCGCGAACGCGAGCTTGAGACGACGGGCGAAGTCCGCCGCATGCTCACCAAGTTCATGACCATCATAATCATTGCGGCGAGCCTGCACACTTTGGTGTTCTTGTTCGAGGCGGGCCGGCAGGGTGTGGAAGGCTTGATCTATCCTTCCGCATTGCTGGTAGCAGTTGCGGTGCTATTTGCCGTGCTCGGCATCTACCAGCGGCTCGCTTCAGCAGTAGAGCACGAGTACCGCGAAGACCTGGGCGCCGACGAACTCGACCCCGAAAAGGCCGCCTTGGAACGTGAAGAAGCGAGCGTCAAACCTAGCTCAACCGGTAGCGAGGGCCGCACGGCGAAAGACAGTCGGCAAAGTTGAAACGTCACCCCACCAACCGTCATCCGGCGGGGCGGCTTGCGCGGCGTAGACATCCAACGTCAGCGCGAAGTGTGTGAAAACATGCTCCACCGCGCCGATCTTTTTCCAACCCCCGGCAACCGGCGCATGCTTTAGCGCCTCGGCGCGCGACCACTTTTTCTCGCGCCACTCCGTTGTCGGCAACGCCGCCATACCGCCGAGCAATCCCTTGTCCGGCCGCCGCACGAGCCAAAGCTCGCCGTCTCGTTCGATCCGAAACACCGCGCCGTATCGGCGCGGACGCTCGGCCTTTGGTGACTTGCGCGGATAGGCTTCGGGAGATCCGCTCGCGTACGCCGCGCACTCCGCCACCCACGGGCACACATCGCACTTGGGTGATCTTGGCGTGCAAACCGTCGCACCCAAATCCATCAGCGCCTGCGCCCAGTCACCCGGGCGCTCCGCCGTGACGAGTTCGCACGCGAGCGTCCGCAACTCGGCCTTCGCC
>CAYUOC010000163.1:4352-6175 GCA_964446305.1 uncultured Terricaulis sp. | reverse complement strand
CGTCGGCCAGCGCTCCAAGAATCGCGCAAAGTAGGGAGCGACGGCGGCCACCGTCGTCTGCTGCAGCATGATTTCGGAGAGCCAAACCCGGTAAGGGTCGGGGCGGCCGTTACGCAGCCGCCAGGGCAGATCGCGGCCCTCACGATCGTACCATTTCAGCAACGATTTCCGCAACTTATCCCGAGGAGCGGAGCCCTTATCCCCAGGCCTAGTCCGTTTTTGAGCAAGCGCGGGCATGGGACGTCTTTACCCTTTGTTCATGGGTTTACGATTCGCTCAACGGTCCATGTCACTGCGCGACAGATTCCGTGCGGCCGAGGAAATGGTCCTCGCGCCGAAGGCCGGCCCCTCCGAGGCCGAGGCCTCGCAGAAGCTGTCCGCCAGCCGCGGCCGCTCCAGCGTGGCTCCGCCGCCGAGCGCCAACAAGGCCCTGGCTGCCGTCCTGAAGCCGCTCCTGAAGGATACCGGGCTTGGGCTGGCCGAGATGAAGCGCCGCTGGCCGCAAATCGCCGGCGAGGCCTTTTCCCGCGCAACGCCCGTAAAACTGGCCGCCGGAACGCTGACTATCCATGTTCCCAGCGCCCTTGCGCCCTTCCTGCAACAACAAGCCCCGCTCCTTCTGGAGCGCCTGCGCACCGCCGGCGCCAAGGTCAAAGCCATCCGCGTGGATCACCGGGCGCCCGCCCGCCCAGCGACACAGCCCTCGAACGTCCGGCCACTCCAAAAGCCTCTCAGCCAAGCCGAAGAGGCCGCCCTGGCGAAAACTCTCGACTCCGCCAGCGACGATGGCCTGAGATCGGCGCTGTTGCGTCTCGGGCGCGCCGTGAAGCAGGGCTAGAGGTTTCCTAAGCCTCGAAAAAACTCTATGCCTCCCGGCCGATCTGGAGGTTTTGCATGCTCGTTATTGGACGCCGGAATTTGCTGTTGGGCGGGGGCGCACTGGCGGCTCTGAGCGTGGCTGGCTGTAATGGCGGCAGCGCCTCGGGCTCGGGTTTGACGCCCGACGACATGGCCATCGGCAACCCGGATTCTGGCGTGACGCTGGTTGAGTACGGCTCAACCATGTGCAGCCACTGCCGCGAGTTCGAGGAGACGGTCTTCGGCCAGCTCAAGACGAATTATATCGACACCGGCAAGATCCATTTCATCTTCCGCGAGGTGCTGGCGCCGGTCGATCCGCAACGCGTGATCCCGACCATCGCCCTCGCCGAATACCAACTCGCCCGCTGCAACAACGCGACGCCGGAGCAATACTTCTCCCGCCTCGGCGTTTTGTTTGAACAGCAACCCGCCATGTTCCAGGCCGGCTCGCGCCAGGGCATCGAAGCAAAGCTCGTTGAGATCGGCGCGGCCGCTGGCCTTTCGCGCGAACAAGTGCTCGCCTGCGTCGCCGATCCGGAAGGCGCCGAGCGCATGAACCGCCTCGGCGAAGTCGCCACGCGTGACAACGTCACCGGCACGCCGACCTTCTTCCTCAACGGCGAACGCCTCGATGACCCGAACATCATGACCTACGAAGGCATGTCGGCGGCTCTCGACGCGGCGATCGCAGCGCGCAGCAGCTGATAAGGAGAGGCGCGGCTCACCGTGCAAATCACAGAGCTGCGCCTCCTTGGCTTCAAGAGCTTTGTCGATCCGGCCCGCGCGCCGGTCGAGCACGGGCTGACGGGCGTCGTCGGTCCGAACGGTTGCGGCAAATCCAATCTGCTTGAAGCCGTGCGCTGGGTGATGGGCGCGACGAGCGCCAAGTCGATGCGCGCGACCGACATGGACGACGTGATCTTCTCCGGCAGCGCCGGGCGCCCCGCGCGCGAGTTCGCCGA
>CAYUOC010000163.1:0-4252 GCA_964446305.1 uncultured Terricaulis sp. | reverse complement strand
TGCGCGAACAGGAAGTGATCGCCGCCGCCGTGCTCCGCCGCCTCGAAGGCGTGCGCGTTGGCCTGGAGCGCGATCTCGCCGAGGCGCAAGGCGTCGTCGAACGCTGCGATCAGGATGCGCAACGCAATCGCGACGACGCCGAACGTCTTGAGTCCCTGAAGCAGGACGCGCAGACCACGCTCGCGCGCCTCGCGGAGGAGGCCGCAGCGCTCGGCCCCAGCGATGGCGACAAGTCTCAGGCCGCGCTGAAACAAGCGCAGGATGCTGAAGCCGCCGCGATCGCTAAGCGCACAAAGGCTGAAGCCGAACTCGAAGCGCTTGCCGCTGCCGCCGCCGCCGCCAAAGCGCGCGCGCAAGCGTTGACCGACGCCGCCGAAGGCGCGCGCGAACGGCTCACGCGCCTCGAAGATCGCAAACGTTCTCTCGACGCGCAGATCAAAGCGCTGCCACCGAGTGGCGACATCGATGCACGCGCAGCGGCGGCAAAAGCCGCGGCAGAATCGGCCCATGCCGCGAGCGCCAAGCTGCGTGCCGAACTCGGCGAAGCCGAAGCCGCGTTGAAGCGCGCCGAGGCCGCCGACGAAGCCGCCTGGACGCCCCACCGCGCCGCCGAGAAGGCGCTAGAGCAACTCACCGCCGAAGTCCGCGCGCTCGACAAGCTCGCGCCGCCGGACGCCGCCAAGTATCCGCCGGTTCTCGCTTCCATCGAGGTGGACCCCGGTTACGAACGCGCGCTCGCCGCCGCATTGGGCGACGACATCGACGCATCCACCAACGCCGAGGCGCCCGCGCGCTGGACCGGCGCCGACACGCCGCAAGCGAACCTTCCAAGTGCTGCGCAAGCGCTGACCCGCTTCGTCAAGGCGCCGCCGCAACTGGCCGCGCGCCTCGCCCTCACCGGTGTTGTGGACGCCAAGGATGGCGCGGCGCTCGCTAAGCACTTGTCGCCGGGCGCGCGTCTCGTCTCGCGTGAGGGCGATCTTTGGCGCTGGGACGGCTTTGTGCGCCGCGCCGACGCGCCACAACCCGCCGCCGTTCGCCTCGAACACAAAAACCGCCTCGCCGCCGCGCGCAAAGAGCTTGCCGCCGCTGATGCGCGCGCCGCGAAAGCCAAGGCTGACTGGGAAGCCGCGAAGGCCGAACGCCAAAAGCTCGACGCGCGCACGCGCACGCTGCGCGCTGAAGCGCCAAAGCTTGCGAATGCCGAAGCCGCAGCAACGCGAGAAGCGGAGCGTCTGGACGCCGAACGCGCGCGCATTGCCGAACGCGCCACAGATCTGGGCGCGCAAGCGCAAGCTCTGGATGGTGAAATCGCGGAAGCCCGCACCGCCCTTAGCGCCAGCCAGGGCGCCGCCGGCCAAGCGCCAGTGAAAGTGGACGAAACCGCCATTGCCGCCGCGCGTGCCGCCGTCGAATCCGCGCGCCTCGCCGCCGCCGAAGCCGCCGCCGCGACGCAGAGCATTGTCCGCGACAAAGCCCAGCGCGACGCCCGCCGCAAAGCTGTCGACGCTGAGACGATGCAATGGCGCGCGCGCATCGACAGCGCCGAAGCGCGCCTGAAGACGCTCGCCAAAGAACTCGATGACATTGAGAAGCGCCGCGACGCCGCCAAAGCCGCGCCGCAAACGGCGCAACAGAAGCTCGAAGCGCTCATGGATGAAGCCGGCAGCGCCGAACGCCGCCGTGCCGAAGCCAGCGACAAGGTCGCCGAAGCTGAAACCGCCGCGCGTCAGGCGAGCGAGCGCGCCCGCTCCCTGGAACAAGCTCATGCCGACGCCCGCGAGCGCCGCGCCAGCGCCGATGCGCATGCGCAAGCCAACGCCGCCCGCGTCAGCGACATCGCGATCGCCGCACAAGAACAAGCTGGCGTCGCCCCGGATAAGCTGGCCGAGCTCGCCGGCAATCTCTTGGGCAACGCCTTGGGCTCAGCGCCGATCGGCGAAGTTGAGCGCCGCCTGGAGCGCTTGAAGGCCGAACGCGACGCCGCCGGCCCCGTCAATCTGCGCGCGCAAGAAGAGCTGGCGGAAGCGCAAGAGCGCATCGATACGCTTTCGCGCGAAAAGGAAGACGTGGCCCAAGCCGTCGCGAAGCTCCGCCGCGCCATCACCACGCTCAACAATGAGGGCCGCCAACGGCTGCTGCGTGCGTTCGAGGAAGTCGACGCGCACTTTGCCCAGCTCTTTGCCACCCTCTTCGAAGGCGGCCGCGCCAATCTGAAACTCACCGAGAGCGAAGATCCACTCGAGGCCGGCCTGGAAATCTTCGCCGAGCCGCCAGGCAAGCGCCTCACCAACCTCTCGCTGCTCTCAGGCGGGGAACAGGCGCTCACCGCCACTGCGCTGATCTTCGCCGTCTTCCTCGCCAATCCGGCGCCGCTTTGCGTGCTGGACGAAGTCGATGCGCCGCTCGACGACGCCAACGTCGATCGCTTCTGCCGCATGCTCGAAGAGATGAAGCGCCTGACGACGACGCGCTTCATCGTCATCACCCACAACCCGGTGAGCATGTCGCGCATGGACCGCCTCTACGGCGTCACCATGCCTGAGCAAGGCGTGTCGCAACTCGTGAGCGTCGATCTCGGCCGCGCCCAAGCGCTGGCGGCCGAGTGATCACCGCGCGTAGGTGACCAGCTTTACCGTTTGCCCCGCGCGCAGATCGCTGGCCGACTCCAGACCATTCAGCGCCAGGAAACGCTCCAGCCTGTAATCATCGAAGGCCATACGGTTCGCGAGTGACTGCGCCGTGTCACGCGCGCCGACAGTCGCCAGCGAGATCTGACGCGGCCGCAGCGCCGCCGCTTCCTGCGCCGATATCTGCCGGAACGAAGCTGTCATCGGGTTGATCACGTTCATGCCGCCCTGCGGCGTGATCGAAACGAAATGATAGGCGCGATCACCGACACGATACGCGACGACCGAAACGTCGAGTATTTGCCCCTGTTGCGTTTGCGCACGCGCCAGAACTGAGACAGCTTCGAGCCCGTTGATCGTGCTGCGCCGCGGCTGTTCGATCTGCGTCGCCGGCGCCTGGCCGATCACCTGCCGCAGCACATTGTTCGCGTACGCCTCAAGAGTGCCCTGCAGCGCACCGCCGGAGAATTGCGATTGCAAATTCTGCCCGCGCACGATCACCGCCTGTGGCGTGTTGGTGAGCGAGGCGCCCTGCGGCGCTTCAAAACTGATCCGCATGCCGGGGTGCGAGAAGGTGCGGCCGTTGACGAACCCCTGCTCCGGATCATCGCCATAGATCATGCCATTCACCGCCTGCAGATAGGCGCGCGTGTTTTCGGGCGGGTTGTCGCGCGACGCGCCCGACGCGCTCGCGTTCGCAGTCGCGCGCGTGACGCGATCGGCGGAAAGCGGGTGCGTGCGCGCCCAGGCCGGGATCGCGCTGGCTTCACGGTTCGAGGTGCGCGCCGAGAGTTCGTCATTGACGCCAAGCGCGCGCAACATGTCGGCGGCGGCGTAGGGATTGTAACCCGTCGCGTTCAGATAACGGACGCCGAGATCGTCGGATTCGAATTCCTGATCGCGAGAATAGTTCAGCGCATAGAGCTGCCCCACCTGCCCCGCCGCCTGCGCAATTTGGCCCGAACCGGTGAGCACGCCGGCTAGAATTGCGCCCAGTCCCGCCATCGTCGCCGTGTTTTGGCGCCGCGCGGAGTGATCGGCGACGACGTGGCCGACTTCGTGGCCAAGCACCGAAGCCAGTTCATCTTCCGAGTTCATGATCGCGAGCAGACCGCGGGTGATGTAGATGTAGCATCCGGGCACAGCGAATGCGTTCACGACATCGGTGTTCACCACCGAGAATGTGCACTGCCCTGGCACGCCGGCGGCAGTCGCAACGCGTTCGCCGACGGTGGAGACGTATGTCGCCAGCGGCCCCTCAACGGCGCCGCCGAATTGCTGCAGGATTTGCGGATGGCTGCGCGCGGCGGTGGCGCGATCGGTCTGCGCAACGGATGGCGCATCGGGCGTCGAGTCAATCGTGGCGCAAGAGCCGGTCGCGAATGCGAAAAGCGAAGCCAGCGCTAAGCGTGCGAATTGTCCCGATGCCATGACCATCTCCTCCGGCCGGCAGACTAGAACGCCCACGCGCCGGAGGAAACCGCAGATCAATGTGACAGGCGGGCTCCCCCGCGAAGGCAGGCCTCAGCGCGCGCGTGGCTTGCGCTTCACCGGCGCGTCATCCGTTTCGAACATCGGGTTCGCGTCGAACTGACCGGCGAACGGCGCATCCATCAGATAGT
>CAYUOC010000162.1:0-8524 GCA_964446305.1 uncultured Terricaulis sp. | reverse complement strand
CCCGTTCTACAAAGACGTGAAAACCCACGAAGACCTGCCGCCGCTTCTGGTCCAGCAGATCGCGCACTTCTTCAGGCACTACAAAGACCTGGAACCCGGAAAAACCGCCAGCGTCGGCGAATGGGCCTCACTCGACGTCGCGCACGAGCGCATCAATCAGGCCATCAAGCGGAAGAAATGACCGAGTCTCAACTCGCCGCGCTGCTCGTCGATGCACTGAACGCCGCCGCCACACGCGAGGCGGGCGCCGAAACCGCGCTCGTGTCCGTCAACATGGATATGCTGGCCCCCGCCGCGAGCGGCGCCATCGAAGTCGCCGTCGAACGTAAGACCCGCACGCTGGTGTTCATGAAAGCCGAAGCGCGCGACGCCGCCGGCGAACGCATCGCGACAGCGTCGAGCGTTCACAAAGTGCTCACCGCCTAAACGCGCGGCGCGATCCAGCGCATTTCCACAAGCGTCGCGTCGTGCAGCAGATCGGGCTCGATCTCCTCGAACGTCTCCGCAGCGCGGGCGCCTTCCGGCAAGCGATAGACGCGCCAGAACGTGCCGTCCGCCGCCGTCGAGCAGGCGAAGCCCGGCGCACCATCGACGAACTCAGCATTGCAGAACGTCACCTCCTCCGGCGGCGCCACCGCGAACTTGGACTGGGTTACGATCTCGCCCGCCGGGCTCCGCGCCTGCGTCGAACGCGTCACGATCGAATGAATGTGCTGGCGATCGGCGGTTGGATTGATGCGGAAAACTTCCTCATCGCCCGCCGAAAGCGTGATCGCCTTGAACGGATCGCCCTCTACTTGATCATCGACCTCAGCGACGATGTAGTGCGGCGCCGCCGCCGCGACCGCATCCACATCCATCGGCAGCGCCGCCGAAATGCCGGCGGCGCTGGTGGGCCCAATATTCGCATCATAGTTCGGCGCGTTGGCGACCGGATACGCCTCGTTCGTCTCGCGCTCCTGCGGCTGGCCGCACGCCGCCAGCGCCAAAACCGCTACGACAATGAAACGCTTCACGAGAACACCTCGAACAAACCAGCCGCGCCCATACCACCGCCGATGCACATGGTGACGACAGCGTGTTTCGCCTTGCGGCGCCGCCCTTCCAGCAAAACGTGACCAACCAAGCGCGCGCCAGTCATGCCGAACGGGTGCCCAATCGCGATCGAGCCGCCATTGACGTTGTACTTTTCCGGATCGATGCCGAGCTTGTCGCGCGAGTACAGGCACTGCGACGCGAACGCTTCGTTGAGCTCCCAGAGATCGATGTCATCGACCTTGAGCCCCTGCCGCTCGAGCAGACGCGGCACCGCAAACACCGGACCGATGCCCATTTCATCCGGCTCGCAACCCGCGACGGCGAACCCCTTGAACAGACCGAGCGGTTCAATGCCGCGCTTTTCGGCTTCCTTTTCGTCCATGATCACAACCGCCGCCGCGCCATCGGAAAGCTGGCTCGCGTTGCCAGCGGTGACGAAATTGCCAGGCCCGCGCACGGGCTCCAGCTTGGCCAAGCCTTCAAGCGTCGTGTCGGCGCGATTGCACTCGTCCTTCGTCACCACATAGTCGACGAAGCTCTCCTCTTTTGTCTCCTTGTTGACGACCTTCATCTTCGTCGGCAGCGGCACGATTTCATCATTGAACAAACCAGCCGCTTGCGCGGCGGCGATGCGCTGCTGCGAGCGGAGCGAATATTCGTCCTGATACTCACGGCTCAGATTGTAGCGCTGCGCGACGATGTCGGCGGTTTCGATCATCGGCATCCAGAGCTCAGGCTTAGTGCGCATGAGCTCTTCCTCGGTGATGTGGTAGCGATTGGCCTTGCCGCTCAGCTGCACCAACGAGATCGACTCGACACCGCCACCAACGGCGACTTTCGCGCCTTCGTTCATGACATAATGCGACGCTTGCGCGATCGCCTGCAGGCCCGACGAACAGAAGCGGTTCACCGTCGTCCCCGAGGACGTGACCGGCAAGCCCGCACGGATCAGCGAAAGCCGCGCGATGTTCTGGCCCGTCGCGCCTTCGGGCGCACCGCAACCGATCACGACATCCTCGACCTCCGAAGGGTCAACCTTGGCGCGCTGCACGGCATGCTTGATGGCGTGGCCGGTCATCACCGCACCATGGGTGTCATTGAAGCCGCCGCGGCCAGATTTGGCCAAGCCCGTGCGGGCGTAAGAAACGATAACTGCGCGGCCCATCAGGCTCCTCCTCAACTTTGTTGCGCGCACACTAAGCGCCGCGACGCGCGCGTCAAAGCGCGTATCGCGGCGTCAGCGTCACAAATGCCGCAATCAGGAAATGGCGTTGTTGTTCACCAGTCCACCAGTGGGTGCGGGCTCCGGCGGCTGTTGCACCGGCGCGGAGGCCGCGACACCCCCCTGCTGGAAGATGCCCCGCCCGCGATCCTGAATCCACTTGGCGATATCCTCCGACAGCACGCCCGCGACGATGCCGACCAACGACACCGTGAACGGATTGAGCGTCGCCGAGGTCGTCGCCTGCTGCACCGAGGATGCGATCGAGAAGCCGGCGATCGCCGCGTTGGCCAGCACATAGAAGGCCAGCGCCGCGCACATGCCGAAGATCAGCCGCACGACGATCTCCGCCATCGTCACCGGCACGGGCCGATTGAGATAGGCCGGGAAGAGATAAAGGAGCGAACCAAGCGCGCCCATGAGCAGCACCAGCACGGTGGAAAGCAGCGCCGGATGACCTTGGGCCAGGAAGGCGCTCGCGCCGAGCGGGCTCAGGTTGCGCAACGCATAGGCCTCGCCGCGAACGCGCTGATAATGCTCGTAATCCGGCACGACGCTCTGCTGTAGCGCGAACACGCGGCGGTTGGCTTCCGCCACCTGTCCGCTCACCAAACGCTGACGCGCCACGAGGGCGGAACGCTCAGCGCTGCGGTCATCCAGCGCTTCCTCTTGAGACGCGAGCTGCTGAACCTGCACGCTCAAATTCGCGATGCCTTGCTGATCGGCCGGCGGCAGGCCGGGGCGCGCGGCGAGCGCAGTGATGCGTTGCGAGAGCCCTTGCGCGCTCATGTCGGCGGCGGCGCTTTGCGCTGTCTGAACGTTGGCGCGCGTTTCGATATCGGCAATCGCGCCGACCATCGCTGCGCGCGCTTCATTTGTCGTCGCTTGCGCAGTCTGCACTTGCGTATCAAGCGATGCGATCTGCTGATCGATTTCAAGCAACTCGCCGCGCGGGGCTGCGCTATCGGCCTCAAGCTGCTGGATCTGACGATCCGCAGCTTCGAGTTGCGCGAACGAGATAAGGCCGTTGGTCGTCGGCGAGATCTGCGCCACGCCGAACTGGAAATCGCGCGAACTGAACACCAGCGCGCTCATGCCCAGCACCGCCACCATCGCCACCGCGAGCACCACGCCGACGGAAAACTTGTAGATCGTCATCCCAACGTCCCCTCAGATCTCTCCGCGACGCACTGCCCCCGCGCGCGTCCCGCCTCCGGCTTGTCTAGCGCATCACGGCGCCCTCGGGTTGGGCTTTTTTAACCATACCTAACGACCTGAACCGTAGCTGACGTTACGTTATCAATATCCAGTGAATATTTTCTCATTCCTTCAATTTTCTCTTGTCAGCGATCAGCGAACGCGTCATACAGGCTGAGCGCTCCTCCCCAAGCAGCGCGACCAGTCCAGGAGAGAAACTGAATGTCCGCCCTTCGTTCGATCGTCGCCGCCGCTGTGATCAGCGCCGCTTTCGTCGCGCCGGCCATGGCGCGCGACCTCTACACCATCAAGCTCGCGACCCCGGTCGCTGAGCAAACCCGCATCATCGCGCTCAACACCATTTGGGATTGCAGCGGCGACACCTGCCTCGCCCGCGCCGACCACGGCGCCAACGTCCGTTCGTGCCGCCAGTTCGTGCGCCAATCGAACGGCCTGCGCATCGCATCTTACGGCTCCGCCAACGACCAGCTGAGCGCCGACGAACTCGCGCGCTGCAACGGCGAAACCTACCAAGCGTCGAACGGCCAAACGGGCCAATAATCGAACGCTTCGCAGCGATGGAATTGAGAACCGCCGGTCAGCAATGGCCGGCGGTTTTGCTATGCGCGCCCGCGCAAGTCCTCGCGCCAGGGATGGGCGCCGCACGGGCTCAGCGTGAGCGCTTGAACGGCGGGGTCCTCGGCGATCCGCATACGCGCCGCGCCCGTTCGGGCGTCACTGATACTATGCATGAGCGGCGCGATGCTGCCGTCGGGCTGGCGCGCGAGAACCAGTACACCGTGAGCGCCCGCGACACGCGCGCCGCCTGTCACGCGCGGCAGATCGTAAGTGATCCGCACGCGAAACGTTTCACCGCTGCTTTCCAGTTTGTAACGCGGCCGATCGAACAGGGTCTGCGTCTCATCCTCGTAGACGACCTCAATCGCCTCGGCGCCGAACCGCACACCCACGCCGGCGGCGCAGGCCGCTGACCCTGCGCTCCAAAGCCCATTCAAATCGGCAGGCGGCTGCGACCGCTCGGCGCATGCCGAGACGAAAAAGGCCAAACAAAGGAGCGCCGTGGCGCGCTTCATAAAACAAGTGAGCTACGCTCGTATGGTTGATGCCGTCTGAACGTCGCTAAAGACTCGCCAAAGCCGCACCGGCGCCCCATGTGATCGCGTATATTTCCATGGACATGCCGGTGCCCGCCCCCTCCGCCGAATCCGGCGCTACGCACGATCGTGGCCGGCCCGCCTCCGAACTCCTGGAAGACCTTGTCGAGACCTTTCCCGGGGAAACCGTAAGCGTCGGCGAACTGATCGACCGCCTGGATTCGCGCGCCCACGGGATGCTGCTGCTGGTGCTGGCGCTGCCGATGTGCGTGCCGAACGTGCCGGGCATTTCCACCATCTTCGGCGTGCTGATGCTGGCGCCGGCGCTACAGATGGTCTTCGGCTCGCGCCGGCTGATGGTGCCGCGCCGCGTGCGCGAATGGCGGGTCAGTGGCGATGCGCTCCGGCGCACGTTTCAGCTGGCGATCCCGTCGCTGAAGCGCGTCGAATATCTGATCAAGCCGCGCTGGTCGCGGCTCACGCGTTTTCCGGTGACCATCCTCGTTGGCTTGCAGACGCTGCTGATGGCCTTGGTGCTGATCCTGCCGATCCCGTTTGCGAACTGGCCGCCGGGGATGACCGTAGCGATGACCGCGCTGGCGCTGTTGCAGCGCGACGGCGTGTTGATGCTGTTCACGATCCCCGCCGCAATCGCTTCGGTGGCTTCGGTTTATCTCGGCACCCGTGTTGGTCTTGCCGTGATCGACAACGCCATTCAGTGGATCAACGGTTTGATCTCGTAGTCACGCTTTGCGCGGCGCGTAGGCCCACGCGACGGCGATCAAGCCTGCGAGCAACAACACGGAATATTCCATCCCGTTGCGTCCGGCGCCGACCACGAACCAGCCCGCTGGATAGTGAACCAAGAACATGCCAAGGCCGACGATGACGATGTGGCCCAAGCACGCCAGCGTTACGAAGCGGCGCGCGAGAATAAAGAGCGGTCCGACCAGTTCGTAGATCGTCACCGCCGCCGCCCAGTAAAAGCCCTGCGGAAAGCCCAGCGAACTCAGCCATTCGCCAAAGCCGGTGACGTTTGGATTCCAGTGGAATGCGCGGAAAGCGCCATGAATGAAGATCAGGACCGCAACCGCGATCCGCACGATCGACAATGACATTTCAACGCGATCAGCGTGCGCGCGCGGCCCCAGCAACATGGCTTTCCCTCATCAAAGCTGACGAGAAAGCGCCGTAGCGGCGCCCATGGCGCAACCGAATTGCGACGAACAGCTCAGCAGCTGTTGCGAATGAGCCAGCCGAGCTGCTCGCCGGTGCGGTCAACCGCCGGTTCGACCGAGCGGCAATTCCGCGCCGCGGGCCGCGAAGCGCCAGGCTGGAATTCCGGATCGCCTTCGCCGCTACGGCGATCATTGTCGGAGAGCGGCTCGTAAACGGAGACCGCGCCGTCGGTGACAATGCATTCGCGCCGCGAGCCGTTGGACTCACGCACACGCACCAGCACCTCGCCCTCATCAAGAGCCGACGCGAACGTGATGCGCACCGGCTGCGAAGACGCGCGCTGCGAGCAGACATTAATCGCCGGCATGAGTTCGGGGAGCACGGACGCCCATGTCGGCCGCTCACCCTCGATCACGCCGCGCCGGGCGCAGCCCTGATAGGCCACGCCCTCAAATAGAACGTGGGCGGTGTACGGCAGCTCCACCCCGCTCGCGGTGCAAGCTTGCTGTGAAATCGTGACTGTCAGCGGACCGGCGACTACGCGCATCCCGCCTTCGCGATAATCGCGCTCACCTGGAATGCCGCCATCCTCGCCCAAGCCCGGACGTGTGAACTGCGCATAGTCGTTCAGGAGCGTGAGCTCCCAGGCACCCTCTGCGTTGCCGAGCGCATCGATGCCGCCCGAAGCCTGGAACTCGCCCTCGTAAGCCGCGCGCTGCTCGGCGCTGGCGGGCCCGCCGAGCGCCGCCAATGTTTCGGCAGCGATCTCCGCTTCGCGTTCCGCGTTTGACGGTGTCGAGGGGCCCTCTTCGCTCGTGGGCGTTTGGCGCTGGCACGCAGATAAAACGGCTGCGCTCAGCACGAGCCCCATCAGCGCACCGCGGATCAAGGTCCGCATCGGCTTCCCCCCTTCGGCTCTGCCATCCGGATGGATGTCAGCACCCTCGCTGGCGCTAGTATAGACCCATGCAGCGTGATTCCGGCGCCCCACTGTGGGAGTTTTTCGCGGGCGGCGGGCTTGCCCGCCTGGGCCTGGAACCCGACTTCGCCTGCGCCTTCGCCAATGACATCGATCCAGCCAAGGCGAACGCCTACCGCGCCGCCTTTCCGCCGGGCGGCGACATGCACGAAGGCGACATCTGGAAGCTGACGCCGGCGAAGCTGCCGGGCAAGGCGGCGTTGGCGTGGGCGTCCTTCCCCTGCCAGGATCTATCGCTGGCCGGCGCCCGCCGAGGTTTAGCGGCGCCGCGCTCAGGCGCCTTCTGGGGCTTTCACGCACTGATCGAAAAACTCGGCGACGAAGGCCGTGCGCCCGACGTGCTGGCGCTCGAGAACGTCAGCGGCCTTTTGAGTTCGCACGGCGGCGCCGATTTCGCTGCGTTGATCCACGCGCTCGATGATCTCGGCTATCGCGCCGGCGCGTTGGAGATCGACGCGGCATTGTTTACGCCGCAATCACGGCCGCGACTTTTCATCATCGCCGCACGCAATGCGCCGGCGCATCTGACAGCGGCGGGCCCGAGTGAGCCGTTTCACTCACAATCATTGCGCAACGTCGTTGCGCGCTTGCCGGACGCGCTGCGCAAGCGCTTCGTGTGGTGGCGCCTCGACGCGCCGCCGAAACGCAATACGCGTCTGGCCGACTTGCTCGACGACCACAGCGACGCCTGGAACAGCGAAGAGCAAACCGCAAAGCTCGTTTCGCAAATGAGCACGCTACAGCGCGCCCGCCTTGAAGCGCTCCAGGAGAGTGGCCGCCGGGAAGTCGGCGCTGTGTTTCGCCGCATCCGGATCGAGCATGGCGAGCGCGTGCAGCGCGCGGAGGCCCGGTTTGATGGCCTTGCAGGCTGTTTGCGCACGCCCACCGGCGGATCGAGCCGGCAATTGCTGCTGTTTGTCGAAGGCAAAGAACTGCGTTCGCGCCTGCTTTCGCCACGCGAAGCGGCGCGGCTGATGGGCGTGCCAGAGCATTATCCGCTGCCAAGCGGGCAGACAGCCGCGCTGCACTTGGTCGGTGACGCCGTGTGCGTGCCGGTCGTGCGCTGGCTGTCGCAACAGCTGCTGGCGCCGCTCGCGGGCGCTGCGGCGGCGCGCAAGAGCGCCTAGGTGCGCGCCGACGTTTTCGATCCAGCGAAACGCTCCGCCGTCATGCGCGCGGTGAAATCACGCGACACCGCGCCGGAGCTCGCTGTGCGCGCCGCAGTGCGCGAGCTCGGCTATGCACGGCGCTATCGGCTCAATGGCGCGAAGCTTCCCGGCAAGCCGGACCTCGTGTTCGGCGCCATGCGCAAAGTCGTGTTCGTGCACGGCTGTTTCTGGCACGGCCACGACTGCAAACGCGGCGCGCGCCAACCGAAGGACAATGCAGCTTATTGGCGGGCGAAGATCGGCCGCAACGTCGCGCGCGATCAGAAGTCGCTCGAAGCGTTGAAGGGCGATGGCTGGTTGGCGCTGGTCGTCTGGGAGTGTGAAACGCGCGACAGCGCTGCGCTCGCGCGCAAGCTCACGAAATTTCTGCGCTAACGGCGCTCCACCCTCGCCTGCGGGGCCGAACCGCAAGCGAGGGCGGAGTTCGGGGCGGCAGCGACACGGGAGGACGCGCGCTCCCGCCCCAATTCCTCGCGCGCCGCCGCCATCATGGCTGCGAGCGGCGCGGCGCCGATCAACCTCACCGCCGGCTGTTCAGCCTGCGGCGGCCAATCGTTCAACAGGGCCGCGATGGTCAGCATCGGCGCGATCCTATTTGCAAATCACTCGCAATAGCAGAACATGG
>CAYUOC010000161.1:0-8525 GCA_964446305.1 uncultured Terricaulis sp. | reverse complement strand
ATGGTGCCCGGAAGAGGACTCGAACCTCCACGCCCTTGCGAGCGCCAGCACCTGAAGCTGGTGCGTCTACCAATTCCGCCATCCGGGCACTGGGGTAGAAGTCGGCGGGGTTTAAGGGAGCCGCGACGGGCCGTCAACTTCGCCGTCTGGTCGCTCCGGGGTGGGAGGCCGGGCCCCCTCATGCTAGGCGCTAAGGCATGAGAAATCTGAGCTTTGCCCTAGCCTTGGCCCTCGCCGCCTGCGCCACGCCACACGCCGCCGAGCACCACGGCGCCGTCTCGACCGCCGGCATCGCGCCCGCCCTTGATCCCGCCCGCGCTGACGCAATCCTGCAGCGCACGCAGCGCCTGCACCTCGCACCCGATCTTTCGGCGCTGACGCCGGGCGAACGGGTCGCGGTGAACGAGTTGCTGCAAGCCGGTGAGCGCTTGCACCGCCTCTATATCGCGCAGCGGCACCCGCAGGGCTTGGCGGCCGCGGCTTATGTGGCGGCGCATCCCGAGCTCACGCGCGAGAATGACCTCTTCCGCATGAATTCGGGGCCGATCGCGACGACGCTCGACAACACCCGCGAGCCGTTCCTCTCGGTGTCACCGGAAACACCCGCACGCAACATCTATCCGGCTGGCACGACGCGCGAGACGATGGACGCATTTCTCGCCGCCAACCCTGACCGCCGCGCCACGTTGATGGATGATCGCGGCGTCGTTGTTGAAGCGACGGCGGAGAATCGCGCGCACGCGCTGATGGTGCTGGATCATCACCCGGTGCTGGACACGTTGCATCCTGGATTGCGGGCGCGGCTTGACAGCGAACAGACTTATTTGGCGTTGCCCTATTCGGTCGCCTATGCGCACGACATTCTCTTTGTCAGTGAGCGTTTGAACGCGGCGGCGGATGCCGTTGAAAGCGGCGACCCGGCGTTTGCGCGCTATTTGCGCCTCAGAGCGCGGGATTTGCTGGCGGATGACTACGAAGGCGGCGACGCGGCCTGGGTCACGGGCGATTTCACCGGCAACCTCAATGCGCAAATTGGCTCGTACGAAACTTATGACGACGCGCTCTATGGCGTGAAGACGTTCTTCTCGCTCTCGCTGCTGGTGCGGGACCAGGCCCGCAGCGACGAATTGCAGGCCGCACTGCAAGACATTCAAGCGGTCGAAAATACACTGCCCTATACGCACCATCGCGAAGTCCGCAGCGATATCCCTGTCGGCGTTTACAACATCATCGCCGATTTCGGCCAAGCGCGGGGCGCCAACACAGCGACGATCCTGCCGAACGAAGCGTACCTGGCGCGCCAGTACGGGCGCACGATCCTGATGCGCGGCAACATCCTTCTGAACGAGGATATCTTCGCCGAGACACACCGTGCGTTCGCGGCGGCCGTGATTGAATCTCAGGCCAACGACCTCACCCCCGAAGGCGGCTTCTATCGCACGCTCTGGCACGAGATCGGCCACTATCTCGGCGTCGATCAAACCGCGGACGGCCGCGACCTCGACGTCGCGCTGGAAGACACCGCCGATCTGCTGGAAGAAATGAAGGCGGACTTGGTGTCGCTCACGTCCGCGCGGATTCTGCAGCAGCGGGGACGCATCACCGAAGCGCAGCTGCGCGGCATCTATGCCTCAGGCATCCGGCGCGTGTTGCAGAAGAACCGGCCCCGCCGCGAACAGGCCTACAACACGATGCAGCTGATCCAGTGGAACTGGTTCATGGAACGCGGCGCGCTGCGGTTCGAGAATGGCCGCCTGCGCATCGACTACCGGCGCTACCCCGAAGCCGTGACGAGCCTGCTGCGCGAGGTGCTCGCCATCCAACGCGCCGGCGACCGCAACGCCGCCAACGCTTTCGTCGAACGCTGGACGACTTGGCGACCGGATCTTCACGAAGTGATCGCGCAGCGTATGCGCGAGAGCGAACGCACGCGCTTCACGATCGTCACTTATGAGGCGCTGGACGGCGCGCGCTGATGGAATGTCAGGCGGCGAACGAAGAAATCGTCATCGTCGCGCCGCGCTTACCCGAGGCGGCAGGCGAGGCTGCCTATTCGGCGTTTGAAGTCGATCCGGTCGTGCTTGAAACGGCGACGCGGCTGGATGAAGCGCTGCGCGCCGCTCCCGGTGTCTCGACATTCCGCCGTAACGATAGCGCCGCCGCCAATCCGACGATCCAAGGTTTATCCATTCGCGCCTCCGCGCCCTCCGGCGCAGGGCGCGCTCTGGTGACGCTCGATGGCCAACCGCTCAACGATCCGTTCGGCGGCTGGGTGATCTGGGGCGCCGTTCTGCCGGAGACGATCGCGAACGCTACCGTGTTGCGCGGCGCTGGCGCAGGGCCTTATGGCGCGGGCGCGCTGACGGGAACGGTGCAGCTCGATGAGCGGCGCCGCGAAGGCGCGGTGCTTTCACTCGAAGGCGGCGAACGCGGGCACTGGCGCGCGGCGGGTGTTGGCGAAGCGCACGGCGACGCGTGGTCGTTCATGCTGGCTGCGGCGGCGCAGCAGGACGATGGCTGGATACCGGTGCGCGCCGGACGTGGCGCTGCGGATGCCCCGGTCTGGTCCGACTCGGCGGCGGGCGCCGCGCGCGTTGAGTGGCGCGATGGCGAGCGTGTGGTTTCAGCGCGCATCGGCGGCTACTCGGAAAGCCGCGGCGCAGGTTTGGTTGGCGCCAACTCTGTTTCCGATGGCGCGAGCCTGAGCGTGACGCTCGCCGCGCCTGTCGGTGATGTCGCGTGGCGCGTGCAGGCCTGGGCGATGACATCCGATCTCTACAATACCTCCGTATCGACCGCGCCGGACCGCAGCGCCACCACGCCCGCGAACGAACAATACGAAACGCCGGCCTTCGGTTGGGGCGGCAACGCCGCCTTGCGCTGGTCGGGCGACGCGTACGGTGTCGAGATCGGCGCTGATCTGCGCACGGCTGATGGCGAGACGCGCGAGCGGTTCTCGTTCAGCGGCGGGCAATTCACGCGCAACCGTGTCGCCGGCGGGCGCACGCTGACGGCCGGCGCTTATGTCGAAGGTTGGCGCGAGATCGGGCCATGGCTCTTCACCGGCGGCGCGCGTGCGGACATCTATCGCGCTTGGGACGGCAGCCGCGTTGAACGGCTGATCGCGACTGGCGCTCCCGTGCTGGAGTTTGCGCCTGAAGACACTGAGACCGTCGCCCCGACAGCGCGCTTCGGCGTGCGCCGTGCGTTCGGCGATGTGTTCGTGCGCAGCGCGGCCTACGCTGGCTTCCGCCCGCCGACCTTGAACGAACTCCACCGCCCCTTCCGTGTCGGCAATGACGTCACCGAAGCAAACGCGGCGCTTGAGCCGGAGCGCATCGTTGGCTTCGACATTGGAATTGGCGGTGCGCATGGCTCTTGGTCCTGGGACGCGGGCCTGTTCGCGACACGGCTTGAGGATGCGATCGTCAACGTCACGCTCGGCGCCGGGCCAGGGACGTTTCCACCTGGCGTGTTCGTGCCAGCGGGCGGCGCGTATCGGCAGCGTCAGAACGCGGGCGTCATCGAAGCCTTTGGCGTTGAAGCGCAAGCACACGGCGCGTGGGGTGAGCAGATCGGCTGGCGCGTGGCGCTGAACTACACCGGTGCCGCGTTCGATGGCGGACCCCTCGCTGGTTTGCGGCCGGCGCAATCGCCGGAATGGAGCGCGACAGCGGGGCTTGAATGGCAGGTGCTCGCCGGCACAACGCTCTCCGCGGCGCTGGTCTATGAAAGCGCACGGTTCGAGGACGATCTGAACACGCGTGAACTCGATGCGGCGGTGGCGCTCGATCTGCGCGCCGAGCAGCGGCTGCACGGCGGCGTCTCGGCGTTTGCGGCCCTGGACAATGCGTTGGACGCAGAAATCGAGACGGCCGAAACGGCGGACGGCGTTGAGAGTTTCGGCCCGCCCCGCGCCTTCCGATTGGGCGTCGTGCTGCGGCGGTAGCGCCGCACTGGCGCATGGGCCGGAATTGGACTAATCCCGCGCCCCATGACACGGAAACTCTCTCTTACGGTCGATGGCAAGAACGTTGCGGTGCATCTGCACAAGGGCGACCTGCCCGATAACGTGAGCTTCAACGGCCCGGTTGCGGTCGATAGCGAGACCATGGGGCTCTCGCTCATCCGCGATCCGCTCTGCCTGGTTCAGATTTCGGACGGCGGTCCCGAAGCGCACCTGGTGCAACTCGATCGCGCCACCTACAACGCGCCCAACCTCAAGCGCGTGCTGACCGATCCGCAGCGGCTGAAGATCTTCCACTTCGCCCGCTTCGACATCGCGATGTTCATGCGCGATCTCTCGATCATCACTACGCCCCTCTATTGCACCAAGATCGCCTCGAAGCTGGTGCGGACCTACACGGACCGTCACGGCCTCAAGGACCTCACCAAGGAAGTGCTCGGCCGCGACATTTCCAAGGATCAGCAATCGAGCGATTGGGGCGCGCCGGAGCTCACCGATCAACAGCTCGCTTACGCAGCGTCCGATGTGCTGCACCTGCATGCGCTGAAGGAACGCCTCGACGCGATGCTGGCGCGCGAGGGCCGCACAGAGATTGCGCAATCGTGCTTCGATTTCTTGCCGACGCGCGCCGCGCTTGACCTTGCAGGCTGGGAAGAGACGGATATCTTCGCTCACGCATGAGCAAGATAAACCTCGCCGAAAAGCTCTCACAATTCGAAGGCCATTGGCAGCCGCGCGTCGTTGGCGCGTTCAACGGGCATGACCTGATGGTGGTGAAATTCCAGGGCCAGTTTCCCTGGCACGCGCACGCGGACACCGATGACTTCTTCCTCGTCCTGAAAGGCGAGATGATCATGCGCCTGCGCGATGGCGATGTGACGGTCGGACCAGGCGAAATCTTTGTGGTGCCGAAAGGCATTGAACACGCGCCGTTCGCCGAAGAAGAAACCCATGTGCTGCTGATTGAGCCAAAGGGCACGCCGAACACAGGCGATCCGGCGACGGCCGCTCCGCGGCGGGAGATTTAGTTCAATGAGCACCGAAACGTTCACCCCGCTACCGGAAATGATCCGCACGCTCGCGCAAACGGCGCCAGCGAACATTGCGCTCATCCAAGACGGCCGGCAGCTGTCGTACGGCGATCTCGACACGATCATGGATCGGCTCGCGGCAGCGCTGCAGCGCGAAGGCCTGCAGCCGCGCGAGAGCGCCGCAATCTGCGCGAGCACGTCGATCGAGTATGCGTGCGTTTTCTTGGGCGCGTTGCGCGCGGGCGTGGCGGTCGCGCCAATTGCGCCCTCCTCAACCGCCGATAGCATCGTCGAGATGGTCGCTGATTGCGGCGCGAAGGTTTTCTTCCTCGACCGTAGCGTTGCCGATGCGTTGGGTGAGCGGCTCGGCGCGGTGAAGGCGAAGCTCGTTGCTCTCGACAATGGCGCGCCGGGTGTCCCTCACGATCAGTTCTTGGCGCAGGAGGGCGCGACGCCCACGCCGGTGACGATCACCGAGGATATGCCGTTCAACATCATCTACTCGTCGGGCACGACGGGTACGCCGAAGGGGATCGTTCAGAGCTTCGGCATGCGCTTCGGCCATGTCGCGCGCGCGGTGGCGACGGGATACGGGCCCGATGCGGTATCGCTGCTTTCGACGCCGCTCTATTCGAACACAACTTTGGTGAGCTTCTTCCCGACGTTGGGCCTCGGCGGCACAGCGGTGCTGATGAAGAAGTTTGACGCGAGCCAGTATCTCGAACTCGCGCAAAAACATCGCGCGACGCACACGATGCTGGTGCCCGTACAATATTCACGGCTGATGGCGCGCGAGGATTTTGACTCCTACGACCTCTCATCGTTCCAGATGAAGTTCTGCACGTCAGCGCCCTTCTCTGCCGCACTGAAAGCAGATGTGCTGAAGCGCTGGCCTGGCGGCCTAATCGAATATTTCGGCATGACCGAGGGCGGCGGTACATGCGTGCTGGTCGCGCATGTCTATCCGGACAAACTGCACACCGTCGGTCAGCCTGCGCCGGGCCACGACATCCGCGTGATCGATGAAGACGGCCGCGAACTGCCGCCTGGCGAGATCGGCGAACTGGTGGGACGCTCGGATCTGGTGATGAGCGGCTATCACAATCGCAAAGAGCAAACAGACGCCGCGACGTGGATTTCGCCCGAAGGCCTAGCCTTCATCCGCACTGGTGATGTCGGCCGCTTCGATGCCGATGGCTTCGTCGAGCTGATGGACCGCAAGAAGGATATGATCATCTCCGGCGGCTTCAATATTTATCCGAGCGATCTTGAAGCGATTGTGCGCCAGCATCCGGACGTCGCCGATGTCGCCGTCGTCGGCGTGCCGAGTGCGGATTGGGGCGAGACGCCGGTGGCGTTCGTTGTCTCACGCGGCGCCAACGCGGACACGATCAAGAGCTTCGCCAACGAGCGACTCGGCAAAACCCAGCGCCTCAGCGCCGTGGAGCTGATCGACGAACTCCCACGCAGCCACATCGGCAAAATTCTGAAGCGCGAATTGCGCGACGCTTACGCAGCGGGTTAGTTGCCCGAATAGTCTGCGGGGCACTCGCCGTACATGGTGCGCATCTGTGCGCTGTAGTCTTCGATCGAATTCAGATGAATGCTCGCGCGACGGGCATTCAAATTTGCGGGGTCTTCCACCGGCTTGGCTTGATAGACGCCGTGGTGACACTCGAAATTCATGCCGTACACCTGGCCGCGATTTTCGCTGAGTGCGATGTCATCAATGAGATTGGCATATTGCTCACCGCGAATTGTGCCGTCACGCGCTAGCGGCTCGAACTGCGCAGCCATTTCGCGCTTAAACTCAGTGTCATCGGAATGGCTGATCAGAGAGAAGGTTTGCTCGGCGGCGGCTGGGCTGATGGCGTTGAGCTCGCGCCACGACATCCTCGCGAAAATCTGACGCAAACGAGCCGTGGTCTCCCCGTCGATGCGGTCAAAGTGATGGCGTGTGCCTTCGATGTAGGCCTGTCGTTCTTCACCCGTAGTAGTGGTGCGGAACCCATCGATGATAGCTTCTCGTAGCAGGCGGTCACGCGCAGACATCGCGCCGATCTCTGCAACGATTGCCTCCCCGCTTTCCACGCGCGCGTCAAAAGCAGCGATTTGTTCATTCGCCGGGCCCCCGGCAATCGTCGCTCCGGGGGTCGCGCAGGCTGTTAGTGAGAGCATGAGCGCCCCGAAAACAACACTCATGCACCCCCTGCTCAAGCCTTCACCACCTGCTGCTCGATGCGACCGAAGATCGAGTGTTTCTTGGCGTCGAACATCTCGATCTCGACCCGATCGCCATGCTTGAGGAACGGCGTTGACGGCTTGCCGGATTGGATCGTCTCGATCATCCGCTGCTCGGCGATACAGGAATAACCCAGGCCGCCCTCGTTGATCGGCTTGCCGGGGCCGCCATCGGCGCCGCGGTTCGAGACCGTGCCCGAGCCGATAATCGTGCCGGCGGCAAGCTCGCGCGTTTTTGCGGCGTGCGCGATGAGCTGGCCGAAATCGAATGTCATGTCCTCGCCGGCATTGGCGGCGCCGAAGAATTTGCCATTGAGGCTGACATGCATTGCGAGGTGCAGCTTGCCATCGCGCCACGCATCGCCGAGCGAATCCGGCGTCACCGCCACCGGTGAAAACGCCGACGATGGCTTCGACTGGAAGAAGCCAAAACCCTTCTCCAGCTCCGCCGGAATAAGATTGCGCAGGCTCACATCGTTCACCAGCATCACGAGCCGGATGCGCGTGCGCGCCTCCTCGGCGCTGATCCCCGCCTCGCAATCATCGACGACGACAGCGACCTCTGCCTCGAAGTCGCAACCCCACGCCTCATCCTTCAACGGAATTGAATCGCGCGGCCCGAGGAACACATCGCTGCCGCCTTGATACATGAGCGGGTCGGTCCAGAAGCTCTCCGGCATCTTGGCGCCGCGCGCTTGCCGCACGAGCGCGACGTGGTTCACATAGGCCGAACCGTCCGCCCACTGAAACGCACGCGGCAGCGGCGAGGCAGCCTCACGCTCATGAAAGCGCTCACGCAAAATCGTGCCGGTGTTTACGCCCTCCGCCACTGCGCGCAGCCGCGGCTCCGCGCGCGCCCAATCATCGAGCGCCGCCTGCATGGTCGGCACTTCCGGGCCGGCATGTGCGAACCAAGCCAAATCATCGGAAACAACCACAAGTCGGCCGTCACGGCCGTGACGCAGGGAGGCAAGCTTCATTGTTTCACTGCGTCCTTCTGATTTTCGGGAGCCGCTTTGATGAACGCCGGATGCTGACGCGCCGCCTCATCCCAGGCGACGAGACGCGGGAACGGCGAAAGATCGGTCTTGAAGCGCCGTGCGTTGGCCATCTGCGGCACAAGGCAAACATCGGCGAGCGTCGGCTCATCGCCGAAGCAATATTTGGTTTGCGGGCGTTGCTCGGCCTGAAGTTCAAGCGCATTGAAGCCGAGCTTGATCAAGTGGCGATACCAATCGCCGACATGATCATCGTCGGCGCTGAACTCGAGCTGAATGCGCGTCAGC
>CAYUOC010000160.1:0-8747 GCA_964446305.1 uncultured Terricaulis sp. | reverse complement strand
GCCGAAAGAAGCGCCGAAGCCTGCCGGCATCGTTCAAGCGGCGGCTGAGTGAGGACTCCGATGAAACTCGATATCCAAACCCTCGACGCCAAGAAGGCCGGTTCGATCGATCTCGACGACGCGGTGTTCGGCATCAAAGAGACGCGCGCCGACATCCTGCAACGCATGGTGAAGTATCAGCTCGCCAAGCGCCGCGCCGGCACGCACAAGACGCTTTCGCGCGGCGAAGTGAACCGCACGCACGCCAAGCTCTACAAGCAAAAGGGCACAGGCCAGGCGCGTCACGGCTCGGCCAACGCGCCGATCTTCCGCGGCGGCGGCCACGCCCACAATCGCCTGCCGCGCGATTACGGCCACGACCTGACCAAGAAGGTGCGCGCGATGGCGCTGAAGCACGCGCTCTCCGCGAAGGTGAACGCGGGCGAACTCATCGTGCTCGACGCGATCGCGCTGAAGGAAGCCAAGACGGCCACGCTGCTGAAGCACCTCACGGCGCTGAACATCGACAATGCGCTGTTCATCGCCGGCCCGGAAGTGGACGAAAACTTCGCCCGCGCCGCCGGCAATCTGCATAATATCGACGTGCTGCCGAACGCTGGCCTCAACGTCTATGACATCCTGCGCCGCACCAAGCTGGTGCTGACGCCCGCGGCGGTGGAAGCCATCCACGCGCGCTTCAACAAAGACGGCGACGCCAAGGCCGCCCCGAAGAAGCGCGCATCGAAGAAAACCGAAGCTGAAGGGGCCGCGGCATGAGCGCGCTCAAACACTACGACACCATCCTTTCGCCGGTGATCACCGAAAAGGCGACGCTTCTCTCCGAGAAGAACCAAGTCATCTTCGCGGTGCCGCTGAATGCGACCAAGAAGGACGTGAAGGCGGCTGTCGAAAAGCTGTTCAACGTCAAGGTCGGCGCGGTGAACACCATTCGCTCGAAGGGCAAAACCAAGTTTTTCCGCGGCCGTGAAGGCAAGCGTCCGGACACGAAGAAGGCCATCGTGACCCTGCTCGCCGGCTACTCCATCGACGTGACGACGGGGCTCTCCTAATGGCTTTGAAGCATTTCCGCCCCACATCGCCCGGCCGGCGCGAGCTGGTGATCGTCGATCGCGGCGAACTCTATAAGGGCAAGCCGGTCAAGAAGTTGACCGAGGGGCTCACCAAGTCCGGCGGGCGCAACAACGCCGGCCGGATCACCGCCTATCGCCACGGCGGGGGCCACAAGCGCACCTATCGCGTGATCGATTTCAAGCGCCGCAAGTGGGACGTCGAGGCGACCGTTGAACGCCTTGAGTACGATCCCAACCGCACCGCGTTCATCGCGCTGCTGAAATATGCCGATGGCGAGCAAGCGTATATCATCGCCCCGCAACGTCTGAAGGCGGGCGACAAGGTGATCGCCAGCGAGCGCGTCGATGTGAAGCCCGGCAACGCGATGCTGCTGAAATCGATCCCGGTCGGGACGATCATTCATAACATCGAGCTGAAGCCGCTGAAGGGCGCGCAAATGGCCCGTTCGGCCGGCACCTACGCTCAGGTCGTCGGCCGCGACGCCGGCTACGCGCAATTGCGCATGGCCTCCGGCGAAGTGCGCATGGTGCCGGACGTGTGCATGGCCACGATCGGCGCGGTGTCGAACCCCGACAACATGAACGAAGTCTGGGGCAAGGCCGGCCGCTCGAAGTGGCTGGGCATTCGCCCGTCGGTTCGCGGCGTCGCCATGAACCCGGTCGATCACCCCCACGGCGGCGGTGAAGGCAAAACCTCGGGCGGGCGCCATCCTGTGACGCCCTGGGGCAAGAAAACGCGCGGGCCCAAAACCCGTAAAACCAAACCGTCGGATCGGCTCATCATTCGCCGCCGTCACTCCAAGAAATCGAGCTGAGGAAAGAGATGCCGCGTTCCGTTTGGAAAGGCCCGTTCGTAGACGGTTATCTGCTCGCCAAGGCCGAAAAGGCTTCTGGCGGGGGTCGTCCTGCGCCGATCAAGACCTGGTCGCGCCGCTCCACCATCATGCCGCAATTCGTCGGCCTGACCTTCCAGGTCCACAACGGCAAGCAATTCACGCCGGTGCTGGTGAGCGAAGACATGGTCGGCCACAAGCTCGGCGAATTCGCGCCCACGCGCGCCTATTTCGGCCACGGCGCCGATAAGAAGGCGAAGAGGAAGTAAGATGAGCAAGCCCAAAGCTCCTCCGAAGCAGGCGTCCAACGAAGCGCGCGCGGTGCTGCGCTCGCTGCGCGTGAGCCCGCAAAAGCTGAACCTGGTGGCCCAATCGATCCGCGGCCTCTCGGCCGAGAAGGCCAAGAACGAGCTGCGCTTCAGCCAGAAGCGCATCGCCCAGGATGTGCTGAAGTGCCTGCAATCGGCGATGGACAACGCTGAAAACAACCACGGCCTCGATCTCGACGGCCTGGTCGTGGCGCAAGCGCATGTCGGCAAGAACCTCGTCATGAAGCGCTTCCACGCGCGCGCGCGCGGGCGTGGCGTGCGCGTCGAAAAGCATTTCTCTCAGATCACCATCGTGCTGCGCGATACGACCAAGCAGCCCGAGCCGGCGGAGGCCGCGTAATGGGTCAGAAAGTCAATCCGATCGGCCTCCGGGTCGGCGTGAACCGCACTTGGGACAGCCGCTGGTACGCCAACACCAAGGATTACGCGAAGCTCCTGCATCAGGACCTCGCGATCCGTAAGTTCGTGCGCGAAAAGCTGAAGGCCGCCGGCGTCTCGAAGATCATTATCGAGCGTCCGCTGAAGAAGTGCCGCATCACCGTTCACACCGCCAAGCCGGGCGTCGTGATCGGTAAGAAGGGCGCCGACATCGAAAAGCTGCGCAAGGATTTGGCCGCGATGGCGCCGGGCGCGGAAGTGCACCTGAACCTCGTCGAAGTGCGCAAGCCGGAGACCGATTCCACGCTGGTCGCCGAAGGCGTCGCCCAGCAGCTTGAGCGCCGCGTTGCGTTCCGCCGCGCCATGAAGCGGGCGATGCAATCGGCCATGCGTCTTGGCGCGCAGGGCATCCGCATCAACGTGTCGGGCCGTCTGGGCGGCGCGGAAATCGCGCGCATGGAATGGTACCGCGAAGGCCGCGTGCCGCTGCACACGCTGCGCGCCGACGTCGATTACGGCTTCGCTGAAGCGGACACGGCCTACGGCAAGATCGGCGTGAAGGTGTGGATCTTCAAAGGCGAGATCCTCGAGCACGACCCGATGGCGCAAGATCGCCGCGCGATGGAAACCGGCGAAAGCCGTGAGCGCCGCGACCGTGACGAGCGCGGCCCCCGCCCGCCGCGTGACGATCGCCCGGGCGCCGATCGCCCGCGTCGCGGCCGCCGTCCGCCCCGCGGCGGCGAAGAAGCTTCGGATTCGGAAGGCTAACCCGCCATGATGCAGCCCAAGAAAACAAAGTTCCGCCGCGCCTTCAAAGGCCGGATCAAGGGACTGTCCTACGCGGGGTCCGCGCTGAATTTCGGCCAGTTCGGCCTGAAGGCGCTTGAGCCTGAGCGCGTCACCGCGCGCCAGATCGAAGCCGCGCGCCGCGCCATCACGCGCGAAATGAAGCGCCAAGGCCGCGTCTGGATTCGCATCTTCCCGGATGTGCCGGTGTCCAAGAAGCCCAACGAAGTCCGCATGGGTTCGGGCAAGGGCGCGCCCGAATTCTGGGCCGCGCGCGTGGCGCCTGGCCGCATCATGTTTGAAATCGACGGCGTGCCGGAAGCGGTCGCGCGTGAATCGCTGCGCCTGGGCGCTGCGAAGCTGCCGATCCGCACCAAGATCGTCTCTCGCGTGGAGGGCCTCTAATGGCCGAGGCTCAAGATACGAAAACGCTGCGCGGCTACGATAGCGCGCGCCTGAACGAAGAATTGGTCAGCCTGAAGAAGGAGCAGTTCAACCTGCGCTTCCAACAGGCCACCGGCCAGCTCGAGAAATCCTCGCGCATCCGCGAAGTCCGCCGCGCCATCGCGCGCGTGCAGACCGTGCTGCGTGAGAAGGCCCCCAAGGCCACGGTTTAAAGGAACACGAAGATGCCGCGCCGCGTAATGCAAGGAACGATCGTGAGCGATAAGGGCGACAAAACCGTCGTCGTGCAGGTGGAGCGCACCTATCTGCATCCGCTCCTGAAGAAGACGGTTCGCCGCTCCGCGAAGTTCCACGCCCATGACGAAGCCAACACCTACAAGGTGGGTGAGGCCGTCGAGATCATTGAATGCCCGCCCAAGTCCAAGCTGAAACGCTGGGAAGTGCGCGGCCGCGTCGGAGCTTAAGCCATGATCCAGATGCAAACCAATCTGGACGTCGCCGACAACAGCGGCGCCAAGCGCGTGATGTGCATCAAGGTGCTGGGCGGCTCCAAGCGCCGCTACGCCACCGTGGGCGACATCATCGTCGTCTCGGTGAAGGAAGCGATGCCGCGCGGGCGCGTGAAGAAGGGCGATGTGCGCAAGGCGATCGTTGTGCGCATCTCCAAGGACATCAAACGCAAGGATGGCTCCACCATCCGCTTCGACAACAACGCCGCCGTCCTCATCAACAACCAAGGCGAGCCGATCGGCACGCGCATCTTCGGCCCGGTGCCGCGCGAGCTGCGCGCGAAGAACCAGATGAAGATCGTGTCGCTCGCGCCGGAGGTGCTCTAATGGCCGCCCGCATCCGTAAAGACGACACCGTGGTTGTTATCGCCGGCAAGGACAAAGGCCGTACGGGCAAGGTCCTTAAGGTGCTGACCAAAGAGGATCGCGTCCTCGTGGAAGGCGTCAACCTGATCAAGCGCCACACGAAACCCGATGTGGCCAATCCGAACGGCGGCGTGATCTCGAAAGAGGCATCGCTGCATATTTCCAACGTCGCCCTGCGCGACCCCAAGACCGGAAAGCCCACGCGCGTCGGTTTCAAGGTCAACGACAAGGGCCGCAAGATCCGCGTCGCGAAGGGCTCGGGAGTCGAGATCGATGTCTGAGGCTAAGTACGAACCGCGCATGAAGACTCGCTACAACAGCGAGATCAAATCCAAGCTGCGCGAAGAGTTCGGCTACACCAATCCCATGCAGATCCCGCGTCTGGAAAAGATCGTGATCAATATGGGCGTGGGCGAGGCCACCGCCGATTCCAAGAAGCTTAAGTCCGCCATGGACGCGCTGACGGCGATCGCCGGGCAGAAGCCGGTGGCGACGAAGGCGCGCAAGTCGATCGCGGCGTTCAAGCTGCGCGAAGGCATGAATATCGGCGCCAAGGTCACCCTGCGCGCGGATCGCATGTACGAGTTCATGGATCGCCTGGTCACCATCGCGCTGCCGCGCGTAAAGGATTTCCGGGGCTTGAACGGCAAGAGCTTCGATGGGCGCGGCAATTACGCCATGGGCATCAAGGAACACATCGTGTTCCCCGAGATCAATTACGACCAGATCGATCAGATCTGGGGCCTCGACATCGTTGTCTGCACGACCGCGCGGACCGACGCCGAAGCCAAGGCATTGTTGAAAGAATTCGATTTCCCGTTCCGGAACTGATCGCGTCAGCGATCCACCCCAGAACGCACCGGGAGAGAGTAGAGAGTATGGCCAAGACCAGTTCTATTGAACGCAACAAGAAGCGTGAACGGCTTTCCAAGCAGTATGCCGCGCGTCGCGCGAAGCTACGCGCCGCCGCGCTGAACGAAGATCTTCCGCTGGAAGAGCGCTTCGACGCCCGCCTGAAACTGGCGAAGTTGCCACGCAACTCGTCGCCGACGCGCATCCGCAATCGCTGCGAGCTGACGGGCCGTCCGCGCGCGTTCTACCGCAAGCTGAAACTCTCGCGTATCGCGCTCCGCGAACTGGCCTCGAGTGGCCAGATCCCGGGCATGGTCAAGTCGAGCTGGTAAGGGAGCGTCGATAGATGAACATCAACGATCCCGTCGGCGATCTGATCACCCGCATCCGCAACGCGCACCTGCGCGGCCGCTCGAAGACGCTCTCTCCTGCGTCGACGCTGCGCGCCCGCGTGCTGCAAGTCTTGAAGGACGAAGGTTACATCCGCGACTTCCGCGAGATCGAGAGCGAGGGCCGCAAGGAACTCGAGATCGAGCTGAAGTACTTCGAAGGCGCGCCGGCGATCCATGAGATCACCCGCGTTTCGAAGCCGGGCCGCCGCGTCTATTCGTCGATCAAAGATCTTCGCCTCGTGCGTAACGGTCTCGGCATTTCGATCATCTCGACCCCGAAGGGCGTGATGAGCGACAACGCCGCCCGTGACGCGAACGTCGGCGGCGAGATCCTCTGCGAGGTCTACTAAGATGTCCCGCCTCGGTAAAAAACCGATCCCCGCTCCGAACGGCGTCACCATCACGGTGAAGGGCCAAGAGGTGAGCGTGAAGGGCCCGAAGGGCACGCTGAACTTCCGCGCGCATGACGATGTTGAAGTCGCGTTCGGCAACGGCGAGCTTTCGGTTAAGCCGCGTCATGAAACCACGCGCGCCCGCGCGCTTTGGGGCACGACGCGCGCGGTTCTCGCGAACAACGTGAAGGGCGTTACCGAAGGGTTCGAGAAGAACCTGGAAATGACCGGCGTTGGCTATCGCGCGGCGATGCAAGGGAAGAACTTGCAGATGAACTTGGGCTACAGCCACGAGATTATCTACCAGCCGCCGGAAGGCATCACGATTGCGGTTCCGAAGCCGACCGAAATCAAGGTCAGCGGCATCGACCCGCAAGTCGTGGGTCAAGCCGCCTCCGAAATCCGCTCCTACCGTCCGCCGGAGCCCTACAAGGGCAAGGGCGTGCGTTACGCCGGCGAGTACATTCGCCGCAAGGAAGGCAAGAAGAAGTAAGCCATGGTCCGCAAGCTTAATCCCACTGAGCACCGCGCTCGGCGCAACCGCACCCGGCTGAAGAAGCTCGCTGGCGAAGGCCGGCTGCGCCTCTCTGTCTTCCGATCGTCGAAGCACATCTCGGCGCAGCTGATCGATGACGTGAAGGGCGTGACTATCGCTTCCGCCTCGACGCTCGACGAAGCCTTCAAGAAGTCGGGCAAGAAGAGTTCGGACAAAGACGGCGCCGCCGAAGTCGGCAAGCTTATCGCCGCCGCAGCGATCAAAGCCGGCAACAAGTCGGTCGTGTTCGATCGCGGCCGTTATGTTTTCCATGGCCGGGTGAAAGCCCTGGCCGACGCCGCCCGTGAGGGCGGTCTCGAATTCTGAGGACGTTGAGATGACGGACGAAACCGCAGGCGGCCCGCCGGCCGACGCTCCAGGTTCAGATCGCCCAGGTCGCGGCCCGCGCGGTCCACGCCGTGGTGGTCCGGGTGGCGGCGCTGGCCGTGGCCCAGGTGGTCCAGGCCGTGGTCCAGGCGGCCCAGGCCGTGGCCCACGCCGCGATGACCGCAACCGCAATGCCGCGCCGGAAGAGCGCGCTGATGGCGAGCTCGTCGATAAGCTCGTCGCCATCAACCGCGTCGCCAAGGTCGTGAAGGGCGGCAAGAACTTCGCGTTCGCAGCCCTCGTCGTCGTTGGGGACAAGAAGGGCCGCGTTGGCTTCGGCCACGGCAAGGCGCGCGAAGTGCCGGAAGCGATCCGTAAGGCGACCGAAGAAGCTAAGAAGTCGCTGGTCCGCGTTCCGCTCCGCGAAGGCCGTACGCTGCACCATGACGGCAACGGCCGTTGGGGCGCAGGCAAGGTCATGCTGCGCGCAGCGCCGGCCGGTACCGGCTTGATCGCCGGTGGTCCGATGCGCGCTGTGCTCGAAGTGCTGGGCGTGTCTGACGTCGTCGCCAAGTCGAAGGGTTCGTCGAACCCGTACAACATGGTGCGCGCCACGATCGACGCGCTGAAAGAACAAAGCTCGCCGCGCCAAGTTGCGAACCGCCGTGGCCTGAAGGTCGCCGATCTCGTCGGCCGCCGTAAGGATGGCGCGAGCCTCGGCGAAGTGCCGGCGGAGGGTTGATAGATGGCGACCGCAAAGAAAACCGCGAAAGCTAAGAGCGGCGGCACCGTGAAGGTGAAGCGCGTTGGCAGCCCGATCCGCCGTGAATTCGATCAACGCAGCACGCTGCTGGGCCTCGGGTTGAAGCGCGCGAACCAAGTCGTCGAACTCGAGGACACGCCTTCGATCCAAGGCATGATCCGCAAAGTCGCTCACTTGGTCGAAGTTGTGAAATAAGAGACGGCCTCGCCGTCGGAGCAAGTACGATGAAACTGAACGAACTGGCCGATAATCCTGGCTCAACCAAGAAGCTGATGCGCGTTGGCCGCGGCGTCGGCTCGGGCAAGGGCAAAACCGGCGGACGCGGCGTGAAGGGGCAAAAGTCCCGTCGCGGCGTCTCGATCAATGGTTTCGAAGGCGGTCAGATGCCGCTCCACATGCGTATGCCGAAGCGCGGCTTCAACGCGCTGAACAGCAAGAAGACGCAGTGGATCAATCTGACGACGCTGCAAAACGCCATCGATAACAAGAAGATCGATGCGTCGAAGGACATTACCGAAGACACGCTGGTGGAAGCCGGCGTTCTGCGCCGCAAGAAAGACGGCGTGCGCCTCCTTGCGCGCGGCGAGCTGAAAGCCAAAGTGAACATCACCGTTTCTGGCGCTTCGGCGGCGGCGATTGCTGCTGTTGAAAAGGCCGGCGGTAAGGTGACACTGCTCAATCCGCCTGCAGCGGACGAAGCAGCAGCCTAAGGTTCGCTCTCCGGACGGGGAGTTTTCCGGCCTCGCCGGATAAAAGTCGGAGCAGCGCGCCCACATGGCATCAGCCGCAGAACAACTAGCCGCAAATATA
>CAYUOC010000159.1:0-8816 GCA_964446305.1 uncultured Terricaulis sp. | reverse complement strand
CTCGTGCCTTCGGCCAGCTGCACCGCCGTGCGGTCGATCTCGGCGCCAACGCGCTCAGCCGACATGTCATTATCGACCCACGCATAAACCAGCAGCGCAACACCAGCGACCAGCGCAACCGTCGCAAACGTACGCCCGCTGCCGCCATGACCAGCCGCGTGCGCGCCGCCGAACGAATTGAACAATAGCGAAAGGACGAACAGGCCGAGGAAGACCCAGAACAGAATAATGGCGATGCCCGTAAACGCCGAAGCGATGCCGCCAAATCCAAACACAGCCGCGACCAACGCGGCGACAAAAAAGCCGATAGCCCAGCCAAGCATGGGAAATACTCCGTTCAGCAAACCTGATGTCGCTGAAACGTTAGTTCCCTGGCGAAGTTCCGAGGCGATGCAACAAAAAGGCGAAAGCGCCTTAAATCGGCATCCGCAGAATTTCCTGATACGCGCTGATCACCTGATCGCGCACGGCGATCACGGTCTGCAACTGGGTCTCCGCCGCCGCGATCGCGGTCACGACATCAACGATGTCGGCTTGCCCGCCCGCAACCGCGAGCGATTGCTGCTCGGCAACGTTCGCACTCGCGCCCGCCTGGCGGATCGCTTCCTGCACCAGATTGCCGAAGTCGACGCCCTCAGCGCCGCCCGTCGCGCCGCCGCCTTGCATGGCCTGCGCGGCTTGCTGATAAGCCCGCGCGGCCGAGACTGGATCGATCGCCATCTATTATCTCCGCAGAAGATCGAGCGCGCGCGATGTCATCGTGCGGGCCGCTTCAATCATGTTGAGGTTCGCTTCGTAGGCGCGCGTCGCCTCGCGCATGTCCATCATCTCGACCAGCGTGTCGACATTCGGCAGTTGAACATACCCGCGCTCATCCGCAGCCGGGTGGGCCGGGTTATACTCCTCGCGGAAGTTCGACATATCGTTCACCGCGCCCTCAACCCGCACGCCGCGCGCCCCCGAAGCAAGCGTGGTGGTCTCCAACAGCGGAATGCGCCGCCGGAACGGATCTTCGTTAGGGTTCGTGCCCGAGGAATTGGCGTTGGCGATGTTTTCCGCCGCGATCCGCATCCGCGTCTGCTGCGCGCGCATGCCGGAAGCGGCGGCGCTGATGGCGGCGTTGATGTCAGTCATTCAACTATCTCCCCGGCGCCCGCGCCGCGAGGCGCACGAGTTCGAGGCCCTTCTGATAAAGCGCAATGCCGGTCTCGAACTGCATCCGCGTCTCGGCCGCGCGCGCCATCTGCTCTTCGAGCACCACTGCGTTGCCGTCGATCGTCGTCTCGCTGTCGTCGCTGGTGATGACGTTGACGCGCCCCGATCCGCCGCCCGGCGACATGTGCCCGGCATTGGTGCGCGCCATCGTCAGCGTCGCGCCATTGCCGGCGTGCGAAGCCAGCATGCGCTCGAACCCCGACGTATCCACATCGCGCGGCCGGTAGCCGGGCGTCGAGGCGTTGGCGATGTTCTCGGAGATCAGCCGCTGCCGGTCGCTCAGCTGATCCAGCCGGGCGCGCAGCAAACCGAAGAAAGGGGTGTTAGCGAGGTCCAAGAGGCCGACTCACAGGGCTGCAAACTTTGCCTAGTCGATCCGAGTATGGTTAAGCGCGACTTAATTTCGGGCTCGGAAATTAAGATCTCATTTACCAAACCGGCCCAGCCAGAAGCCAAGAAGCTCCAGAACGGAGGCGTTGGTGGATCTGCTGGACTGGGCGCGCGCGCTCTTCGCGCTCATCGCGACATTGGCCTTGGTCGTCGGCGCCGCCTACGGCGCGCGCCGGCTCGGCATGCTGCAACCGGGCGGCGCCGGGCCAAAGCGCATGCGCATCACCGAGACGCTGATGCTCGATGCACGCCGCCGCATGGTGATCGTGCGCGTGGACAATCGCGAGCATGTGCTGCTGCTCGGCGCAGCGAACGACGTGGTGGTGGGAGAGATGGCGGCGAAAGAGCCGCCGGCGGGGGAGACGACGTGAGCGCAGCCGCTAAAGCCCCAAAGAAATTCAGTTGGGAGAGCGGCTGGGGCAAAGCCGCGATCATCTTCGCGGCCTCGCTGGCGCTCTCGATGTCGATCGGCGCGGGCGTCGCCTATGCGGCGGCGACCAATCCAACGATGTCGATCAATCTCGGCACCGGCGACGGCCTGACCGCACGCGTGCTGCAGCTGGCGGCGCTGATCACGGTGCTGTCGCTGGCGCCGTCGATCATTATCATGACGACGAGCTTCGTGCGCATCGTCGTCGTCCTCTCGTTGCTGCGGACGGCCATTGGACTGCAGCAGGCGCCGCCGAACGTGGTGATCGTGTCGCTGTCGCTGTTCCTGACCGCGTTCGTGATGCAGCCGGTCTGGAACGAGGCCTATCAGGCGGGGATAGGCCCGGTGATGAACGAGGAAATGCCGCTGGATGAAGCGTTCCCGCGCATCGTCGCGCCGCTGAAGACATTCATGGCCAGCCAAACGCGTGAGGACGATCTGGCGCTGTTCATCGATATGGCGCGCCTGGAAACCCCGCCGGCGAGCGCTGAAGAGACGCCGCTCCGGATCATGGCGCCGGCCTTTATGATCTCGGAGCTCAGGCGCGCGTTCGAGATCGGCTTTATGCTCTTCATCCCGTTCGTGATTATCGACCTCGTGGTCGCGTCATTGCTCATGGCCATGGGCATGATGATGATGCCGCCCGTGGTGGTGAGCTTGCCGTTTAAGCTGATCTTCTTCGTGCTGGTCGATGGCTGGCGCCTAGTGGCGGGCAGCCTCATTGAAAGCTTCAACGCCGGCGCGCCGCCGGGCGGATAGTTCGGATAATTCGAACTCGAGCGCTTAGCGCTCGATGCCGAGATCGGCGATCAGGAGGTCCTTGAAGTTGTCGGTCTTGCGACCGAACAGGCCTCTGAAAAAGTTAGAGATCGCATTCAGCATGTCTGCCCCCTGCAGCAACGTTTCCTCGACGCGTTCTACGTCCGGAACGAGCCCATCGTTCCATGCACGTCTGAATCCAAGATGATGCGGAATCGGCATTTTGGATGCCCCTCGCGCAAACTCGTCTGAAGTGTGGCCGCGTAAGCACGGTTTCGCCCGCCGGGTGTGGCTTCAGCCGCCTTGCACAGACGTAAGCCGCGCAGAAACCTCGCATTAACCGCGTCAGTCCGACCCCTCCTGACAGGGCGGCAGAATTTGCCGACCCCGGCGGAGGCCAAATGTCTGGCGCGGAAGTCCTCGACCTCGGTCGCGACGCAATCTGGATCACGGTTCTGGTCGCCGCTGGGCCCATGATCGTCGGGCTGGTGGTCGGCCTCGTCGTCTCGCTCCTGCAGACGCTCACGCAGATCCAGGAGCAGACCCTGGTGTTCGTGCCGAAGATCCTGGCGATCTTCTTCGCCATCCTGCTCTTCCTGCCGATCATGGGCGGGCTGCTGGGCAGCTTCACCACCAACATATTTGAACGCATAGCGGCGTTCTGAGCATGAACCTCACGCTCTACGGCGTTGAGATTTGGGCCACCGCGCTACTGTTCGCGCGGATCGGCGGCATGATCATGCTGCTGCCTGGCTTCGGCGAACCGGCGGTGCCGGCGCGCGTGCGCCTGGGCTTCGCGTTGGCGATGGCGATCGCGCTTGGCCCCGCTCTCGCGACCGCTGTGCCGGAGCCGGCGAACAGCGCGTGGGGGATGGCGTTTCAGATCGGCGCGGAAGTGCTGATCGGCATTCTGCTTGGCGCTGCGGCGCGCATGTTGGTCTCATCGCTGGCGACCGCGGGGCAGATCGTTGGCCTCGAACTCGGCATCTCGTTCGCGCAAACCGCCGACCCCACGGCCACTGGCAGCGGCCAATTGGTGGCGGTGTTCTTGGGCGTGATGGGTGTTGCGCTCATCTTCGCGACCGGCCTGCATCACATGTTCCTGGAGGGGATCGCGGGCTCGTACCAGGTGATCTCACTCGGTGCGCAACCGCCGGTCGGCGATGCGGCGGAGCTTGCGTTGGAAGCGACGGCGACGTCGTTCCGTGTCGGCTTCCAGATCGCTGTGCCGCTCATCGTGGCGGGCATGATCTTCCGCGTGGGGTTGGGCGTGCTCTCGCGTTTGATCCCGCAAATTCAGGTGTTCTTCGTCGCGCTGCCGCTGCAAATCATGGGCGGGCTCGTGGTGTTCGCGCTCGGCCTCTCAACCGGCATGCTGATCTGGCTCGATAGTCTCGAGCGCTATGCAACCTGGCTGAGGTGATGCATGGCGGCTGATGACGACGATAAGACAGAAGAGCCAACACCGCGAAAACTCGAGCAGGCGCGCGAGAAGGGCGACATCATCTATTCGCCGGAAGTGGGCTCGGCGCTCTCGTTGATCGCACTGACCGGCATCGTCGCGTTTATGGCGGGGCCAATCGCATCGCAGATGGCGCACGCCTTCATCGGCTTCCTCTCGATGCCCGATCAGTATTCGACGCAGCCGGGCGCGCTTGAAGATATTCTCGGCCAGATCGGGCTGAAGCTGCTCGCGATCTTTGGGCTGACGTGTCTGGCGCTGGCCGCTGCGGGCGTCGCCTCGCGCTACATTCAGGACAAGGGGACGTTCACCGGCGAACGGCTGACGCCGAAGATCGAGAAGCTCAATCCGATGGAGGGCTTCAAGCGTGTGTTCGGTAAACAGGCATTCGCCTCGTTCCTGAAATCGCTGGCGAAGCTCGGTGTCGTCGGCGGCGTGATGCTGTGGGCGCTCTGGCCAAAAGACTCGACGCTCGAAAATCTGTCGCTGCTCGATGCCAACGCGTTGCTGCCGTATGTGCAGGATCGTGTCGTCGCGATGCTGATCGCGTTGACCAGCGCCTCCGCGTTCATCGCGGTCGTCGATTATGTGTTCACGCGCCAATCCTACATGAAACGCCAGCGCATGAGCCGGCGCGAAATCAAGGAAGAGCATCGCCAGCAAGACGGTGATCCGATGGTCAAGGCGAAGCTGCGCCAGATCCGGATGCAGCGCTCACGCCAGCGGATGATGCAAAACGTGCCGCAGGCGAGCGTGATCATTACGAACCCGACCCACTACGCCGTCGCGCTGAAGTATGACCCAATCAGCACACCCGCGCCGGTCTGCCTGGCGATGGGCGTCGATGCGGTGGCGTTACGAATTCGGGAAGTGGCCGAAGAGCACGACATTCCGATCGTGGAAAATCCGCCGCTGGCGCGGGCTCTGTTCGCCACGGCGGAACTCGATCAGCCGATTCCAAAGGAACATTACGAGGCAGTGGCCAAGGTAATTGGCTTCGTTATGCGCCTTGCCCGCCGGCGCGGCGGCCGGCGCAGCAGTTTGTGAGTGGAGACGCCCTATGGCGGATGGATTTCCCATGAGCGGCCAAGGTGCTCGGCCCCCCGAATCGGGGTCAATTGGCGGTGCAATGACCGATCACGCAGAAACCCCGGCGCCGCGTAGCGGCGGGCGGCTCGATCCGCTCCAGATTTTGTTCTGGTTCTCCGTCGCCGTTGGCCTCGGCGCGGCGGGCGTTGCGCTGACGGCGGGGCAAGCCGTCGGCCAGGCGGGCGCGGTGTTGTTGATCCTGCTCGCGGCGGCGGGCTTGGTGTTGTTCTTCTGGATGTCGCGCGGCGCGGGGCGCCGGGTTGGCGCATTCCCGGAGCGCGGCGCAATTGCTGCGAACTCGCTTCTGGGTGGCCGCAACGATTTCGCGTTCGTCGAAGCGCTCGATGAAGCGGCGCTGATCACGGATGCGCAGCTTTCGCCGCTGGTCGCGAACCATGGCTACCATGCGATCGCGGAAGCGGCGGGCATCCTGGGCGAGAGCGATCGTCCGCCGATGATGAGCCGCTTGTTCGGCGCTGACCCGATGCTGTCTGCGCCGATGTTCAGATTGTCGAAAGCCGCGCAACTGGGTCACACGCGGCGCGAGGAGCTGCCGGGCACCGCGGCAATTAATGGCAAGCACACGCGCTACGAAGCGTGCGTAGGACCAATCCCGGGCGGGCATGTGCTGTGGCGGTTGCGTGAGCTTGGCGCGGCGGAGCAGGGCTCTAGCCCTGATGATGGGCGCCAGCTCTTCTTGGATGACTCGCCCGTGGGCTTCTTCGCGGCGCGTTCGGACGGGCAGATCATTTATATGAACCGCTCGCTGCGCGCGGTGCTTGGCCTTGGCGACGATCCGCAATTGCTCCGCGTCAAGGATATGATCAAGGAGGACGCCAGCCGCTTGATCCGCCGTGATCGCCGTGGCTTCGGGCCGACGCGCGCGAAGGTGACGCTGAAGGGCATTGACGGCCAGGAGACGCAAGCGAGCGTGCTGAGTTTCACGCCGGTGGACGACATCGATGGCGCGGTGCGCGGGCTGGTGTTCTTCTCAGACGCGGAATCGCCGGAAGCGACGGTGGCGCCACGCACGGCGGATGTGACGAGCGCCGATGGCGTGTTCGCGCAGGCGCCGTTTGGCGTCGCGGTGCTTGACGGCATCGATCCGGGTTCGGCGGCGGTGTTGGATTCAAACGCCTCGCTGATGGAGATGACGCAGGGCCGGGCGACGCCAAGCGCGGCGTTCGCGGACTTGTTCGATGCTTCGGAAGGGCCGGCGCAGCTGGCGCATCGTCTGCGCCAGGCGATGAACGATCCGGTCGAGATCACGTTGGCTTCGACGCCGCCGACGGCGGTGCATGTGCAGCTGGCGCGCGGCTCGGACGGGCGGGCGCTGGCCTATATCTCGAACGTCTCGCAGCAGCGCGAGCTTGAGACGCGGCTGGCGCAGTCTGAGAAGATGCGCGAGATCGGGGAACTGGCGGCCGGTGTTGCGCACGACTTCAACAACCTGTTGACGGTTGTGATGCAGACCTGCTCTTACCTGCTGCGCCGCCACCCGGTGGGCGACGCGGACTATCCGATGCTCAAGGAAATCGCCGATCACGCGACGACGGCGAAGGAGCTTTCGGAAATGCTGCGCGCTTATGCCCGTCAGCAGAACTTCGCGCGCGAAGTGTTCGATGTGGGCGACTTCCTCGGCTCCAAGCAGGAGCTGATCCGGCGCATCATGGGCGCGTCGATCCAGACGGAAATCCGTCACGGCCGCGATCTGCCGTATGTGAAGGTCGACAAAACGCAGCTTGAGCGCGTGATCGTGAACCTCGCCACCAATGCGCGCGACGCGATGACGCCGAAAGGCTCGCCGATCGCGCGTGATGGCAAGCTGATGCTGCGTACCTCGGTGATCGAAGCGGCGCAGGCGCGCGCCATGGGTCACAACCCGATGGAAGACGGCAAGTACGTCATGATCGAGGTTGAAGACACCGGCGGCGGCATTAAGCCTGAGCACGCGGCGAAAATCTTCCGCCCGTATCACTCGACCAAAGAGGCCGGCAAAGGCACGGGGCTCGGCCTTGCGACCAGTTACGGCATCATCAAGCAATCGGGCGGCTATATCTTCTTCAGCTCGAAGGTCGGCGTCGGCACCACGTTCCGCATCTTCCTGCCGGAATACACGCCAACGCAGGAAGAGCTCGACGAAATCGCCGCGAAGGAACGCGCGCTGATCGCGCCGCAGCCGAAGGACGTCTCGGGCCGCGGCAAGATCCTGTTCGTGGAAGACCTCGTGCCGGTGCGCCGCGCGACGGTGCGCAATCTCAAAGAATGCGGCTACGAGGTCGAAGAAGCGGGCGACGGGCAGGAGGCGTTGGATATTTTGACGGCCAAGCCCGGCGCATTCGACATCATCATCTCCGACGTCTCGATGCCGATCATGACTGGCCCCGAGATGCTGCAGGAAGCCGAGCCCGCGATGATCGGCAACGCCAAGGTGCTCTTCCTCTCCGGCTACGCGCCCGAAAGCTTCAGCGACATGCTGGAGAAATATCCGGTGCACTATCTGTCGAAGCCGGTGACGATGGAGCAGCTGGTCGGGCGCGTGAAGGAGCTGCTGGCGGCGGCTTAGTTGGTCCTCTCCCCTTGTGGGAGAGGACAGCGTTTGCGGGAGCAAACGCAGGTGAGGGGTACTCGCGCCAATGCTTGACACGCCTGCGCCGTCACCCCTCATCTGACCTTCGCTGCGCTCCGGTCTGTCTTCTCCCACAAGGGGAGAAAACCCGCTAGCGGCGGCTTACGAGCAGCCTTCAACATTCTGAATGCTCGGCCCGCCAGCGTGCACGGCGGTGACGAGGCCTTGCGCGTTGGTTTCGTAGCGGATGGCGCGGGCGTTGGGGTCCTCGACGAAGGGGGTTGAGGCGGTTGGCCCGCCGACGCTCCAGACGGTGATGTACTCAGCGCCTTCGACGTATTTGTGCGGCTCGCTGAGCGCGCTTGCGCCGTAGGCGGCTTTGATCTCTGCCGCGGTGCTGCCGACGCCGAAGCCGCGATCGGTGCGGAGCGTGGTGTTGTTGCGGAGCGTGATAGAGGTCAGCACGTCTTGCTGGATCATCACCAGCATGCCTTCGGGCGCGTTGGCGGGATGGAAGAGATCGCAGGCTTGCGGATCGGGACCGCCAACGGCGTTGGGATTGCCGGCGCCGACTGCGGTGGTGACTTCAGCGCGGGTCATGCCGACGCGGAGCGTGTTCCAGCCGTTTGAGGTGATGTCGTTGGGATCGGTCGCCGGCGCGGTGGTCGCCGGCGGCTCCGTGGTGGCGGGCGGCGGCGCAGGTTGGCCGCAGGCGGCGAGCAGGGCGGCGATGGCGGCAGTCGTGAGCAAGCGCATGAGAATACCTCAATGGAACCAGTTCTAAGCGAAATGCTGGCCGAGCCGAGGTGTTCCCGTGTTCGCTGCCCTTCTGCATCTAAACCGCCTAGCCGCCGCATCCTGGTCCCATGAAGCAAAACAGGGTGGGGCTGGCTTTCGCGGCC